>NZ_JBHYPS010000020.1:0-132772 GCF_042746075.1 Streptomyces sp. NPDC058758 | reverse complement strand
GGGGGGACCCTGTGGGAGAGTAGGACACCGCCGAACAATCATTGTGGGAAAGCCCCGCACCCTTGTGGTGCGGGGCTTTCCTGCGTTCCAGGGCAATTACTGACGGTCGGCCTCACCAGGGCCGTCGTTCCTGGAGCCGGCTCGGAACACCGTCATGTGCGGGCCCCTTGAGGCCCCTCCAGCAGCCGATCCTGGATCTCGTCGTGTCAGTCGCTGGTGACAGGATCGAGAGGTGCTGATCAAGGGATACGACGACGGCCCGCTGGTACCCGGCGAGACATTGCTGGTCCAGCCGGGCTTTCGATCCTGAACGCTGGCCCGTGTTCAGGGTGCCGGTAGAAGACGGCCCCGGAGCCGTGGTGATCTACCGCAACCTGGATGGCGACTACGGAACCGACTACCTCCTCACCCATCCAGGCAGAAGCTACGTCGAGCGGATCGCCAGCTGGGACGGCGACTTCTCGGGCACGGGGCTGACCTGGGTCGAACTGATCCGGATCGCCGACAGTCCCTTGAGCGGCAGTTGAGAGACGGGTGGCTGGTGTGGTCACGGCGTCAGAGCCTTCCTGGGCAGCCCCGTCCTCCAGGCTGAGCCCTCGTGCTTTCGGGAAGCCGGTGACGGTTCTGCGGCGCGAGGGTGCGGACGCGGTTCGCAGAGGCCGGCCGTGGAGTCTTCCGCCGGAGGGCCGGACCCTGCTGGTGGTGGCGTACTGGCGCACGAACCTGACGAGGCGGCAGCTCGCTGCGCTGCTCGGGGTGTCGAAGTCGGCGGCGGACCGGTGGGAAAGGGGACAGCTCCCGGTTCCGGGGGCTCTGGGGGCGGGAAGCGGGAGCTGTCGGGGGTGGGTCAGTGCTCGGTGGGGGCGTGGGCGGGGGTGCCGGCGGCCTTGGCGAGTTCCAGGTCCAGGGCCTCGCGGCGGATGCGCTGGTCCACGTAGAGGAGGACGGTCACGCCGGCCGCGATCGGGTACGTGAGGGCGCCGCTGATGACGCCGCCGACGGCCATGACGATCAGATAGGTCCAGCTCAGCTCGAAGCCCGAGCCGGAGAGCTCGTCCACGCCGACGCCGTCCAGGGCGAACGCGATCGCGGTGAACGGGATCGCCAGGATCATCGTGAAGATCATGATGAGGAGCTGGGTCAGCACCGTGATGCCGAAGATCCGCCACCAGGCGCCCTTCACCAGCTTCGCCGAACGCTTCAGCGCCGCGACGATGCCCTGGCGCTCCAGCATCAGGGCCGGAGAGGCCAGGCTGAAACGGATCAGCAGCCAGACGATGACGACGAACGCCGCCGCGCCGCCGAGGAAGGCGAGCGTCGCGCCGCCGGCCCCGCCGAGCAGCAGGCCCGGAAGCATCGCCACGAAGGCGAGGACACCGGCGCCCAGCGGCAGGGCCAGGGAGAGGACCAGCAGCTGCGGCAGCCGCGGGCTCGCCTCCCGCCACGCCTCCGGGAGGGTCACCGGCCGGCCCAGGATCGCCCGGCTGACCACGATGGTGAGCAGGGCGCTGGTGAAGACCGAGGCGGCGACGGAGACCAGCATGGTCGGGGCCAGCTCGGTGAAGGAGGCCCGGAGATAGGCGGAGGCCGCCTCCAGCTGTTCCGCCGGGCTCGCGTCCGCGTGCAGGGCCGGCGGCTCCGTAGCGAGGTAACGCTGGACGAACGCGAGCGCGACCTGGGTCACCACGGCCACGGTGACCGTGACGGCCAGCACCGTCCGCCAGTAGCGGCGCAGGGTCGCGACCGAGGCGTCGAGGATCTCGCCGACGCCCAGCGGGCGGAGCGGGATCACGCCCGGCTTCGCGGCCGGAGGGGCGCCGTAGCCGTTCCGGCCGCGCTGCGGCGGCGGGGTCGCCCAGGCGCGGCCCGGGGCCGGCGGCCGGGCCGGGCCGCCGGGGGGCGGGGACCACTGGCCGGCGGGCGGCTGGTCCTTCGACCACTGGGGAGCGGAGCCGTTCGTCTCCGAGGGGGAGGACGGTCCGGGGATCGCGGGCCCGTCCTGGCCGTCGGAAGGGGCAGATCCGGGCGTGTTCCGGCCCGGAGTGTCGTTCACGGTCGTCCACCTCGAAGGATTGGGTCGCGGTGCCGGTCGGCGAACCGGCTCGGTCACGGCGGCCGTCCACGGTCGGGCGGCGGGCCGGCTGCCATCGTGCCACGGGGGACCCCGCCGTGACCCGGGACGGAACGGCTTCCCGCCCCCGCCCGCGGCCCGGAACCCCCGCCCGAGGGCGGGTTCCGGACCCGTCGGCGGCCGGTGGAGCCGTACCGGGGGAGGAAGCTCGTTCCGGAGCGTGGGCGTTCGGGGTCCGGCGGGGTACGGTTCTGGGCGACCGCGGGGGCACGGGGGGTGACAGTCGTTACTGGCGGCGCGGCGCGCGGACACGGGGAGTCAGGGGGCCGGTCCGAGGCGTTGTCGCAGGTCAGTGAGGTATCTCACCAGCCGCCTTGAGACTGATACGGAAATGGGATGATGTCGATATGAAGGGACGCGTTCTCGTCGTCGACGACGACACCGCACTGGCCGAGATGCTCGGGATCGTGCTCAAGGGTGAAGGGTTCGAGCCGTCGTTCGTCGCTGACGGCGACAAGGCTCTCGCCGCATTCCGGGAGGCCAAGCCGGACCTGGTGCTGCTGGACCTCATGCTGCCCGGAAGGGACGGCATCGAGGTGTGCCGGCTCATCAGGGCCGAGTCCGGCGTGCCCATCGTGATGCTGACGGCCAAGAGCGACACCGTCGACGTCGTCGTGGGCCTGGAGTCCGGGGCCGACGACTACATCGTCAAGCCGTTCAAGCCGAAGGAGCTCGTCGCCCGCATCCGGGCGCGGCTGCGGCGCTCCGAGGAGCCCGCGCCGGAGCAGCTCACCATCGGTGACCTCGTCATCGACGTGGCGGGGCACTCCGTGAAGCGGGACGGGCAGTCGATCGCGCTGACCCCCCTGGAGTTCGACCTGCTGGTCGCGCTCGCCCGCAAGCCGTGGCAGGTGTTCACGCGCGAGGTGCTCCTGGAACAGGTCTGGGGCTACCGGCACGCGGCCGACACCCGGCTGGTGAACGTGCACGTCCAGCGGCTGCGCTCGAAGGTCGAGAAGGACCCGGAGCGGCCGGAGATCGTGGTGACCGTCCGCGGGGTCGGCTACAAGGCGGGACCGAGCTGATATGAGCAAGGGCAGTGCTGCTCCGGAGTCCCCGGCCCCCGGGGGCCGTACGGGGCGGGCTGCCGGACCGGGACGGGGGGGCTCGCGTTCCGGCCGCCTGAGGCGCGGCGGACAACTCCTCCAGGACGGGACGCCGGGCGGACGGGTCTTCCGGATCGTCGCCCGGCTGGTGCGCAGGCCGCTGCTGCCCGCCGTACGGCTGTGGCGGCGGAACATCCAGCTGCGGGTCGTCGCCGGCACCCTCCTGATGTCCCTCGGCGTCGTGCTGCTGCTGGGCCTGGTCGTCATCGGGCAGGTCCGCAACGGCCTGCTCGACACCAAGGAGAAGGCCGCCCAGATCCAGGCCGCCGGCGGGTTCTCCGCCGCCCAGGACCGGGCGGCGACCACACCGTCCGTGCCCGGGCAGGAGGGGGTGCGGGCCGGATCCTCGGTGAACTGGCGCTCCACGCTCGTGGAGCAGCTCGCCAGCGGCGGCCAGAACGCGTTCAACGTGGTGGCGCTCTCGCTGGACTCCGGCGACACCGCGAGCCGCGGCGCCCGCGCCTCCGGCGAGGTCGACCCCGCGCGGTCCGTCCCCGCCGACCTGCGGCAGTCGGTGGCACGGGACAACGTGCCGTTCCAGAAGTTCGGGCGCATCCACTACACCAGCGACAAGCAGCCCGAGCCGGGACTCGTGATCGGCAAGCGGCTCAACGACGCCGAGGGCAAGCAGTACGAGCTGTACTACCTCTTCCCGCTCACCCAGGAGGAGGACTCCCTCACCCTGGTCAAGACGACCCTGGCCACCGCCGGACTCTTCGTGGTGGTCCTCCTCGGGGCCATCGCCTGGTTCGTGGTGCGGCAGGTCGTCACACCGGTGCGGATGGCCGCCGGGATCGCCGAACGGCTCTCCGCCGGCCGGCTCCAGGAACGGATGAAGGTCACCGGCGAGGACGACATCGCGCGCCTCGGCGAGGCCTTCAACAAGATGGCCTCCAACCTCCAGCTCAAGATCCAGCAGCTGGAGGAGCTGTCGAGGATGCAGCGGCGGTTCGTCTCCGACGTCTCGCACGAGCTGCGGACCCCGCTGACCACCGTGCGGATGGCCGCCGACGTCATCCACGAGGCCCGCGTCGACTTCGACCCCGTCACCGCGCGCTCCGCCGAACTCCTCGGCGACCAGCTCGACCGCTTCGAGTCGCTGCTCTCCGACCTCCTGGAGATCAGCCGCTTCGACGCGGGCGCCGCCGCCCTGGAGGCCGAACCGATCGACCTGCGGCAGGTGGTGCGCCGCGTCATCGGCGGCGCCGAGCCGCTCGCCGAACGCAAGGGCACCCGGATCGTCGTCGTCGGCGACGAGCAGCCGGTGGTGGCCGAGGCGGACGCCCGCCGGGTCGAGCGCGTGCTGCGCAACCTGGTCGTCAACGCCGTCGAGCACGGCGAGGGCCGGGACGTCGTGGTGAAGCTGGCCGCGGCCGGCGGCGCCGTCGCCGTCGCCGTACGCGACTACGGCGTCGGCCTGAAACCCGGCGAGGCCACCCGGGTCTTCAACCGCTTCTGGCGGGCGGACCCGGCACGCGCCCGCACCACCGGCGGCACGGGCCTCGGGCTGTCGATCGCCGTCGAGGACGCGCGGCTGCACGGCGGCTGGCTCCAGGCGTGGGGCGAGGCCGGCGGCGGCTCGCAGTTCCGGCTCACGCTGCCGCGCACCGCGGACGAGCCGCTGCGGGGCTCGCCGATACCCCTGGAACCCGAGGACTCCCGGCGCAACCGCGAGCAGGCCGCCGGGCGGGCACAGGAGACCGGCCGCACCGCCTCCGTACCGGCCCAGCCGGCCGGGGAGCGGCCCCCGCTGTCCCCGGTGCCGCCGCGGATCCCGGCGCCCCCGAGGGGGGCCGCCGTCGACCCGGCGGCGCTGCCCGGCAGCGGAGCCCGGGTGGTGGCGCGGACGACGGCGGACACGGAACGGGCACGGAGCACGGGCACGGGCACGGCGGGGAACGCGGAGCGGGAGGACGGCACAGGTGAGCGCTGACGCGCGGAAGCGGGCGGGGCGGGGCCGGGGCGGACGCACACTGGTGCTCGCCGCCTGCGGCGGACTGCTGGCGACGGGCTGCGCCACCATGCCGGACAGCGGCGACGTCCAGGCCGTACGCGGAGCCAACCCCGGCGACTCGCAGGTGCGGGTCTACGCGGTCGCCCCCCGGGAGAACGCCGACCCGGACGAGATCGTCGACGGCTTCCTGGAGGCCATGACGAGTGACGACCCCGGCTTCGCGACCGCGCGCAAGTACCTGACCCGGAACGCGGCCGAGACCTGGAAGCCGGAACAGAGCATCACCGTGCTCGCCACCGCCCCCGACCGCAAGGGCGCCAACCGCAACGCGGACCCCGAGAACCAGGGCCGCGACTACCCGATCTCCGGCCGGAAGATCGCGACCGTGGACGCCCGGCACGCGTACCAGCCCAACAGCCCGGTGGAGTACGCGCAGGCCATCCACGTCGTGCAGGAGACCGCGGCCAACGGCAAGGACAAGGAGTGGCGGATCGACGGCCTGCCGCCCGGCCTGGTGCTCGGCGAGGCCGACTTCCTCCGCAACTACCGCTCGGTCAACAAGTACTACTTCGCCTCCGGCCGGGACTGGCTGGTCGCCGACCCCGTCTACATCCGGCAGCGCCAGGACCCGGTCACCCGGATGGACCCGGTGACGCAGACCGTGAAGGCGCTCCTGGAGGGGCCGACGCACTGGCTGCGGCCGGCCGTCGACTCGCCCTTCCCGTCCGGGACGCGGCTGAAGAGCGGCGTCACCTCGCTGGCCACGGACGACCAGTCCACGCTCAAGGTGCCGCTCGACGTCCAGGCCGACCGGTTCGGCGGCGAGGCGTGCCGGCGGATGGCCGCCCAGCTGCTCGTCACGCTCGGCGACCTGCCCTCCGTACGGGTCGACCAGGTCGAGCTCCAGGACGGCGGGGGCAACGGCCTGTGCCGGCTCGGGAAGGGGCAGGCCGCCGAGTTCGAGGCGGTCAAGGACACGGGGCAGGCCGAGACGCCGTACTTCGTGGACGACGAGGGCCGCATGATGGCGCTCAAGCCCGGCGGGGACGACGTGGTCCAGCCCGCGGAACCGGTGCCGGGACTGCTGGGCAAGGGCGTGGTGCCGCTGGGCTCGGTCGCCGTGGCCCGCAGCGGCAGCCTGGCGGCGGGAATCTCCGAGGACGGCAGCGCGCTGTACGTCTCCTCGATCACGACCGACCAGGAACAGGCGCCGCCGGTCTTCAAGAGCGGCGCCGCCGTGACGGCGGCGCCGCGGGACCGGCTCTCCCGGCCCAGCTGGGACGGGCGGGGCGACCTGTGGGTCGCCGACCGGGCCAGGGGCCACCAGCGGCTGGTCGTCGTGCCCGACGGCACCGGCAAGTGGATCGAGGTCCGCACGCCGTGGCTGACGGAGGGCACCCGGGTCGAATCGCTGCGCGTCTCCGCGGACGGGGTGCGGATCGCGCTCCTCATCACCCGCGACGGGCGCACCACCCTCCAGATCGGCCGGATCGAGCGGCAGGACGGCGCGGACGAGCAGGTCGTGTCCGTGGTGGACCTCCAGCCCGCCGCGCCGCGCATGGAGTCGGTCTCGTCCGTCTCCTGGGCGGGGCCGAGCCGGCTCGTCGTCGTCGGCCGGGAGGCCGGCGGCGTGCAGCAGATCCGCTACCTCCAGACCGACGGCTCCACCTCCGCGAGCTCGGTGCTGCCCGGCCTCAACGGCGTCAGCGTCGTGGCCGCGCCGCACCACGAGACCGAGCCGCTGATCGCCGCCTCCGGCAACGACGGCATCGTGCGCCTCATGCCGGGGGCGAACTGGCAGCCGGTGGTGAAGGCGGGGACGGTACCGGTGTATCCCGGGTAGGGCGGATCGGTGGTCAGTGGCTGATGGCTGATGGCCGGTTGCCGCTTGCCGCTTGCCGGTTGGGCAGTTGAGCGGTGGAGCGGGTGCTCGCTTGGGTGGCTGAGGGCTGTCCCGGGGCCGGGCGGGGCCCGGGACCGCGCCTCTCCGGGTTGTCCACAGGGCGTTGTCCACAGGGGTGGCGGTGCCCCCGCGACCGGGGCAGAGTGAAGCCATGCGGGGCTGGTGGCGCGAGATCTCCGAGCTGGTGCTGCCGAGCGCCTGCGAGGGCTGCGGGGCGCCTCGTGCGGCGCTCTGCGCGGAGTGTGCGGGGGTGCTGGAGGGGGCCGGGGCGGGGGAGGGGGGAGGGGGCGGGCGGGTGCGCCCCCTGCCGGAGCCGGAGGGGCTGCCCGTGGTGCATGCCGCCGTGCCGTACGAGGGGGCCGTACGGGCGCTGCTGATCGCCCACAAGGAGCGCGGGGCGCTGGGGCTCGCGGCGCCCCTGGGAGCGGCGCTCGCCGGGGCCGTGGAGGCCGCGGTGGGGGCCGCGGACGGTGGGGGTGGGCCGGGGCGGCCGCTGTTGCTGGTGCCGGTGCCTTCCTCGCGGCGTTCGGTGCGGGCCCGCGGGCACGATCCGACGCGGCGGGTGGCGCTGGCCGCGGCCGCGCGGCTGCGGCGGGCGGGGCGGCCCGCGCGGGTGCTGCCGGTGCTGCGGCAGCGGCGGGCCGTGGCCGACCAGGCGGGACTGGGGGCGCGGGGGCGGCGGGCGAATCTGGCCGGGGCGCTGGAGGTGGTGCCGGGCGGCGTACGGCTCCTGGCTGCCGGGCGGGCGGTCCTGGTGGACGACCTGATGACCACCGGCGCGACGCTCGCGGAGGCGGCGCGCGCCCTCGGAGCCGTACACCCTCCGTTCACCCCCGCAACGGCGGAAGGACCCCGAGGGGATTTCGCGCAGCATGAATTCGAACAGCGGGTGGCGGCCGTGATCGCATCATCTCCCGCTTCGTTCGAATTAAACCGGAACTCGTCGGGAACTTGGATCGTTGCAGGTGGTGAGAGGTGAAAGCCTCCGAATGGAGGTAAGTCGCGGTAGCGGGTGCCGACACCCGTCCGAAGGGGCTATGTTCGGTTGTGAGGAAGGGTGAATGCCCGGCCTCACCGCATACATGGTTGCGCCTACAGGACAGGAGTTCAGGGCGAATTAACCTCTCGTCGATGGGGTTGTGATCTCGTCGGCTGGGGAGGAGGAGGTCGAAGTCGCCAAGTCCGAGCTCCGGTGAAACCGCCGGAGCTGGTGCAAAGGGAGATGCCCGTCGGCCTAGGAGCCTGGCGGGCGATCCGGGAACGGAGTTCTGCGTGGACATCGTCGTCAAGGGCCGCAAGACAGAGGTGCCCGAGCGGTTCCGCAAGCACGTGGCCGAGAAGCTGAAGCTGGAGAAGATCCAGAAGCTCGACGGCAAGGTGATCAGCCTCGACGTCGAGGTGTCCAAGGAGCCCAACCCGCGGCAGGCCGACCGGTCCGACCGCGTGGAGATCACCCTCCACTCCCGAGGCCCGGTCATCCGGGCGGAAGCGTCGGCCGGCGACCCGTACGCGGCCCTCGACCTGGCCAGCGACAAGCTGGAGGCCAGGCTCCGCAAGCAGCACGACAAGCGCTACACCCGCCGGGGCACCGGGCGGCTCTCCGCGGCGGAGGTCGCCGACGTCGTCCCCGGTGTCGCCCAGCTCAACGGTCAGGGCGAGCTCGTCGCCGACGAGGCCGGCGGCGAGGTGCCCACCAGGATGATGGGCTCGATCGAGGTCCAGGGCGAGGGTCCGCTGGTGGTGCGCGAGAAGACGCACCGGGCCGCCGCCATGGGACTCGACCAGGCCCTCTACGAGATGGAACTGGTCGGGCACGACTTCTACCTCTTCGTCGACGCCGAGACCAAGCAGCCGAGCGTCGTCTACCGGCGCCACGCCTACGACTACGGCGTCATCCACCTGGAGAACGACCCGCTCGCCGAGAACAGCGGCGGAGCGGGCGGCGCGCTCGGCGGCTGACCCGTCGAACGGCTGGCCGGCCGGTTCCGCCGGCCGGTTCCGGCCGGGCGGCCGACGAGGCGTCAGGGACCGGGCCGCGGCGGCCCGCTCTCGGCGCCGCGGCCGTTCCGCACCCTCCGCCCCACGTGTCCCCACGGTGCCCCTGGAGCGCCCTTCGCGCCCCCAGGGGCACCCCTGTGCGCCCACGGGGCCACCCCGGAACCGCCCGGGCATGAAATCATGGCGTGCACGCCAACCGGTGCTTCCCGGGCAGTGGTTGGGGGACCGGAAACGAATTCAGGCCACGGCCTTCAGGGGGAGGAACGATGGCAGACAGCTTCGGCCCGGTGCTCAGCGGGCGCGAGCGCGGTGTGCTCGCCCATGAGAACGCTCCGGAAGGGTCGGAATCGGCCAACGAGGTCTATCGCGGGGAGCCGATCCGGGTCCTCGTCGTGGACGACCACGCGCTTTTCCGGCGCGGGCTGGAGATCGTCCTCGCGCAGGAGGAGGACATCCAGGTCGTCGGCGAGGCGGGCGACGGGGCCGAGGCCGTCGACAAGGCGGCGGACCTGCTGCCCGACATCGTCCTGATGGACGTGCGGATGCCCCGGCGCGGCGGCATCGAGGCGTGCACCTCCATCAAGGAGGTCGCCCCCAGCGCGAAGATCATCATGCTGACGATCAGCGACGAGGAGGCCGACCTCTACGACGCGATCAAGGCGGGTGCGACCGGCTACCTCCTCAAGGAGATCTCCACCGACGAGGTCGCGACCGCGATCCGTGCCGTCGCCGACGGGCAGTCCCAGATCAGCCCCTCCATGGCGTCGAAGCTCCTCACCGAGTTCAAGTCGATGATCCAGCGGACCGACGAGCGCCGCCTCGTCCCCGCGCCCCGGCTCACCGACCGCGAGCTGGAGGTCCTCAAGCTCGTCGCCACCGGCATGAACAACCGGGACATCGCCAAGGAGCTCTTCATCTCCGAGAACACGGTGAAGAACCACGTCCGGAACATCCTGGAGAAGCTCCAGCTCCACTCCCGCATGGAGGCCGTGGTCTACGCGATGCGGGAGAAGATCCTGGAGATCCGCTGAAGGAGCCGTCACGCTTCCAGGGCCTTGAGGAGGGGCGGGGTGAGCTCCGGGGGGTCCAGGCGCTCGACGCGGACCGCGTCGCAGCCGACCCACTCGGCGGCTTCGCGGAGGGCCCGGGCGACGGCCGGGACGGCCTTGGGGCCCTCCAGGGAGACCTGCTTGGCGACCAGGGTGCGGCCCTCGCGGGCCGGGTCCACCCGGCCGACCAGGCGGCCGCCGGCGAGGACCGGCATCGCGAAGTAGCCGTGCACCCGCTTCGGCTTGGGCACGTACGCCTCCAGCCGGTGGGTGAAGCCGAAGATCCGCTCCGTGCGGGCCCGCTCCCAGATCAGCGAGTCGAAGGGGGAGAGGAGCGTCGTGCGGTGCCGGCCGCGCGGCTCCGTGGCCAGGGCCGCCGGGTCCGCCCAGGCCGGCTTCCCCCAGCCCGCCACCGTCACCGGCACCAGGCCCGAGTCCGCCACCACCGCGTCGAACTGCTCCCCCTTGAGCCGGTGGTAGTCGGCGATGTCCGCGCGCGTGCCGACGCCCAGCGCCTCGCCCGCCTGCCGCACGAGCCGCCGCACGCACTCGGCGTCGTCGAAGGAGTCGTGCCGCAGCGGCTCCGGGATCGCGCGCTCCGCCAGGTCGTACACGCGCTTCCAGCCGCGCCGCTCGGTGACGACGACCTCGCCGTACATCAGCGCCCGCTCGACGGCGATCTTCGTGTCGGACCAGTCCCACCACTCGCCCTTGTTCTTGGCGCCGCCCAGCTCGGTCGCGGTGCGCGGGCCCTCGGCCCGGAGCTGGTCGATCACCTTGGCGTAGGAGCCGCCGGACAGCTCGTGGTGCCACTGCGGGCGGGCGCGGTAGGCGCGGCGGCGGAAGGCGAACAGCGGCCATTCCTCGACGGGCAGGATGCAGGCGGCGTGCGACCAGTACTCGAAGGCGTGCCCGTCCGACCAGTAGGCCTCCTCGACGGCGGCCCGGCCGACCGCGCCGAGGCGGGCGTACGGGATCAGTTCGTGCGAGCGGGCCAGGACCGAGATGGTGTCCAGCTGGACCTGGCCGAGGTGACGGAGTACGCCGCGGACCCCGGCCCGGCGGTCGGGGGCGCCGAGGAAGCCCTGGGCGCGCAGGGCGATCCTGCGGGCCTCGGCGGCGGAGAGTTCGGTGACGGGCTTCGGAGCGGGCGTCGGGGCGGTCGGCGGAGCGGTCTTCGGCACGGTCGTCATGGGGAAACCCTAGGCCCCGGGACTGACAGCGCCGGGGCCTTCCGGGGCGGTCGGCCGGGGGTCCACGGAGGGCGGCGCCTCGCGCGGCGGGAGGTACGGGACGGGGCTCGGCAGGCCGAAGTCGGAGGGGAGCAGCGAGCCGGTCCAGGCGTCCCTGAGCGTGCCGTTGTGCAGCAGGCCGGCGCGCTGGACGCCCTCCATGGTGAAGCCGACCCGCTCGGCCACCGCGCGGGAGCCGGTGTTGCCGACCTCGGCGCGCCAGAGCAGGCGGACGCAGCCGAGGCCGGTGAAGGCCCAGTGGGCGGCGGTGCGCACCGTCTCCGTCATGTAGCCCCGGCCGCGGTGGCCGGGGGCCAGCCAGAAGCCGATCTCCCAGACGCCGGTGCCGTCGCCGCGCTGGTGCAGGCCGGTGGCGGCGAGCAGCGGGCCGCCGTCCAGGGGCTCGACGGCGAAGTTGTAGTCGGTGTCGTCGCGCCAGCCGTCCGGGACGATCCGGTTCAGGAAGAAGGAGGCGGCCTCGCGGGGGTACGGGTCCGGGACGGTCGTCCAGCGGCGGATGGCGGGGTCCTGGCAGTGGGCGTACACGACGTCCTCGTCCTCGGGGACGAAGCTGCGGAGCCGGAGGCGTTCGCTGGTGAGCGTGAGGGGATCCATGCCCGGATTGTGGGGACCCGGGCGGGCGGAAGCGAACACTTTTCGGAAGGCGCGGCACCTTCCGACCACCTCGTGCGTTCTCTCTTGTGGGCGGACGTGCGGCGGCGGCCCCGCGGGCCCTCCCTCCGTGAGGGTGGTCTCGCTTACGATGGCCGTTGCGGTGGGGACCACCTGCCGTGCCCGCGCTCGTGTCCGTGACAAGACCCAGTGCCAGGCCCGACCGGCAAGGAGACCAGCCTCAGTGTCCGTCTTCAACAAGCTCATGCGTGCAGGCGAAGGCAAGATCCTGCGCAAACTGCACCGCATCGCGGACCAGGTCAACTCCATCGAAGAGGACTTCGTCAACCTCTCCGACGCCGACCTGCGGGCCCTCACGGAGGAGTACAAGCAGCGGTACGCCGACGGCGAGAGCCTCGACGACCTGCTGCCGGAGGCCTTCGCGACCGTGCGCGAGGCCGCGAAGCGCGTCCTCGGCCAGCGTCACTACGACGTCCAGATCATGGGCGGCGCCGCGCTGCACCTCGGCTACGTCGCCGAGATGAAGACCGGTGAGGGCAAGACCCTCGTCGGCACCCTCCCGGCGTACCTGAACGCGCTGTCCGGCAAGGGCGTCCACCTGATCACGGTCAACGACTACCTGGCCGAGCGCGACTCCGAGATGATGGGCCGGGTCCACAAGTTCCTGGGCCTGACGGTCGGCTGCATCCTGGCCAACATGACGCCGGCGCAGCGCCGCGAGCAGTACGCCTGCGACATCACGTACGGCACGAACAACGAGTTCGGCTTCGACTACCTGCGCGACAACATGGCCTGGTCGAAGGACGAGCTGGTCCAGCGCGGCCACAACTACGCGTGCGTCGACGAGGTCGACTCGATCCTCGTCGACGAGGCCCGTACGCCGCTGATCATCTCCGGCCCCGCCGACCAGGCCACCAAGTGGTACGGCGACTTCGCGAAGCTGGTCACCCGTCTGAGCAAGGGCGAGCCCGGCAACCCGCTGAAGGGCATCGAGGAGACCGGCGACTACGAGGTCGACGAGAAGAAGCGCACGGTCGCCATCCACGAGGCCGGCGTCGCCAAGGTCGAGGACTGGCTGGGCATCGACAACCTCTACGAGTCGGTCAACACCCCGCTCGTCGGCTACCTGAACAACGCCATCAAGGCGAAGGAACTGTTCAAGAAGGACAAGGACTACGTCGTCATCGACGGCGAGGTCATGATCGTCGACGAGCACACCGGCCGCATCCTCGCCGGCCGCCGCTACAACGAGGGCATGCACCAGGCCATCGAGGCCAAGGAGGGCGTGCCGATCAAGGACGAGAACCAGACGCTCGCCACGATCACCCTCCAGAACTTCTTCCGCCTCTACGACAAGCTGTCCGGCATGACCGGTACGGCGATGACCGAGGCGGCCGAGTTCCACCAGATCTACAAGCTCGGCGTCGTCCCGATCCCGACGAACCGGCCGATGCAGCGCACCGACCAGTCCGACCTGATCTACCGGACCGAGGTCGCGAAGTTCGCCGCGGTCGTCGACGACATCGTCGAGAAGCACGAGAAGGGCCAGCCGGTCCTCGTCGGCACCACCTCCGTCGAGAAGTCCGAGTACCTCTCGCAGCAGCTCTCCAAGCGCGGTGTCCCGCACGAGGTGCTGAACGCCAAGCACCACGAGCGCGAGGCCAGCATCGTCGCCCAGGCCGGCCGCCGCGGCGCCGTCACGGTCGCCACGAACATGGCGGGCCGCGGCACCGACATCAAGCTCGGCGGCAACCCGGACGACCTCGCCGAGGCGGAGCTGCGCCAGGCGGGTCTCGACCCGGTCGAGCACGTCGAGGAGTGGGCCGCGGCCCTGCCTGGTGCCCTGGAGCGCGCCGAGAAGGCCGTGAAGGCGGAGTTCGAGGAGGTCAAGGAGCTCGGCGGGCTGTACGTGCTGGGCACCGAGCGCCACGAGTCGCGCCGCATCGACAACCAGCTGCGCGGTCGTTCCGGCCGTCAGGGCGACCCGGGCGAGTCCCGCTTCTACCTGTCGCTCGGCGACGACCTGATGCGGCTCTTCAAGGCGCAGATGGTCGAGCGGGTCATGGCCATGGCCAACGTGCCGGACGACGTGCCGATCGAGAACAAGATGGTCACCCGGGCCATCGCCTCCGCGCAGTCGCAGGTCGAGACCCAGAACTTCGAGACCCGCAAGAACGTCCTGAAGTACGACGAGGTGCTGAACCGGCAGCGCGAGGTCATCTACGGCGAGCGGCGGCGCGTCCTGGAGGGCGAGGACCTGCAGGAGCAGATCCAGCACTTCATGGACGACACCATCGACGACTACATCCGCCAGGAGACCGCCGAGGGCTTCGCCGAGGAGTGGGACCTGGACCGGCTGTGGGGCGCCTTCAGGCAGCTCTACCCGGTGAAGGTCACCGTCGAGGAGCTGGAGGACGCGGCGGGCGACCGCGCGGGCATCACCGCGGAGTTCATCGCCGAGTCCATCAAGAACGACATCCACGAGCAGTACGAGGCGCGCGAGGCGCAGCTCGGCTCGGAGATCATGCGTGAGCTGGAGCGCCGGGTCGTGCTCTCGGTCCTCGACCGCAAGTGGCGCGAGCACCTCTACGAGATGGACTACCTCCAGGAGGGCATCGGTCTGCGCGCCATGGCGCAGAAGGACCCGCTGGTCGAGTACCAGCGCGAGGGCTTCGACATGTTCACCGCGATGATGGAGGGCATCAAGGAGGAGTCCGTCGGCTACCTGTTCAACCTGGAGGTCCAGGTCGAGCAGCAGGTCGAGGAGGTTCCGGTGCAGGCCGGCGCGCCGTCCCTGGACAAGGGCGAGGCGGTGGCGGCGGGCGGCCGTCCGGAGATCCGCGCGAAGGGGCTCGAGGCCCCGCAGCGGCCGGACCGGCTGCACTTCTCCGCGCCGTCGGTGGACGGCGACGGCGGTGTCGTCGAGGGCGACTTCGCCTCGGACGGTGACGAGGCGGGTGACGGGCTGACGCGGGCGGAGCGCCGCAAGGCGCAGAAGAACGCGGGCGGGCGCCGCCGCAAGAAGTGATCGCCTGAACCGTGGCCAGGGGCCCTGCCGGATCCGTCCGGCGGGGCCCTTCGTCATGGCCGGGGGCCGCCGTCGACGAGCCGGCCGAGGCCGTCGAGCTCGACGGCGGCGCACCGCCAGCGGTGGTCGTGGCCCCGTTCCAGGCGGAACGCGAGGGCGCGGACGCGGGGGCCGGCGGCGAGCGAGGCGAAGACCTCCAGGACGGTGTCGCCGGAGTGCGGCTGCGCGGCGCACCGGCGGAGCACCGGGCGGGGCCCGGGGCCCCGGGCGGCCGTCCTCGGGGCGAGGCGGACCAGCTGGTCGTACGCGTCCCCGACGGTCAGGCCGAGCATCGAGTGGACCGGCCGTTCCCCGCTGAGCACGGAGAGCAGCCGCTCGGCGAAGGCGGTGTGGACGGGGAGGGTGCGGCGGGCGGGGGAGGGGGTCCGCGGCGGTCCCGCGGGGCGGGGGTGGCCTCCGCGGCGCCCGAGGCGGGCGGCGGGGACGGTCGCGGCGGGGACGGTCGAGGCAGTGGCAGTGGCAGTGGCGGCGGCGGTGGGTCGGCAGGTGGCCGGCGTGGAGTGGGGCATGGGGGGATCCCTCCGGTGCGTGACCGTGTGGTACCGGTCGGTAACTTTCCGTGGGGATCTTGTACGGGGCCGGGAGCGGCGGGCGCAAGGGTCGGCGCGGGGCGGGCGGACACGCTGAGTGATTCACCTATCCGGGGGACGGGGGACCCCGGGCGGGCATCCCCCGGCGGCGGGGCCGGACGTATCCTGAGGGCGTTTCCGACTACGAAAGCGGCCAGTCATGCGCGTGTACGTTCCTCTGACCCTCCCCGGTCTCGCACAGGCGCACAAGGCGGGGGAGCTGGGCCCCGGGCCGCTGACCGCCTACGCCGTCACGCCCGCGCTGCGCGAGTGGTACGTCTCCGACGACATCGAGGAGCTGGAGTACGCGGCGCTCAGCCGGGCCGCCGCCGCCTCGCTGCGGCTCGTCGCGGGCGACCCCGAGGCGCCCCGCCGCCGGGTGGTCGTCGCCGTCGACGTCGCCGACAAGGACGCCGTCGCCGACCCGGACCGGGGGCTCGACGCCGGCGCGATCGGCGAGGTGCGGATCGCCGGGGCCGTGGCCCTGGCCAAGGCCGCCGCCGTGCACGCCGACGCCGACGACGCCGAGGCGGACGTCACCGCCGCGGCCGCCGCGCTCGGCGCCGCCGACCAGGGCGACGACGACGCGCAGTTCGTCGTGGACGGCGCCGAGGACCACGAGCTGCTCTGGTTCGGGATCCAGGAGATCCCCTCCCTCCTCGGCTGAACCGGCGGCCTGTACCGTCGGTCCATGGGGAAGCAGCACATGAAGAAGCACCTGGTCTGGGACTGGAACGGCACCCTGCTGGACGACATCGCCGCCGTCATCGGGGCCACCAACGCGGCTTTCGCCGAACTCGGCCTCGAACAGCTCACGCTGGAGCGGTACCGCGACCTGTACACCGTCCCGGTGCCGAAGTTCTACGAGCGGCTGATGGGCCGGCTGCCCACCGACGCCGAGTGGACCCTGATGGACGGGACCTTCCACCGGTACTACTGGGAGCGCGCGGAGGCCTGCGGGCTGACCGCGGGCGCCGCCGAGCTGCTGGCCGCCCGGCAGGCCGCCGGGGCCACCCAGTCGCTGCTCTCCCTGGCGCCGCACGCCGACCTCCTGCCGCTGGTGCGGAGGCACGGCATCGCGGAGCGGTTCGTACGGGTCGACGGGCGCCCCGACAGCTCCACGGACGGGAAGTCCGGGCACATGGTGCGGCACCTGCGGGCGCTGGCCGTGCCGGCCGAGCGGATCGTCGTCATCGGGGACGCCGCGGACGACGCGGTGGCCGCGGCGCACGTGGGGGCGAAGGCCGTGCTGTTCACCGGCGGCTCGCACAGCCGGGCCTCGCTGGAGCGGGTCGGGGTGCCCGTCGTGGACACCCTGGAGGAGGCCGTCTCGGTCGCGGAGGAGCTGGTCTGACCGCCGGGGGCGGGGCCGGGGTGCGGGGCCGCCCGGGCGGCCCCGCCGGGCGTCAGCCCTTCGCGCGCAGCACCTTCAGGAACTCGCGCATCCACGTCGGGTGGTCCGGCCAGGCCCGCGAGGAGACCAGCAGGCCGTCGACGACCGCCGCCGTGTCCTGGAAGTCGGCGCCAGCGGCCTGCATGTCGAGCTCCAGGGCCGGATAGGCGGTCACCCGGCGGCCCTCCAGGCCGCCGACCGCGGCCGTGAGCAGCGGGCCGTGACAGATCTGCGCCACCGGCTTGTCCGCGTCGAAGAACGCCTTGAGGATCTTGCGGAGCTCCGGGTCGTTGCGCAGGTACTCGGGGGCCCGGCCGCCCGGGATCACCACGGCCGCGTAGTCGCCCGGGTCGACCTCGGAGAAGGCCAGGTCGGCGGGCCAGGTGTAGCCGGGCTTCTCCGTGTACGTGTCGTAGCCGGGCTCGAAGTCGTGGACCACGAACCGGAGCTGCTTGCGGGCCGGGGCCGCGATGTCGACCTCGTACCCCTCTTCGAGCAGACGCTGGTACGGGTACAACACCTCCAGGGACTCCGCCGCGTCCCCCGTCACGATCAAGATCTTCGCCATGGCTCTCCCGGTTCCAGGGATGGTGGGTCCGTCGTCGTGCACGCGTCCACGCTGCACCGTTCCGCGCGATCCGCCAAGAGTGCATGTGTCGCTGTCCAGAACGTCAAACTTCCCACCCCGCTTTTGTACACATACGGCTCATGACGGGGCAGGGGGCATGAGCGATAGGCTTTTCCCGTGATCAGCGCGATACGCCGCGGGGGCAGTGCGGCCCCCGGCTGCCGCCCGGTCCGCTCACGCGGCCGGGTCGACCGTGCGTTCGCCGATCCCCTCCGTCCGGAAACCCCGCCCTCCGTGGCCGGTTTCGATCCGGGCATCTCTCATCAGGGCATAACGTCGCCTTCGACCGGAATCACCGCGTCGAGGCGTTGTGCCCTTTCTTTCTTCCACCGACGTCACGCAACGGCGCGCGACAGGAGCAGAGGACATGCAGACCAAGCTGGACGAAGCAAAGGCCGAGCTGCTCGAAAGGGCCGCCCGCGTAGCTGAGCACAGCCCGGTCGGGGGGCGACTTCCGGCGGGGCCGGAGGGCGAGCGCCCGAACCGGGACACCGTGCTCGACTACCTCCAGCGCTACTACCTGCACACCGCCCCCGAGGACCTGTCCGACCGCGACCCGGACGACGTCTTCGGTGCCGCGCTCTCCCACTACCGGCTCGCGGAGAACCGCCCCCAGGGCACCGCGAACGTCCGCGTGCACACCCCGACGGTCGAGGAGAACGGCTGGACCAGCAGCCACTCCGTCGTCGAGGTCGTCACCGACGACATGCCGTTCCTCGTCGACTCCGTCACCAACGAGCTGTCCCGCCAGGGCCGCGGCATCCACGTCGTGATCCACCCGCAGGTCCTCGTCCGCCGCGACATCACCGGCAAGCTCATCGAGGTCCTGTCGACCCAGATCCACGGCGAGCTGCCGCACGACGCGCTCGCCGAGTCCTGGATCCACGTCGAGATCGACCGCGAGACCGACCGGGCCGACCTCAAGCAGATCACCGCCGACCTGCTCCGCGTCCTGTCCGACGTCCGCGAGACCGTCGAGGACTGGGAGAAGATGCGCGACGCCGCGCTGCGCATCGCCGACGGCCTGGCCGGCGAGCCCACCGCCTCCGACCTGCGGCCCACCGAGGTCGAGGAGGCCCAGGAGCTGCTGCGCTGGCTCGCCGACGACCACTTCACCTTCCTCGGCTACCGCGAGTACGAGCTCGTCGACGGCGACGCGCTCGCCGCCGTCCCCGGCACCGGCCTCGGCATCCTGCGCTCCGACCCGCACCACAGCGGCGACGACGAGGGCCACCACGCCCACCCGGTCTCCCCGTCCTTCAGCCGGCTGCCCGCCGACGCCCGCGCCAAGGCCCGCGAGCACAAGCTGCTCATCCTGACGAAGGCCAACAGCCGCGCGACCGTGCACCGCCCCTCGTACCTCGACTACGTCGGCGTGAAGAAGTTCGACGCCGACGGCAACGTCATCGGCGAGCGCCGCTTCCTCGGCCTCTTCTCGTCCGCCGCGTACACCGAGTCCGTGCGCCGCGTCCCCGTCGTCAAGCGCAAGGTCCAGGAGGTCCTGGCCGGCGCCGGCTTCTCCCCCAACAGCCACGACGGCCGCGACCTGCTCCAGATCCTGGAGACCTACCCGCGCGACGAGCTGTTCCAGACCCCGGTCGACCAGCTCCGGTCCATCGTCACCAGCGTCCTGTACCTCCAGGAGCGCCGCCGGCTGCGGCTCTACCTGCGCCAGGACGAGTACGGCCGCTACTACTCGGCCCTCGTCTACCTGCCGCGCGACCGCTACACCACCCGCGTCCGGCTGCGGATCATCGACATCCTCAAGGAGGAGCTGAACGGCACCTCCGTCGACTTCACCGCCTGGAACACCGAGTCGATCCTCTCCCGGCTCCACTTCGTCATCCGCGTCGAGCCCGGCACCGTCCTCGCCGCCCTCACCGACGCCGACGTGGACCGCATCGAGGCCCGGCTCGTCGAGGCCGCCCGCTCCTGGGCCGACGGCTTCGGCGAGGCCCTCAACGCCGAGTTCGGCGAGGAGCGCGCCGCCGAGCTGCTGCGCCGCTACGGCAACGCCTTCTCCGAGGGCTACAAGGCCGACCACTCGCCGCGCGCCGCCGTCGCCGACCTGGTCCGCATGGAGGCCCTCGCCGCCAGCGGCAAGGACTTCGCGCTCTCCCTCTACGAGCCCGTCGCCGCCGGCCCCGGCGAGCG
Organism: Streptomyces sp. NPDC058758; assembly: GCF_042746075.1. Lineage (NCBI taxonomy): Bacteria > Bacillati > Actinomycetota > Actinomycetes > Kitasatosporales > Streptomycetaceae > Streptomyces > Streptomyces sp. NPDC058758. The sequence goes on along the minus strand of NZ_JBHYPS010000020.1, from coordinate 112,934 downwards.
CCGCTTCAAGATCTACAAGACCGGCGAGCCGGTCTCCCTCTCCGCCGTCCTGCCGGTCCTCAACCGCCTCGGCGTCGAGGTCACCGACGAGCGCCCGTACGAGCTCCGCTGCGCCGACCGCACCCACGCCTGGATCTACGACTTCGGCCTGCGGATGCCCGCGCCCACCGGCAACGGCGGCGACTACGTCGGCGACGACGCCCGCGAGCGCTTCCAGGAGGCCTTCGCCGCCACCTGGACCGGCGAGGCCGAGAACGACAACTTCAACTCCCTCGTCCTGTCCGCCGGGCTCACCTGGCGCGAGGCGATGGTGCTGCGCGCCTACGCCAAGTACCTGCGCCAGGCCGGTTCGACGTTCAGCCAGGACTACATGGAGGACACCCTCCGCAACAACGTCCACACCACCCGGCTGCTCGTCTCCCTCTTCGAGGCCCGGATGGCGCCGGAGCGCCAGCGCGCCGGCACCGAGCTGACCGACGGCATCCTGGAGGAGCTGGACGGCGCCCTCGACCAGGTCGCGAGCCTGGACGAGGACCGGATCCTGCGGTCCTTCCTCACCGTCATCAAGGCCACCCTGCGGACCAACTTCTTCCAGAAGGCGGCCGACGGCGCCCCGCACGCGTACGTCTCCATGAAGTTCGACCCGCAGGCCATCCCCGACCTGCCGGCCCCGCGGCCCGCCTTCGAGATCTGGGTGTACTCGCCCCGCGTCGAGGGCGTCCACCTGCGCTTCGGCAAGGTCGCCCGAGGCGGCCTGCGCTGGTCCGACCGCCGCGAGGACTTCCGCACCGAGATCCTCGGCCTGGTCAAGGCGCAGATGGTGAAGAACACCGTCATCGTGCCCGTCGGCGCCAAGGGCGGCTTCGTCGCCAAGCAGCTCCCGGACCCCGCCGTGGACCGCGACGCCTGGCTGGCCGAGGGCATCGCCTCGTACAAGACCTTCATCTCGGCGCTGCTCGACATCACCGACAACCTGGTGGCCGGCGAGGTCGTGCCCCCGGTCGACGTGGTCCGCCACGACGAGGACGACACCTACCTCGTCGTCGCCGCCGACAAGGGCACCGCCACCTTCTCCGACATCGCCAACGGCGTCGCGGAGGACTACGGCTTCTGGCTCGGCGACGCCTTCGCCTCCGGCGGCTCCGCCGGCTACGACCACAAGGGCATGGGCATCACCGCCCGCGGCGCCTGGGAGTCCGTCAAGCGGCACTTCCGCGAGCTGGGCCACGACACCCAGACCGAGGACTTCACCGTCGTCGGCGTCGGCGACATGTCCGGCGACGTCTTCGGCAACGGCATGCTGCTCTCCGAGCACATCCGCCTGGTGGCCGCCTTCGACCACCGCCACATCTTCATCGACCCCACCCCGGACGCGGCCACCTCGTACGCCGAGCGCCGCCGCCTCTTCGACCTTCCCCGCTCCTCCTGGGCCGACTACGACACCTCGCTGCTGTCCGCGGGCGGCGGCGTCCACCCGCGCACGGCCAAGTCGATCCCGGTCAACGCCCACATGCGGGCCGCGCTCGGCATCGAGGAGGGCGTCACCAAGCTCACCCCGGCCGAGCTGATGAAGTCGATCCTCCAGGCCCCCGTGGACCTGCTGTGGAACGGCGGCATCGGCACGTACGTGAAGTCCTCGGCCGAGTCCAACGCCGAGGTCGGCGACAAGGCCAACGACGCCATCCGCGTCGACGGCCAGGACGTCCGCGCCAAGGTCGTCGGCGAGGGCGGCAACCTCGGCGCCACCCAGCTCGGCCGCATCGAGTTCGCCCGCAGCGGCGGACCCGGGCGCGAGGGCGGCAAGATCAACACCGACGCCATCGACAACAGCGCCGGCGTCGACACCTCCGACCACGAGGTCAACATCAAGATCCTGCTCAACGGGCTCGTCGCCGAGGGCGACATGACCGTCAAGCAGCGCAACAGGATCCTCGCCGAGATGACCGACGAGGTCGGCCGGCTCGTGCTGCGCAACAACTACGCGCAGAACACCGCCCTCGCCAACGCCGTCGCCCAGTCGCCGTCCCTGCTCCACGCCCACCAGCGCTTCATGCGCCGCCTGGGCCGCGACGGGGCGCTCGACCGCTCGCTGGAGTTCCTGCCCAACGACCGGCAGATCCGCGAGCTGCTCAACAACGAGAAGGGCCTCAGCCAGCCCGAACTCGCCGTCCTCCTCGCGTACACCAAGATCACGGTGGCCGACGAGCTGATCGGCACCGAGCTGCCCGACGACCCGTACCTGGCCGGCCTGCTCCACGCCTACTTCCCGACGCTGCTGCGCGAGAAGTTCGGCGAGGCCGTCGACAACCACGCGCTGCGCCGCGAGATCATCACGACCGTCCTGGTCAACGACACCGTCAACACCGGCGGCTCGACCTTCCTGCACCGCCTCCGCGAGGAGACCGGCGCGTCCCTGGAGGAGATCGTCCGCGCCCAGACCGCGGCCCGGACCATCTTCCGGCTCGGCGAGGTCTGGGACGCCGTCGAGGCCCTCGACAACCGGGTCCCGGCCGAGGTCCAGACCCGGATGCGGCTGCACTCCCGCCGACTCGTCGAGCGCGGCACCCGCTGGCTGCTCAACAACCGGCCGCAGCCGCTCGCGATCGGCGAGACCATCGACTTCTTCGCCGAGCGGGTCGAGCAGGTCTGGGAGCGGCTGCCCGAGCTGCTGCGCGGCTCGGACGCGGAGTGGTACCGCTCGATCCTCGACGAGCTGACCGGCTTCGGCGTCCCCGAGGAGCTGGCCGTGCGCGTCGCGGGCTTCTCGTCCGCCTTCCCGACGCTCGACATCGTCGCGATCGCCGACCGCACGCAGAAGGACCCGCTGGCCGTCGCCGAGGTCTACTACGACCTGGCCGACCGCCTGCGGATCACCGACCTGATGGACCGGATCATCGAGCTGCCGCGGGCCGACCGCTGGCAGTCCATGGCCCGCGCCTCCATCCGCGAGGACCTCTTCGCCGCCCACGCGGCGCTCACCTCCGACGTCCTGGCCGCCGGCAACGGCACCTCGACGCCCGAGGAGCGCTTCAAGGCGTGGGAGGAGAAGAACGCGGCGATCCTGGGCCGTGCCCACACGACCCTGGAGGAGATCCAGGGCTCGGACACCTTCGACCTGGCCAACCTGTCGGTGGCCATGCGGACGATGCGGACGCTGCTGCGCACGCACAGCTAGCCGAGGGAGAACCGGAGGGCCCCGCAGGACGCGTCCGCGTCCGGCGGGGCCCTCCGGCCGTTCCGGGGCAGTGGGGGCTGCGCGGGCCGTGGGGACGTGGGGCCCGTGCGGGCTGCGCGGGCCGTGGGGGCTATGAGGGGGGCTGTTCCTGTACGGGGGTGACCGTGGCCCGCCACAGGCGGTGGGCGGCGACGACGGCCGCGGCGAGCAGCAGGGCGTTGCGGAGGACCATCACCGTCAGGCCGGCGGGGGCGCCGGCGACGACCTCCGCGTACAGGACGGGGTACGCGAGGGAGCTGAGCGCCGCCGCGGGGAGCAGGAGCAGCGCCACCGGGCGCATCACCGTGCGCCGGGAGGTCAGGCAGACGGCGGCGAGGCCGAGGAGCCAGACCAGGTACTGGGGGCTGATCACCCGGCTCGTGACGGTGAGGAGCAGGACGGCGGCGAGGGCGGCGTCGAACGGGGTGGCCTCGGTCCAGCGGACGGCCCGGAGCCGCCACAGCACCAGCCAGAGGAGGGCGGCGACGGTCAGCAGCAGGAACAGGTGGCCGAGGGTGGAGACGTACGGCCCGACGTACTCGTACGCGCCGTAGCGGATCTCCGCCGTTCCCGGCCACAGGCCGGCCGCGCGGCCCAGGGCGAGCGCGGTGCCGCCCAGCGACTCGACCTGGACGCCCCGGGCGCCCTGCCCGCGCAGGAAGCCGAGCGAGCCGGAGAAGAAGAGCGCCAGTACGGCGAGGAGGGTGGCGGCGGTGACCGCCGCGGCCGTCCACGCCTCCCGGGTGGTGCGCCCCCGGGGCGTGCCGATCAGGGCGAGCGCCGGCCACACCTTGACCAGCGCGCCGAGTCCGGCGAGCGCGCCGCCGAGCCGGTGGGCGGCGGGGGAGCGGCCCTTGAACAGCAGCAGGGCGAGGACGGCGAGGGCGGTGGCCTGGACGTCGTACCGGGCGAGCGGCAGGTGCAGGAGGAGCGGCAGGGCGCAGACCCAGTACCAGGCGCCGTGGGTGAGCCGGGAGCGGTCGGCGACGGCCAGGCCGAGGGTGACGGCGGCGTCGGCGAGGAGGGTCAGGACGACGAACGCCTGGGTGTAGCCGAGCCAGGGCATCAGCAGCCCCGGGGCCATGATCACCAGCCCGGCGCCGGGCGGGTACTGCCAGGTCGGGTCCGAGGGCGGGAAGGTGCCGTCGGCGAACAGGCCGTACCAGTGGCGGTAGAGGAGCTGCACCTCGTGGCCGACCCCGCCGATGCCGAGGCTGTCGCTCGCGAGCAGGGCCAGCATGCCGACGCGGGTGACCAGCCAGACGGCGGCGAGCGCGAGGGCCGGGCCGCGGCCGACGGTGACGAAGGTGGCGGACGTGAAGGTGTCCGACTCGAAGGGCGAGCGGGTGAGGGAGGGGGGTGCGGGGGCGCGGGGACCGGAGGCGCGGGAGCGGGGGCGATCGGGCGTCGTCACGCTCCGACCTTAGGTCCGGTATGGGAGATATGCCCTATGCGGAGGGCGGGGGGACGCCCGTCTTGGTGAACTCCTTGGGGGGTGGGGTGGGGTGGGCGGACGGACCCGGGGCTGGTGTCGGGTTCAGGTTCGGGCCTGGGCCCGGGGCCAGGACTTGGGCCGGGGTCGAGGTCGAGGCGAGGTGAGGCCCGGGGACGGGTCGGGTCTGGGCCAGGGTCGGGCTCGGGGGCGAGTCCGAGCCAGGGTCGGGTCTGGGCCGGGGACAGACGTGGGTCGGGGCGGGCGTGGGTCCGATTCTGGGCTTGGGGGAGCGGGGCCGGGGCCGGAGTCCGGACCCGGCACGAGCTCGGGGTCAGGCGTGGGTGAGTGGGGGGACCGGGGCGGCCTCGACGGAGCGGGCCGCGCGGTCCAGGGCGCTGGCCAGCAGGGCCAGGTCCGTCGGGCCGTTGCCCAGCTCGCGGACCGGGCGGCGGGCGGGCGGGTCGCCCATCCGCTCCCACTCCAGGGGGACCACGGTCGGGCGCTGGGTCGCCGTCCGGGGGATCCTGCCGGTGACGCGTCCTGCCTGGAAGGGCGTCACGCGGCCGTCGGGGTGCCCCAGCCGGCCCCGGCCGGGCGCCGGGACGTCGGGGCCGGGCGTGGCGGGCGGCGCGTCCAGGACCACGCGGAGCCGGGCGCCGTGCGCCAGGTCCGTGTCGGCGGTCCGGTCCGGGCGGGCGGAGGCCGCGATCAGGTGCACCCCGAGCCGCTCCCCGTGCCGCGCGACCGCCTCCAGGGCCCGGACGACGGACCCGGCGGCGGGCCGCCCCGGGGCGCCGAGGGCGGGGGCGACGAGGGCGTCGAAGTCGTCCACGAGCACGACGAGCCGCGGCAGCGGCACCCGGCTCGCGGCCGGGCGCGGGAGGTGGTCCTCCTCGCCCCCCGGCCGGGGCACGCGCGCGCTGCCCCGGTCGCCGGCCGGCGCGTGTCCGGCGTCCGCCCGGAGCGTCCGGCCGCCGGCCCGCTCCCCGGCGTCCGCCGCTTCGGCCGGCCGCCCCCCGGGCAGGCCGCTCGACGCCGCCGCGACGTCGCCGGCCCCGGTACGGGACGTGCGGCCGCTCGCGGCGCCGGGGAGCTCCCCGGCGCCCGGGTACGGGATCCGGCCGCTGCCCTGCCGCGGGAGGTCGCCGGCCCCGGGGTGGGCGGTCCGGCCGCTCGGCGTACCGGAGAGGTCCCCGGGAGCCGGGTACGGGGTCCGGCCGCTCGCGGCGGCGGAGAGGTCGCCGGAGACCGGGTACGGGGTGCGGGCGCCGCTCGTTCGGGGGAGGTCGCCGGCGCCGGGGTGGGGCGTGCGGCCGCTCGCGGTGGCGGGGAGGTCCCCGGGAGCCGGGTACGGGGTCCGGCCGCTCGCGGTGCGGGGGAGGTCGCCCGGGGTCGGGTACGGGGTGCGGGGGCCGTTCTGCCGGGGGAGGTCGCCGGCACCGGGGTAGGGGGTGCGGGCGCTGGTGGAGCGGGGGAGGTCGGCGGTGCCCGGGTGGGGGGTGCGGCTGCTGGAGGTGCCGGTGACGTCCTCCGTGCCGGGGTAGGCCGACCGGGCGCCGCGCCCCGGGTCGTCGGTGCGCAGGGTGCGGCCGCTGGGGCGGGCGGGCAGGTCGGCGGCGCCCGCGCGGCCGCCCAGGCGGCCGCCGAAGGCGGCCGGGAGGTCGCCCACGCGGGCGCGGCCGCCCAGCCGGTCGCCGGGGGTGTCGGGAAGCTCGTCCGAGGCGCGGTCGGACGGGGCGTCCGCGCCCTGGTACGGGGTCCGGGCGCCCGGCGGGCTGTCGCCGACCGCGCCGGTGCCCGTGCGCAGGGTCCGGCCGCTCGGCCGGTCGCCGGGCTCCGCCGCGTCGGGGAGCCGGAGGCTCGCCCGGACGCCCTGCGGCACCGACTCGGCGGCGCTCGCGGACCGCTGTCCGATCACCGAGCGGGTGCTCCGGAGCTCGCCGAGGTCCGCGTCCCCCAGCAGCTCCGCGCGGCGCTTCAGCTCCGCGCCCAGCGCCTGCGCGAACTCCCGCATCCGCACCGGGTCCGACGCCACCAGGTGCTCGGTGACGTGCGGCAGCTCCGTACAGGCCGCGAGGCCCTCGCCGCGCTCGCCGCCCGCCCCGTCCACCAGGAGCAGCCCGAGCCGGTCCGGGCGGCCGCCGGCCGCGAGGGAGGCGGCGACGGCGCGCAGCAGCTCCGTGCGGCCGCTGCCCGCCGGGCCCTCGATCAGCAGGTGCGGGCCCTCCGCCGTGAGGTCGACGGAGAGCGGGCCGCGCGGGCCCGCACCGAGGACGGCCGTGCCCTCCCCGGCGGACGCCCAGCGGGCCATCAGCGACGCGGGCGTGGCCCGGGCGAGACCCAGCTCGTCCAGGAGCCGGGCCGACGGCGGCAGCGCGGCCGCCCGTCCGGGCGCGGCCGACGCCGCGTCCGTGCGCAGCGGGGCCAGCGCCCGCCCGAAGCGCTCCGCCCAGGCGACGGAGACCGCGTCCACGACGCCGACCGTGCCGTGTCCCGCGGCCCGGCCGCCGGACGTCCGCAGCAGCCGCAGCGCCGTCGCCACGTCACCGCTCAGCAGGGCCGCGGCCCCGCACTCGCGGAAGGCGAGGGAGGCCGCGCACGCCGCCTCGTAGGTGGCGGCGACCGGCGAGGCCGGGGAGGCCGGGGGCGCCTCGGCCAGGCAGATCAGGTGGATGCCGGCCGCCGCGCCGGCCCCGGCGAGCCGGGCCACCGTCTCGCGCAGCGCCGCCGTGCCGGGGTCGCCGTCCACGACGACGAGGGTCGCCGGGCCCGTGTGCCGCGCGGCGGCCTCCGCGACCGCGGCGCGGTCCGCGCTGGCCCAGCCGGGCCCCAGCGGGCCGTCGTCCAGCCGGCGGGTCAGCTCGGCCGTACGGGCCTCGGCCTGCTCGCGGTCGTACGCGAGGAGCAGCCGGCAGTCCTGGCCGTGCGCGGGCCGCACGTGCGGGAGCCAGCCGAGCCAGCCCCAGGCGCGCCGCCGCTCCTCCAGGGAGCGGTTGCGGTCGGCGCTGACCAGGACGATCTCCAGGTCGGCGGGGGAGTGCAGGGCGGCCAGCTGGGCCACCACGGAGCGGGCCAGGCCGGCCAGCCGGTCCGCCGGTCCGGCCAGGCCCAGGGAGCCGGCCTCGCGCAGCCCGACGGTGACGGGCACCCCGGACAGCTCGGCGCGGTCGGCGGTGCCGAGCCGGACGACCAGGGCCTCCGGGTGGTGCGGGGCCCGCTCCCACAGCCGGGGGCCGGGGCCGAGCGCGGTGAGCAGGACGGCCGCCGGATCGGGCCAGGTGTCCGGCGCGGCGGTCGCGCCGGACACCTCGGACCAGGGGGTCTCGGAGGCCGCCGCGGCCGGGCGGGCGCCGGGGGCCGGCTCCGCCTCGCGGCCGCCCGCGAGCCGCCGGGCCCAGGCGCCGAGCCCGCGCCGGCCGGTCCTGCGGGTGGCCGGGTCGCCGCCGTCGGAGTCCGTACGGACGCGGCCGTGCGCCCCGGCCCCGTCACCGCCGTCGGGCTCCGGGGCCCTGGCGTGCCCGGCGTCCGGCCGCGCCCCGGCCAGGGGGACGCCCCGCGCCCCGCCGTGCGTCTCGGGGCCCTGCCCGGCCCACGAGGGCGCGCCGGCGGCAGGGGCGGGGTCCCGGGGCCCGGCGGACGCGGGCCACGCGCCCGTGGGGCCGTCCGGGGCCGGCCACGCGCCCGTGGGGCCGTCGTGCGGGGCCCGCGGGGCGTCGGTCCCGTCCGGGGAGGCGGCCGGCGGCAGGGGGATCCGGAGGTGGCCCTCGCCGTCGGGGGCCGTGGGCAGGGCCTCGCCGTCCGCGGGGGCGTCCTCGGGGACCGTGAGGCGGAGGGTGGACTCGCCGAGGCGGAGGAGCGCGCCGGGGCGCAGCCGGACGGGGCGGTCGCCGACGGGGGCGCCGTCGAGCGTCGTGCCGTTGGTCGAGCCGAGGTCGGCGACGGTGACCCGGCCGTCCCGGGCGACGGTCACCGTGCAGTGGGCGCGGGAGACGTCGGGGTCGTCCAGCGGCACGTCCGCCTCGACGGAGCGGCCGATCCTGATCGCCCCGTCGTGCAGCAGGTGCACCCCGCCCGCGTCCGGTCCGGCGACCACGTGCAGCCGGGCGGCGGAGGACGCGGTGGCGGCGAGGCCGGTCCGGTCGTCCGGGTCGGGGGCCTGGAGCGCGAGCACCGCCCCGTCCACCAGCGGCGGCTCGCCCAGGACGCAGCAGCGGGCGTCCAGCCGCTCCGCGCCCGCGTACAGCACGGGCGTGCCGGTGCCGGCCGCGTCGGGGCCGGTGACGGCGGCGGCCAGGTTCGAGGCCACGGCGGACAGCGCCGTGCCCGCGGGGGCCGTGACGAGCACGTCGCGGGCGCGCCCGGCGTGCGGCGCGAGGACGGTCAGCCGGATCTGCATCGCCGTCAGCGGTCCCTTCTGCGCGACATGCCCGGCAGGGGACCGCCCCGTGTCACCCCCCACCCGGCACGGACGCGTCGCCCGGTACAGGTCGGCACGGCGCGGGGGCTCCCGACCCCATGGACGCGACGTGCTGGAGGCATCCTCGCACCTGCCGCCGACAACCCGCCGCCGGGTCACCCCGAAGTGATCTTGAACCGTTGTCCGCGGCCGCCGGGTGTGACGCGAAAACGCCAGGTCGACCCGGGGCACGGGGCCGGTGCGGCAACCATCCCGGCCGGAGGAGCGTCTTCTTCCGGACAAGTTGGGACGGAATCCGGGTGGGGTTCCGGCCGTGCCCGCCGCCGGGGACGGACGGCTCTCCGGCGGTCCGGCGGGTCGAACGCGCCAGCGGAAATCCGCCGGTGGACGACCGGGCTGTGACCCGTTCGGCGGCACTAGAGTGGGTCGGACACCCGGACGGGTCACAACAGAGACGACAGGACCTCCGGGGCCCGGCTCGGCACGCCGAGCGGCGCCGGCCACCCGGGACCACGATCAGCAGGGAGCGCGTGACGTGCGGCCTATCGGCAGCAAGTACCTGCTCGAGGAGCCGCTCGGCCGCGGCGCCACGGGCACCGTCTGGCGAGCCCGCCAGCGGGAGGCGGCGGGCGCCGAGGCGGCCGTGGCCGGCCAGCCCGGCGAGACCGTCGCGATCAAGGTCCTCAAGGAGGAGCTGGCCAACGACGCGGACATCGTGATGCGCTTCCTGCGCGAGCGGTCCGTGCTCCTCCGGCTCACGCACCCGAACATCGTGCGGACCCGCGACCTGGTCGTCGAGGGTGACGTCCTGGCCCTGGTCATGGACCTCGTCGAGGGCCCCGACCTGCACCGCTACCTGCGCGAGAGCGGCCCGCTGACCCCGGTCGCCGCCGCCCTGCTCACCGCGCAGATCGCCGACGCGCTCGCCGCCAGCCACGCCGACGGCGTCGTCCACCGCGACCTCAAGCCGGCCAACGTGCTGCTGGCCGAGCGGGACGGCGCCATGCACCCGATGCTGACCGACTTCGGCATCGCCCGCCTCGCCGACTCCCCGGGCCTCACCCGCACCCACGAGTTCGTCGGCACGCCCGCGTACGTGGCGCCGGAGTCCGCCGAGGGCCGCCCGCAGACCTCCGCCGTCGACATCTACGGCGCCGGCATCCTCCTGTACGAGCTGGTCACCGGCCGTCCGCCGTTCGCCGGGGGCTCCGCCCTCGAGGTCCTCCACATGCACCTCAGCGAGGAGCCCCGCCGCCCCTCCACGGTGCCCGCGCCGCTGTGGACGGTCATCGAGCGCTGCCTCAGCAAGAACCCGGACCTGCGGCCCAGCGCCGTCAACCTGGCGCGCGGCCTGCGCACGGTCGCGGCCGGCATCGGCGTCCACTCCTCGCCCGCCCAGATCGAGGCCGCCGAGGGCGTCGGCGCTCTCCTCGCCCCCGACCCCGACCCGGCGCAGGTGCCCGGGACGCCCGGCGCGGCGGACCCCACGCAGGTGCTGCCCGCCGGGGCCGGTGCCGCCGCGGCCTTCGACCCGGCCGCCGCCACCAGCGTCCTGCCCACGGGCGGCCCGGCCGGCGCGGCCGACCCCACCACGGTGCTCCCGACGGGCGGCCCGGCCGGCGCGGCGGACCCGACCGCCGTCATGCCCGCCATGCCGCCGAACCCGCCGGCGGAGGACCCGCACCCCTGGCAGACCCAGCTGCGCGCGGCCCGGGACCGCAACGAGCAGACCCAGGTGCAGTACCTGGACCCCGACGAGGACCCGCTGCGCCGCCGCCCGGCGCGCCGCCCGCAGCAGCCGCCGCAGGCTCCGCCGTACCAGCAGGGCCCGCCGCCGCAGCAGTACCGGCAGCAGCCCCAGCAGCCGCCCTACCAGCAGCCGCAGCAGCCGCCGCCGTACCAGCAGCAGCGCCCGGCACCCCAGCGGCCCGCCCCGCAGCCCTACCAGCCGGCCCCGCAGCAGTACGCGCCCCCGCAGCCCCCGCAGCAGCAGTACGCGCCGCCGCAGCAGCCGCAGCCCCAGCCGCCCGCCCCGCGCGAGCCGCGCCGGCGCAGCGCCAACCCGGTGCGGATCCCCGGACTCGGCTGCCTCAAGGGCTGCCTGGTCATGGTCGTCCTCTTCGTGGTGGCCGGCTGGCTGGTCTGGGAGCTCACCCCGCTCCAGGACTGGATCGCCCAGGGCAAGGGCTACTGGGAGGCCATCGGCGACGGCATCTCCACCGTCACCGACTGGATCTCCAGCATCGGCGAGGCCACCGGATCCGGCGGTACCGGCCAGTAGCAGCGGCCGCCCCCGGGGCGGCCCCGAGGGCGGTGCGCCCGCGTTCCCGCGGTCGTACCGCCGATTTATCGACTTCCGAGGGGTGATTTCCCTCCGGAAGTGACGTCCGGCGGCCGGGGACGCGTAACTTTGACGCGAACCGCAGCCGCTGAGGGAGCAGTCTTGGCACGGAACATCGGCAGCCGCTACACCGCCCACCAGATCCTCGGACGGGGCAGCGCCGGAACGGTGTGGCTCGGCGAGGGACCCGAAGGGCCCGTCGCCGTCAAACTGCTGCGCGAGGACCTGGCCTCCGACCAGGAGCTCGTCGGCCGCTTCGTGCGGGAGCGGACGGCCCTGCTCGGGCTCGACCACCCCCGCGTGGTCAAGGTCCGCGACCTCGTCGTCGACGGCAACGACCTCGCCCTCGTGATGGACCTGGTCCGCGGCACCGACCTGCGCACCCGGCTGGACCGCGAGCGCCGCCTCGCCCCCGAGGCCGCCGTCGCGATCATCCGCGACGTCGCCGAGGGCCTGGCCGCCGCCCACGCGGCCGGCGTCGTGCACCGGGACGTGAAGCCGGAGAACATCCTCCTCGACATGGAGGGCCCGCTCGGCCCCGGCGGCGCCCACCCCGCGCTCCTCACCGACTTCGGCGTCGCCAAGCTCATCGACACCCCCGGCCGCACCAAGGCCACCCGGATCATCGGCACCCCCGACTACCTCGCCCCCGAGATCGTCGAGGGCCTGCCGCCCCGCGCCGCCGTCGACATCTATGCCCTCGCCACCGTCCTGTACGAGCTGCTGGCCGGCTTCACCCCCTTCGGCGGCGGCCACCCCGGCGCCGTCCTGCGCCGGCACGTCACCGAGACGGTCGTCCCGCTCCCCGGCATCCCCGAGGAGCTGTGGCAGCTGCTCGTCCAGTGCCTCGCCAAGGCCCCCGCCTCCCGGCTGCGCGCCTCCGAGCTGGCCGCCCGCCTCACGGACGTCCTGCCGCTGCTCAAGGGCATCCCGCCGCTGGACGTGGACGAGCCGGGCGCCGAGCCCGCGCCCCAGGAGCCGTACGAGGAGCCCGCCCACGCCGTCCCGGACGGCGCGGCCGCCGACACCGCGCGCCGCCGCGCCGCCGTGCCGCTGGTGCCCGGCGCCTCCGCGGACTCCCACCGCGACACCCACACCTCCATGCGGGTGCCCGGCCCGGACGAACTCTCCGGCGGCCCGCACGGCACCGCCCGGGCCCCGCGCCCGGCCGGCGCCCGGCGCCCCGGCTCGGCCCGGAACAAGGCCGGTGCGGTCCGCAAGCGCCGGATCGTCCTCGGCATCGCCGCCGCCCTGGCGGCGGGCGCGCTCGGCGTCGGCGGCTACCTGGCGGTCGCCGGGGACGAGGGGACCGCGCCCCAGGACTCCCGCCCGTCCTCGGCGCCCGCGCAGCCGTAGGGCCCGGCCGCCCCCGGAGCGGGCGGTCGCGGGACCCGGTGGCCCCGGCGCCGGGCGGTCGCGGGACCCGGTCGTCCACGGGCCGGACGGGCGCAGGTTCGGCTCCCGGCCCGGAGCCGTTACGCTGGACGCGTGGCAGTCGTCGATGTATCCGAAGAGCTGAAGTCCCTCTCCTCGACCATGGGGTCGATCGAGGCCGTCCTGGACCTCGACAAGCTGAGGGCAGACATCGCCGTGCTCGAAGAGCAGGCCGCGGCCCCGTCCCTCTGGGACGACCCGGAGGCGGCGCAGAAGATCACCAGCAAGCTTTCCCACCTCCAGGCCGAGGTCCGCAAGGCCGAGGCGCTGCGCGGTCGCATCGACGACCTCGGGGTGCTCTTCGACCTCGCCGAGGAGATGGACGACGCGGACACCCTCGCCGAGGCCGAGGCGGAGCTGGTCTCCGTCCGCAAGGCGCTCGACGAGATGGAGGTCCGCACCCTCCTCTCCGGCGAGTACGACGAGCGCGAGGCGCTGGTCAACATCCGCGCCGAGGCCGGCGGCGTCGACGCCTCCGACTTCGCCGAGCGCCTCCAGCGCATGTACCTGCGCTGGGCCGAGCGCCACGGCTACTCCACGGAGATCTACGAGACCTCGTACGCGGAGGAGGCCGGCATCAAGTCGACCACCTTCGTCGTCAAGGCCCCGTACGCCTACGGCACCCTCTCCGTCGAGCAGGGCACCCACCGCCTGGTGCGCATCTCGCCCTTCGACAACCAGGGCCGCCGCCAGACCTCCTTCGCGGGCGTCGAGATCCTCCCCGTCGTCGAGTCCTCCGACCACGTCGAGATCGAGGAGTCCGACCTCCGCGTCGACGTCTACCGCGCCTCCGGCCCCGGCGGCCAGGGCGTCAACACCACCGACTCGGCCGTGCGCATCACGCACATCCCGACCGGCATCGTGGTCTCCTGCCAGAACGAGCGCTCCCAGATCCAGAACAAGGCGAGCGCCATGAACGTCCTCCAGGCCAAGCTCCTGGAGCGCCAGCGCCAGGAGGAGCGGGCCAAGATGGACGCCCTCAAGGACAGCGGCAGCTCCTGGGGCAACCAGATGCGCTCCTACGTCCTCCACCCGTACCAGATGGTCAAGGACCTCCGCACGGAGTTCGAGGTCGGCAACCCGCAGTCCGTCCTGGACGGCGAGATCGACGGCTTCCTGGAGGCCGGCATCCGCTGGCGCAAGCAGCAGGAGCAGGCGAGGTAATCGCCCCGCAGCGTTCCTTTCGGGCCCCGCACCCCTCGGTGCGGGGCCCGGTGCGTTCGCCGGTGCAAGCGGTCGGGGGGCCGTCGGGGTGCTTTGTCGACAAGGGAACTGCCGTTGCGGGGGCCGTAGTTCCGGGTTTACGTCACAGTTGCATCGTCACATGTCGTCCAACTGGTGATCTTTCGGGCATCGCACGCGCAACGGCCTTGACGCTGCATCGGAAACTCGGAAGGGTGGCTGGATGGCATGCGCATATCTGGGGCGCGTGTGAACGGGGGCAGGTCCAGTAACCATGACGCTTCCCGTGCCCGGGGCCCCTGGCGCTGCCCCATGACGAGATGAAGCTACTGGGGGTAGCAACCAGATGACCAACAAGACGCGAGTCCGCCTGGCGCGAGTCGCGGCCGGTGCCGTGATCATCGCCGGTGCGTCCCTGACCGCGGCGGGCGCCGCGCAGGCCGTCGGCGGGAACGACGATGCCCTCGTGAACGTCAGCGTTCAGAACGGGGAGGGCGACGGCGACCCCTGCGAGACGGACCCGCTGGGCTGCAACCCGGGCGGTGGCGCTGACGGTGGTGCCGATGGCGGCGCTGACGGTGGCGCCGACGGTGGCGCGGCTGACGGTGGTGCCGACGGTGGCGCGGCCGATGGTGGCGCCGACGGTGGCGCGGCTGACGGCGGTGCCGACGGTGGCGCGGCCGATGGCGGTGCCGACGGTGGCGCGGCCGATGGTGGCGCCGATGGTGGTGCGGCTGACGGCGGTGCCGACGGTGGTACGGCCGATGGCGGTGCCGACGGTGGCGCGGCCGACGGCGGTGCTGACGGCGGTGCGGCCGACGGCGGTGCTGACGGCGGTGCCGATGGTGGTGCGGCCGATGGTGGCGCTGACGGTGGCGCGGCCGATGGTGGCGCCGACGGTGGCGCGGCTGACGGCGGTGCTGACGGTGGCGCGGCCGACGGCGGTGCCGATGGTGGTGCGGCCGATGGCGGTGCCGACGGTGGCGCGGCCGATGGTGGCGCCGATGGTGGTGCGGCTGACGGCGGTGCCGACGGTGGCGCGGCCGACGGCGGCAACGGCAACGGTGGCAACGGCGGTAACGGCAACGGCGGCAACGGCAACGGTGGTAACGGGAACGGCGGCAACGACGCCGGTTCCACCACCACGACCGGTGGCTCGGCCGACGGCGGTTCCTCCGCCGACGGTGGTTCGGGCGACTGCACCGTGACCGCCGACGGCGTCGAGTGCGGTGGCTCGACCGGTTCCACGGGCTCGACCGGTTCGACCGGCTCGAACAACAACACCGACACCCAGCAGGTCGGCTCGCAGCCGGTGCAGCAGGGCGAGGCCAAGGAGGAGCTCGCCGAGACCGGTGCGGCCGAGACCTCGTTCCTGATCATCGGCGCCGCCACCATGATCGCCGGTGGCATCGGCTTCCGCTTCCTGCCGCGCCTCGTGGCCGGCGGACGCGGCGCCGCCGCCTGAGCGCAGTAGTACGCAGAAGGGCCGGGGAGGCTTCCTCCCCGGCCCTTCGGCATGCCACGCTCCGGCTCGCGTGCGGCTCAGACCGTGCGGACCGCCGCCAGCAGTGCCAGCGTCGCCACCAGGGCGATCACCAGCGTCAGCACCATCGCGGGGGACAGTCCCTGCGGCTCCAGACGCTGGCGGCTGGCCCGGCAGACGGGACAGCGACCCTCGGCGACCGGGGCCGCGCAGCTGGCGCACACCAGTCGGTCGTAGGTCATACGCTCTCCTCCTCCCGCACGGGGCTCACACCGGGACAACGCCCGGTACCGTCCGGACGTTCCCCCTACCACTCTGCCAGCTCCGCGGGGTTCCGGCGCGCCCCGGCCGCGAACGGCCCCGGACCGCCCCCGAGGGCGAAAAAGGATAAAGCACGCAAGCCCGGACCGCGACTGCGCGGGGCTTCCCGGTTCGCGTAAGGTCACGCACACCTACTCCCGGCCGACCGTGGTGCATTCGTGATCCGATTCGACAACGTCTCCAAGTCCTATCCGAAGCAGAACCGCCCCGCGCTCCGGGACGTTTCCCTGGAGATCGAGAAGGGGGAGTTCGTCTTCCTCGTCGGTTCCTCCGGCTCCGGAAAGTCGACCTTCCTCCGGCTGATCCTGCGGGAGGAGCGCGCCAGCCAAGGGCAGGTGCACGTCCTCGGCAAGGACCTCGCCCGAGTGTCCAACTGGAAGGTGCCGCACATGCGGCGCCAGCTCGGCACCGTCTTCCAGGACTTCCGCCTGCTGCCGAACAAGACGGTCGCGCAGAACGTGGCCTTCGCCCAGGAGGTCATCGGCAAGCCGCGCGGCGAGATCCGCAAGGCCGTGCCCCAGGTGCTCGACCTGGTCGGCCTCGGCGGCAAGGAGGACCGCATGCCGGGCGAGCTGTCCGGTGGTGAGCAGCAGCGCGTCGCGATCGCCCGCGCGTTCGTCAACCGCCCGATGCTGCTGATCGCCGACGAGCCCACCGGCAACCTCGACCCGCAGACCTCCGTCGGCATCATGAAGCTGCTCGACCGCATCAACAGGACAGGGACCACCGTCGTCATGGCGACCCACGACCAGAACATCGTCGACCAGATGCGCAAGCGCGTCATCGAGCTGGAGAAGGGCCGCCTCGTCCGCGACCAGGCGCGCGGCGTCTACGGCTACCAGCACTGACGGCGGGGGAACCAGAACACCATGCGCGCTCAGTTCGTGCTCTCCGAGATCGGCGTCGGCCTCCGGCGCAACCTGACGATGACCTTCGCCGTCATCGTCTCCGTGGCCCTGTCGCTGGCCCTCTTCGGCGGTGCCCTGCTCATGCGCGAGCAGGTCTCCACGATGAAGGACTACTGGTACGACAAGGTCAACGTCTCCATCTTCCTCTGCAACAAGACGGACGCCTCGACCTCGCCCAAGTGCGCCAAGGGCGCCGTCACCAAGCAGCAGCGCGAGCAGATCCAGGCCGATCTGAAGAAGATGGACATCGTGGAGAACGTCATCCACGAGAAGGCCGAGGAGGCCTTCGCGCACTACAAGGAGCAGTACGGCGACACCGCCATCGCCTCCGTCATCACCCCGGACCAGATGCAGGAGTCGCTCCGGGTGAAGCTGAAGGACCCGGAGAAGTACAAGGTGGTCGCCACCGCCTTCGCCGGCCGGGACGGCGTCGAGTCCGTCCAGGACCAGCGCTCCATCCTGGAGACGCTGTTCAACATGATGCGCAGCGTGAACTACGCGGCCGTCGCGCTGATGCTCCTGATGCTGATCATCGCGCTGATGCTGATCATCAACACGGTCCGCGTCTCGGCCTTCAGCCGCCGCCGCGAGACCGGCATCATGCGGCTGGTCGGCGCCTCCAGCTTCTACATCCAGATGCCGTTCATCATGGAGGCCGCCTTCTCCGGCCTCATCGGCGGCGCCTTCGCCTGCGTGCTGCTCGTGGCCGGCCGGTACTTCCTCGTCGACCACGGCCTCAACCTCGCCGAGCAGATGCCGCTGGTGAACTTCATCGGCTGGGACGTGGTCCTCGCCCAGCTGCCTCTGGTGATCGTCATCGGCCTGCTGATGCCGTCCGTGGCCGCGTTCATCGCGCTGCGCAAGTACCTGAAGGTGTGAGAAGAGACCTCCGGCGGCGGATGGCGTCCTGAGGCCAAAGCCCCGGGAGCGCCGTCGCCTTGTCCTAGAGTGGGCGCCATGCCGGCCGGCCCCGCGCCCCTCTGTCTCCGGCCCCGCGGCGTCGTCCGCGGGGCCGTTCTCACGCTGGTCTTCGCCGGGGTCCTCGCCACCGGCGCCGCGACCGGCGCGCTGCCCCGGGAGGACGGCGCCGGGCGGGAGCCCCGTACCGGCGCCGGGGACCGCGCCGTCTTCGACCGGGCGGCCCTCCACCGCGTCGCCGCCGAGGCCGTCGCCGACGGCAAGTCGGGCAAGCAGGCCGCCGAGGAGTTCGTGAGCCGCAGCGGCGACCGCTGGGGCGCGGTCTACGACCGCCGGGAGTACGCCGAGTTCGAGGAGTCCCTCGACGGCGCCTACACCGGCGTCGGCCTCTCCGTGGCCGGTACGTCCCCGGGCGGCGGCGCCGAGGTCACCCGGGTCCGGGCCGGCGGGCCCGCCGAGCGGGCCGGGGTGCGCACAGGGGACCGGCTGCTCGCGGTCGGCGGACGCCCCACCGAGGGCCGGTCCGCCTCCGAGGTCGTCTCCCTGCTGCGCGGCGACGGCGTGGCCGGCTCCACCGTGGCCCTGCGCGTCCGGCGCTCCGGCATGACCTGGACCCAGACCGTGCGGCGGGAGCGGCTCGCGACCGACCCCGTCACCGTCAGCCGCCCCGACGAGCGGACCGTCGTCATCAGGGTCGCCGCCTTCACCCGCGGCGTCGGCGCCCGGGTCCGGGAGGCGGTCCGCACCGCCCCGGCCGGCGCGGGGGTCCTGCTCGACCTGCGCGGCAACTCCGGCGGCCTGGTCGACGAGGCGGCCTCCACCGCCTCCGCCTTCCTGGACGGCGGCCTCGTCGCCACATACGACGTCGAGGGCGAGCAGCGGGCCCTGTACGCGGAGCGGGGCGGCGACACCGGCCGGCCCCTGGTCGCCCTGATCGACGCCGGCACCATGAGCGCGGCCGAGCTGCTCACCGGTGCGCTCCAGGACCGGGGCCGGGCGGTGACCGTCGGCTCCAGGACCTTCGGCAAGGGCGCGGTGCAGATGCCGAGCACCCTCCCGGACGGTTCGGTCGCCGAGCTGACCGTGGGCCACTACCGCACCCCCGCCGGGCACGAGGTCGACGGGCGCGGCATCGCCCCCGACCTGCCGGCCGCGAAGGGGGCGGAGGAGCGGGCCCGCACGGTATTGAGTGGCCTCGGAGGGGGCTCGTAGTGCGAAAATGACCGCACTATGGCTAAGGGACTCGTCAACGTGCAGGGAAAGCCTGCCAAGAAGCCCCAGGACAAGGGGCCCGAGCGCAAGCTCATCGCGCAGAACAAGAAGGCGCGCCACGACTACCTCATCCTCGACACGTACGAGGCGGGCGTGGCGCTCATGGGCACGGAGGTGAAGTCGCTCCGGATGGGGCGGGCCTCGCTCGTGGACGGCTTCGTCCAGATCGAGGGGCACGAGGCGTGGCTGTACAACATCCACGTCCCCGAGTACATGCAGGGCAGCTGGACCAACCACTCGGCGAAGCGGAAGCGGAAGCTGCTGCTGCACCGGGCGGAGATCGACAAGCTGGAGCAGAAGGCGTCGGAGACCGGTCACACGATCGTGCCCCTGGCGCTGTACTTCCTGGGCGGCCGGGTGAAGTGCGAGATCGCGCTCGCCAAGGGCAAGAAGGAGTACGACAAGCGGCAGACCCTGCGGGAGAAGCAGGACACCCGCGAGACGGCGCGGGCCATCGCGGCGGCGAAGCGGCGGCAGCGCGCCCAGGAGCGTTAATCCGCTGGCAACCGGGCCCGCCGTTCACGTACCATGGGCCACGCACCCCACCGAGGGCGCACCTTTTGAAAAAACAACATGGGGATGATCGGTTTCGACAGCGGATGTCGAAGCAGGGGAAGCGTGTCGAGGAAGCGGCAATGATCTCGTAAACCACGCGCCGAAACCAATAATCGCCAACACCAAGCGCGATTCCTTCGCCCTCGCTGCCTAAGTAGCGACTTGCGAAGTGTCAGCCCGGGGCTGTTCCCGACCCGGATCCTGGCATCATGAAGGGGACTAAACCTTGATCCCGGTCACGGGGTGAAGAGGGAAATCAAACAGTGACTGAGCCCGTTCCGGACTTGTCTGGGTGATCCGGAGGGCTGAGAAACTCGTACCAGACTGCACACGGAGAAGCCCTGGTTCCGCACCGTTGGACGCGGGTTCGATTCCCGCCATCTCCACCGAGAGCCCGGGAGGCCACGCGCCTCCCGGACACCTCATCCCATGTGGGCGAAGGCCCGGCGACCGCACGAGCGGCCGCCGGGCCTTCGTCGTGTCCGCGGGGGCGTCGCGCCCCCTTGTCGACTTGGTCTGTACCTGCCACTCTTCCGGAGCCGCCCCCCAGGACACGGCAACCCCCGGAGGCACGTATGCGTCACCGACCCCTCGCGGTCCTGCTCATGCTCCTCGCCCTGCTCGTCCCCGCCACCGCCCCGGCCCAGGCCGCCGCCGCCCCCGTGCAGGTCTACGGCGCCTGGCACTGCGGGGACGACTACTGCACCTGGGCCACCGTCCGCGACCTCGCCGAGTTCGACGCCAAAAACCACTGGCTGGTCGACCGGGGCGACGGACGCCCCTCCGTCAACCTCGTCGTGCTCAGCTTCGTCGAACCCCTCAAGCTGCTGCGCCGCACCACGGACGCCGGCACCGTGAACGGCGTCCCCGCCGGGATGAGCCGGGACGTCGTCCAGTACTTCACCTCCCGGGGCGTGCGCGTCATGCTCTCCATCGGCGGCATCACCTACACCGACGAGTGGGACGCCGCCCTCGCCGAGGACCCCGCCCGGCTGGGGCGGAACGCCGCCGCCGTCGCCGCCGACCTCGGCGTCGGCATCGAGATCGACTACGAGCAGAACACCGGCCCGAACCTCGCCGGCCTCCAGGCCTTCATCGACGCCTACCGCTCCGTCCACCCCTACGACGCCACCGGCACCCGGCCCGCCGCACGGCTCACCATCGACACCGCCGCCGGCGACCGCTGGCTGATCGACATCAACCGCAAGGCGACCGCCGACTGGCTGCGCACCGACGCGCCCGTCCTCGACTACGCCAACGCCATGGTGACCGCGCGCCCCTCCTCCGCGAGCACCCACACGGCGAACTGGCAGGAGCACATCGACGGCAAGGCGCAGTTCGCCCCGCCCGTCCCGCCGCTCGCCCCCGCCAAGTTCACGGCCGGACTGTACGTCGCCTACGGCCGCAGCCCGCTGCCCGAGTGCACCGACTTCGCGAACTCGCTGCAGAAGGCCACCGGCGACTGGGTGCGCAACGCGGCCCCCCACGGGGCCGGCACCACCCCGGGCCTGCTCGGCTACATGTTCTGGGCCGCCGAGAAGCCGTCCACCCGGGGCCTCGGCACGCAGGAGCCCGACGGCTGCGAGGGCGGCGTCGGAGCCGGGGCCACCGCCCACGGCGTGCAGGTGCCGATGCCGCCGCTGCGCCAGAGCTGAGCCGGCGTCCTCACCCGCGGGCGCGGCGGTCGACGCCGGCCGCCGCGCACAGGGCCAGGGCCAGGGCCGCCGCCGTCACCGGGAGGACGAAGCCGAGCGCGGGGGCCGGGGCGTGGTCGGCGGTCCATCCCGCGGCGGCGGAGCCGGTGGCGATGCCGCCCAGCAGGGCGGTCACGGCCAGGGTCATGCCCTCGTTCAGCTGGGAGGGCGGGGTCAGCCGCTGGACCAGCGCCATGCCCGTCACCATCGTGGGGGCCGTCGCCATGCCCGCCACCAGGAGCCCGGCGGCCAGCGCGAGGAGCGACCCCGTCCCGGACACCAGCAGCGGGGCCGCCATGAGGAGCGTCATCGCCGCCAGGCAGGTCCGCAGGCCCGCCGTGCGGCGGGCCCGGCCGTAGAGGAGGCCGGCCGCGCAGGAGCCCGCCGCCTGGAGGGCCAGGACGGGGCCCGCCAGGGGGCCGTCCACGTACGCCAGGGTGGTCACCTCCATCGAGCCGAAGATCGCGCCCGTGGCCAGGAAGACCGCGAGCAGGGGCGCCATGCCGGGCGCGCGCAGCGGCGAGCCCGCCGCGGTGCGCGGGGCGACCGGCGGCTCGGTCGACCGCTGGGCGGCGAAGAGCAGGACGCCCGTCAGGAAGAGGAGGGTGGCCGCCAGCGCGCCCGCCTCCGGGAAGAGCGCCGAGCAGAGCACCGCCGCCAGCACCGGGCCGAGCATGAAGCACAGCTCGTCGACGGCCTGCTCGAAGGCGTTCGCCGTGTGCAGGGCGGCCGGGTCGCCGCGCAGCAGGTGCGCCCACCGGGCCCGGGACATGCCGCCCGTGTTCGGCGTGGCGGCGGCGAGCGCGATCGCGCAGAACAGCGTCCACGCGGGCGCGTGCCCGCGCACGCAGAGCAGCAGCACCAGATGGCCCAGGGCGGCCACGGCCGCGGCCGGGACGGCCACCCGGGCCTGCCCGTGCCGGTCGACCAGCCGGGCCACCCACGGGGCCGTCACGGCGCTTGCCACCAGTCCGGTCGCCGTGATCGAACCCGCCAGCGCGTACGAGTCGTACGCCGCCGAGATCATGATCACCTCGCTGACCCCGAACATCCCCGCCGGCAGCCGCGCGATCAGGTTCCCGGCCGTGAACGCACGCGCCCCGGGCACGGCGAAGAGCCGCCGGTAGGGATTGCGGGGGAGCGGGGGGCCCGGGACGCCGGCGGAGGAGGCCGGCGGCGGGGCCGGCGCCGGAGCCGTGGCTGATGCCGGGGTGGCGCGCTGGGCCGGGACCGGGTCCGGGGCCGGGGTCGTGGAGGTGTGCGGGGCCGGGTCCGGGGCCGGGGTCGTGGAGAGGTGCGGGGCCGGGGTGGGGTGGGGCATGGGACCAGGCTCGGGGCGGGGCGGTGGGGGCGTCCAACACCTGTGCGGTCGCCATTCACGCACCCGTGTTGTTGAATGCGGCGGGTGCCCCCTCCGTACGACATCGAGCCCCGGCTGCTGCGCGCCTTCACCGCCGTCGCCGAGGAGCTGCACTTCACCCGCGCCGCCGGACGGCTCTTCGTCGCCCAGCAGGCGCTCAGCCGGGACGTCCGGCGGCTGGAGCGCGAGATCGGCGCCCAGCTCTTCGTGCGGACCACCCGGCAGGTCGCCCTCACCCCGGACGGCGAGCGGCTCCTGCCGCACGCCCGCCGGGTCCTCGACGCCCACGACGCGCTCCGCGACGCCTTCCGCGCCGAGCCGCGCCCCCTCCTCGTCGACCTGAACACGCCCGGCCTCACCCACGACCGCGTCCTGCGCCGCGCCCGCGAACTCGCCCCGGAGCAGGAGCTGATGGCCCGCTTCGAGTCCGGGCTCACCGGAGCCGCCGGGGAGATCCTGGCCGGGCGGCTCGACGTCTCCTTCGGACGGTACGGCGGGCTCCCGCCCGCGCTGCGGGCCCGGCTCGACGCGTGCTTCGTGCGGTACGAGCCGATGGCGGTGATCCTGCCCGAGGACCACCCGCTCGCCGCCCTCCCCGAGGTGCCGCTCGGCCGGCTCGCCGGCGAACGCCTCTACGCCGGCGCGGGCAACGACCGCACCCCCGAGTGGACCGACCTCGCCGCCCGGCTCTTCGCCGGCCGCGGCATCGACCTCGCGCCGCCCGCGCCGCTCGCCGTCGGCAAGGAGGAGTTCCAGCGGGTCATGGCCAGGCACCGGCGGCCGGTCCTCGCCGTCGTCGGCTTCCCGCCCATGCCCGGCTGCGTCCTGCGGCCCCTCGTCGACCCCGTCCCCCTCTCGCCCGTCAGCCTGGTGTGGCGCAGGGGACTGCGCCACCCCGGTCTCGACGCCCTCCGCGCGGCCGCCGCCGAACTCGGCGGGCGCGAGGGCTGGCTGCGCCGCCCGCCCGGCTCCTGGCTGCCCGACGACGAGCCGGGGGTGCCGCTCACAGGGCCGGCCCCCGCCGGGTGAGAGCAAGGTTCCTCCGGCGTCACCTCGCGGCACGGCCCTGAAACGCCGGGTTCCTACCGTCGGGGGCACCAGGATCCGGGACCGGGTCCGACTCCGTGGAGGTGCGAGATGGGCGGGCGCTGGATCGACGTCTGGGAGCCGGAGGACGAGGCCTTCTGGCGGGAGAAGGGCGAGCGGATCGCCCGGCGGAACCTCGCCTTCTCCGTGTTCTCCGAGCACATCGGCTTCTCCGTCTGGAGCCTGTGGTCCGTGATGGTCCTCTTCATGGGGCCCGAGTACGGGATCGACCCGGCGGGGAAGTTCTTCCTCATCGCCACCGCGACCTTCGTCGGCGCGCTGATCCGCATCCCGTACACCTTCGTCGTCGCCCGCTTCGGCGGCCGCAACTGGACGGTCTTCAGCGCCCTGCTGCTCCTCCTGCCCACCGGCTTCGCCTACGCGGTGATGGAACCCGGCACCTCCTACGGCACCTTCGTCCTCGTGGCCGTCCTCACCGGCGTCGGCGGCGGCAACTTCGCCTCCTCCATGACCAACATCAACGCCTTCTTCCCGCTCCGGAAGAAGGGCTGGGCGCTCGGCCTCAACGCCGGCGGCGGCAACATCGGCGTCCCCGTCGTCCAGCTCGTCGGCCTCCTCGTCATCGGCACCGCCGGCGCGCTGCACCCGCGGATCGTCCTCGGCGTCTACCTGCCGCTGATCGTCGCCGCCGCCGTCTGCTCGGCGCTCTTCATGGACAACCTCACGCCCGTCAGGAACGACACCGGCGCCTTCCGCGAGGCCGTCCGGGCCCGCCACACCTGGATCATGGCCTTCCTGTACACCGGCACCTTCGGCTCCTTCATCGGCTACAGCTTCGCCTTCGGCCTGGTCCTCCAGACCCAGTTCGGCCGCACCCCGCTCCAGGCCGCCTCGCTCACCTTCGTCGGCCCGCTGCTCGGCTCCCTCATCCGGCCCCTCGGCGGCTCCCTCGCCGACCGGCACGGCGGCGCCCGCATCACCCTCGCCACCTTCCTCGCCATGGCCGCCGCCACCGGGATCGTGGTGTACGCCTCGGTGACCGAGTCCCTCGCCGTCTTCCTCGTCGGCTTCACCGCCCTCTTCGTCCTCAGCGGCCTCGGCAACGGCTCCACCTTCAAGATGATCCCGGCGATCTTCCTCGCCCAGGGCCACCGCAAGGGGCTGAGCGGCGAGCCCGCCGAGGCGTACGGACGGCGGCTCTCCGGCGCCTCCATGGGCGTCATCGGGGCCGTCGGCGGCCTCGGCGGCCTCGGCATCAACCTCGCCTTCCGGCAGTCCTTCCAGACCACCGGCACCGGCACCTGGGCCTTCGTCGCCTTCCTCGCCTTCTACGCCGCCTGCATGGCCGTCACCTGGGCGGTATACCTTCGCCGCCCGCCCCTCGTCCCCGACACCGCCGAGTCCGCCGAGGAGCCGGTGACCCGGCCCGGATACGCGAAGGTGTGAGCGGAGGTGCCCGGCGCGTACCGTAACGGCCAGGAAATACGCGTGAACCCCGACCGTCACGCGTCCGCGTCACCCTCGATGACCATGGACCAGCACGAACACGGACCCCTGGCCGGCTTCACCGTCGGCGTCACCGCGGCCCGGCGCGCGGACGAACTCATCGCCCTGCTGCGCCGGCGCGGCGCGGCCGTCGTGCACGGCCCCGCCCTGCGGATCGTCCCCCTCGCCGACGACACCGAACTCCTCGCCGCCACCAAGGAGATCATCGGCAGCACGCCGGACGTCGTCGTCGCCACCACCGCGATCGGCTTCCGCGGCTGGGTCGAGGCGGCCGAGGGCTGGGGGTGCGGCCCCGAGCTCCTCGACGCGCTCCGCGGGGTCGAACTCCTCGCCCGCGGGCCCAAGGTCAAGGGCGCGGTCCGGGCCGCCGGGCTCACCGAGTCCTGGTCGCCGTCGTCCGAGTCCATGGCCGAGGTCCTCGACCGGCTCCTCGCCGAGGGCGTCGACGGCCGGCGGATCGCCCTCCAGCTCCACGGCGAACCGCTCCCCGGCTTCGTCGAGGCGCTCACCGAGGCCGGGGCGACCGTGCTGGGCGTGCCCGTCTACCGCTGGATGCCGCCCGAGGACCCGGTGCCGCTCGACCGGCTCATCGACGCGGTGCTGTCCGGCTCCGTCGACGCGCTCGCCTTCACCAGCGCGCCGGCGGCGGCCTCGCTGTTCGCCCGCGCGGGCGAGCGGGGGGTGCGGGACCGGGTCGTCGAGGCGCTGAGGCACGAGGTGCTCGCGGTGTGCGTGGGCCCCGTGACGGCGCTGCCGCTCCAGGCCGAGGGCGTCCCGACGCACCAGCCCGAACGCTTCCGGCTCGGGCCGCTCGTGCAGCTGCTGTGCACCGAACTGCCCGCCCGGTCCCTGGTGCTGCCCGTCGCCGGGCACCGCGTCGAGATCCGGGGGCACGCGGTGCTCGTCGACGGCGAGCTGCGGCCCGTGCCGCCGGCCGGCATGGCCCTCCTCGGCCTGCTGGCGCGGAAGCCCGGATGGGTGGTGTCGCGGGCGGACCTGCTGCGGGCCCTGCCGGGTTCCGGGCGGGACGAGCACGCGGTGGAGACGGCGATGGCGCGCCTCCGCGCGTCGCTCGGCGCGCCCAAGCTCGTCCAGACGGTCGTCAAGCGCGGCTACCGCCTCTCCCTGGATCCCCTCGCCGACGACGCCGGAGCCCCGTGACCCGGCGGGTACCGTACGCACCATGGACGACAGGGTGGGGATCCGGGAGGCCCGCGACGCGGACGCGGAGGCGCTCGCGCGGGCGCTGGCGCGCAACCGGGCGTACATGCGCCCCTGGGAGCCGGACCGGGCCGAGCGGTACTACACGGCCGAGGCGCAGGCCGAGCGGCTGGCCGACGGCGGCCGGCGCTGGTTCGCCGTCGACGGGGAGCGGATCGTGGGGGCCGCGATCCTCTCCGGGATCGTCCTCGGGCCGTTCCGCAGCGCGAGCCTCGGCTACTGGGTGGACCCGGAGTACGGCGGTCGGGGCCTCGCCACCGCCCTCACCGAGGAGGTGGTCCGCGCCTCCCGCGACACGCTCGGGCTGCACCGGATCGAGGCGTGCACCCTGCTCGACAACCACGCCTCGCAGCGCGTGCTCGCCAAATGCGGCTTCGAACGGATCGGCACGGCCCCGCGCTACCTCCACATCGCGGGGGAGTGGCGCGACCACCACCTCTTCCAGCGGATCCTGCACGACCAGGCACCGCCCCTCGCCTGACACGGCAGCCACCGGTGGCGTACCTTTGACGGCTGCCCAGTGCACGTCAGAAGGGGGCCTTAGTGGCCGCGCAGGAAGCCGTCGACACGGTCAGAGACCGTGAGATCGGCGTCGAGCAGGAACATCTGGACCAGGTCTACCGCCGCCTGGAGGAGAAGATCCACGAGGCGGAGTTCCTGATGAACGACGCCGCGCAGAAGGGGCACGTCGGCACGCCCGGCGCCCTCGCCGAGCGCGACGCCCAGGTCTTCCGCGCCGGCGTCCACCTCAACCGGCTCAACAACGAGTTCGAGGACTTCCTGTTCGGGCGGATCGACCTGCTGGAGGGCAAGGACGGGGTCAAGGGGCCCGACGGCGCCTACACGTCCGTGGAGCCCGCCGACGACGCCGTCCGCGCCGACAACACCGCCGACATCGGCGAGACCCTGCACATCGGCCGCATCGGCGTCCTGGACGCCGACTACTCCCCGCTGGTCATCGACTGGCGCGCGCCGGCCGCCGCGCCCTTCTACCGGTCCACGCCCGTCGAGCCCGGCCGGGTGGTGCGCCGCCGGGTCATCCGCTCCAAGGGGCGGCGGGTCCTCGGCGTCGAGGACGACCTGATGCGCCCCGAGCTGAAGGCCGCCCTGGACGGCGCCGAGCTGCCCGTCATCGGCGACGGCGCGCTGATGGCCGCCCTCGGCCAGGCCCGGAGCCACTCGATGCGCGACATCGTCTCGTCCATCCAGGCCGAGCAGGACCTCGTCATCCGCGCCCCCGCCGCCTCCGTCACGTACGTCGAGGGCGGGCCGGGCACGGGCAAGACCGCCGTGGCGCTGCACCGGGCCGCCTACCTGCTCTACCAGGACCGCAGGCGGTACGCCGGCGGCATCCTGATCGTCTCGCCGACCCCGCTGCTCGTCTCGTACACCGAGGGCGTGCTGCCGTCCCTCGGCGAGGAGGGGCAGGTCGCCATCCGGGCGCTGGGGAACCTGGTCGACGGGGCCGAGGCCGACGCGTACGACGAGCCCGCCGTCTCCCGGATCAAGGGCTCCTCCCGGATGCTCGCCGTGCTCCGCAAGGCCGCGAGGGGCGCCCTCGACCAGCCCGACACGCCGAAGCTGCTCCGGGTCGTCGCCTTCGGCCGCCGCCTGGAGCTGGAGGAGAACGAGCTGCGGCGGATCCGGCAGAACGTGCTGTCCGGCACCGCCCCCGTCAACCTGCTGCGGCCCCGCGCCCGCCGCCTCCTCCTCGACGCCCTCTACGCCCGCTCGGGCGCCGCCGGCCGGCACAGCGACCCGGAGCTCGCCGCCGAGCTGCGCTCCTCCTTCGACGAGGACGTGTCCACCGAGGACTCCTTCCTCGCCTTCCTCGACGCCTGGTGGCCCGAACTGGCCCCGCGCGCCGTCCTCGACGCCATGGGCGACGAGAAGCGGCTCGGCCGCTGGGCCCGCCGGATCCTCA
The DNA here is from genome assembly GCF_042746075.1 of Streptomyces sp. NPDC058758. NCBI lineage: Bacteria > Bacillati > Actinomycetota > Actinomycetes > Kitasatosporales > Streptomycetaceae > Streptomyces > Streptomyces sp. NPDC058758. Next base: position 84,702 of record NZ_JBHYPS010000020.1, on the reverse strand, counting down.
ACCCCGGCGAGGTCCGCCGGGTCGCCCGCTCGCTGCGCCGGCCGGGCCTCTCCGTCCACGACGTCGCCCTCCTCGACGAGCTGCACACCCTGCTCGGCGCCCCGGCCCGGCCGAAGCGGAAGCGGGAGTACGACCCGCTGGACCAGCTGACCGGCCTGGAGGAGCTGATGCCGGTGCGCGAGGAGACCCAGCGGGAGCGGGCCGAGCGGCTCGCCGCCGAGCGCACCGAGTACGCCCACGTCATCGTCGACGAGGCGCAGGACCTGACGCCCATGCAGTGGCGGATGGTCGGCCGGCGCGGCCGGCACGCCACCTGGACGATCGTCGGCGACCCGGCGCAGTCCTCCTGGTCCGACCCGGACGAGGCCGCCGCCGCCCGCGACGAGGCGCTGGGCTCGCGGCCGCGCCGCCGCTTCGAGCTGACCGTGAACTACCGCAACCCGGCCGAGATCGCCGAGCTGGCCGCCAAGGTCCTCGCCCTCGCCATGCCGGGCAAGGAGTCCCCGAGGGCGGTCCGCTCGACCGGCGTCGAGCCCCGGTTCGTCGCCGTGGCCGGGGGTGGCGACCTGGCCGGGACCGTGCGGGCCGAGGCCGAGCGGCTGCTCGCCCGGGTCGAGGGCACGGTCGGCGTGGTCGTCGCCATGGACCGGCGCGCCCAGGCCGCCGGCTGGCTCGACGGCCTGGGCGACCGGGTGGTGGCGCTCGGCTCCCTGGAGGCGAAGGGGCTGGAGTACGACGCCACCCTCGTCGTCTCCCCGGCCGAGATCGCCGACGAGTCCCCGGCCGGGCTGCGGGTGCTGTACGTGGCCCTCACCCGTTCGACGCAGGCGCTGACGGTGCTCGCGGGGGAGCGGGACCTGCCGGACGAGGCGGGGGTGCCGGACCTCCTGCGGGACTGAGGCGGCCCGGACGGCCCTGGCGCGCGGTGGCGATTTCAGGTCAACACGCGCCGGGGGAATCACCTTCGGGGAGGGTTTGTTAGCCTGGTCGTGACACCGGCTCGATCCAAGCCCCCGGGCCCAACCTTCGTCCCTCAGAGGGACCACTTGCCGCGAGGCGAGCATGGCGGGTCGGTGTCACTTAGACGTACATACGAAGTTGGGGCCCCGGTCGTCTTCCGATGACCGGGGCCTCTTCTGTTGCCCGCGAAACTCTCGTATGGTGGAAACTACTTTCCGAAAACAAAATGACCGCATTACCTGCTACCGGCGGGTAGGTGCGACGATCGGAGGGCGCCGCCAGGGCAACCAGCCGGGGCGGCGTAGCAACGAAGCTAGGGAAAGCAGAGGAACCCGGCCATGGCAACGGCGCCCAGCGTCTCGTACTCGATGACGGTCCGGCTGGAGGTGCCCGCGAGCGGCACCGCGGTCTCGCAGCTCACCGCAGCGGTCGAGTCCCACGGAGGTTCCGTCACCGGCCTCGACGTCACCGCCTCGGGCCACGAGAAGCTCCGGATCGACGTCACCATCGCCGCGACCTCCACCGCGCACGCCGACGAGATCGTCGAGCGGCTGCGCGACATCGAGGGCGTCGTCCTCGGCAAGGTCTCGGACCGCACGTTCCTGATGCACCTCGGTGGCAAGATCGAGATGGCGTCCAAGCACCCCATCAGGAACCGTGACGACCTCTCGATGATCTACACCCCGGGCGTGGCCCGCGTGTGCATGGCGATCGCCGAGAACCCCGAGGACGCCCGCCGCCTCACCATCAAGCGCAACTCGGTCGCGGTCGTCACCGACGGCTCCGCCGTCCTCGGCCTCGGCAACATCGGCCCCAAGGCCGCCCTGCCCGTCATGGAGGGCAAGGCCGCCCTCTTCAAGCGCTTCGCCGGCATCGACGCCTGGCCGATCTGCCTGGACACCCAGGACACCGACGCCATCGTCGAGATCGTGAAGGCGATCGCCCCGGGCTTCGCGGGCATCAACCTGGAGGACATCTCCGCCCCCCGCTGCTTCGAGATCGAGGCGCGGCTGCGCGAGGCCCTGGACATCCCGGTCTTCCACGACGACCAGCACGGTACCGCCATCGTCGTGCTCGCCGCCCTCACCAACGCCCTGCGGGTCGTCGGCAAGGGCATCGGGGACGTCAGGGTCGTCATGTCCGGCGCCGGCGCGGCCGGTACGGCGATCCTCAAGCTGCTGCTCGCCGCCGGCGTGAAGCACGCGGTCGTCGCCGACATCCACGGCGTCGTGCACGCCGGCCGCGAGGACCTGGTGGAGGCCCCGGCCGACTCGCCGCTGCGCTGGATCGCCGACAACACCAACCCGGAGGGCGTCACCGGCACCCTCAAGCAGGCGGTCGTCGGCGCCGACGTCTTCATCGGCGTGTCGGCCCCGAACCTGCTGGACGCCCAGGACGTGGCCGCGATGGCCGAGGACTCCATCGTGTTCGCGCTCGCGAACCCCGACCCGGAGGTCGACCCGGCCGCCGCCCGGCAGACCGCCGCCGTGGTCGCCACCGGCCGCTCGGACTTCCCGAACCAGATCAACAACGTCCTGGTCTTCCCCGGCGTCTTCCGCGGCCTGCTCGACGCGCAGTCCCGCACGGTGAACACCGAGATGATGCTCGCGGCCGCCAGCGCCCTCGCGGACGTCGTCACGGAGGACGAGCTGAACCCGAACTACATCATCCCGTCCGTCTTCAACGACAAGGTCGCGGGCGCCGTCGCCGGCGCCGTGCGGACCGCCGCGAAGGCGGCGGGCGCGGGCGCCTGACGGCCGCTCCGGGGCGCGCCCGCGCGCCCCGGACGCCTCCGGGGGTCCCCCGGGGGGCGGTAACCGAGCGTGTCGCGATTCGCGGAGCCGTAAACCCGCCTTTAGGGTGGCTTTTCGGCTCCGCACCGTTTGCGGGGAGTCGACGCTACGTCACCACCAGGGGGTTCCGGCGCTTTTCGTGTGACCCCAGGGGGTGCCGGATTGGCGTTCCCGCCGCTGGTGGGGGCAGGATGCTCCCCCGAGGACTTCGTCCAGGGGGGAACCCCCAGGGCGCGAGGGATCCACGAGAGGCAGACCCCGGTTCCGGGGACTGTCCGAGGCCCCTGGCAGCATCGGCTTCGATCTCACGCCTCACAGGCAAGAAGAACACGGGAGTAACAACATGAACCGCAGTGAGCTGGTGGCCGCGCTGGCCGACCGCGCCGAGGTGACCCGCAAGGACGCCGACGCCGTGCTGGCCGCCCTCGCCGAGACCGTCGGCGAGGTCGTCGCCAAGGGCGACGAGAAGGTCACCATCCCCGGCTTCCTGACCTTCGAGCGCACCCACCGTGCCGCTCGCACCGCTCGCAACCCGCAGACCGGCGACCCGATCAACATCCCGGCCGGCTACAGCGTGAAGGTCTCCGCGGGCTCGAAGCTCAAGGAAGCCGCCAAGGGCAAGTAAGCAGCCTGTAGGCGCACGAAAAGGGCGGCCACCCCTTCCGGGGTGGCCGCCCTTCCGTATGCCCCTCTGAGGGCCCCTGGCGGGCTCAGACGAGTGCGCTGCCCGGCAGCTCGACCTTGGCGCCCAGCTCCACGAGCTTGTCCATGAAGTTCTCGTAGCCGCGGTTGATCAGCTCGATGCCGTGGACCCGGCTGGTGCCCTGGGCGGCGAGGGCCGCGATCAGGTACGAGAAGCCGCCGCGCAGGTCCGGGATGACCAGGTCGGCGCCCTGGAGGCGGGTCGGGCCGCTGACGACCGCAGAGTGGAGGAAGTTCCGCTGGCCGAAGCGGCAGTCGGAGCCGCCCAGGCACTCGCGGTACAGCTGGATGTGGGCGCCCATCTGGTTCAGCGCCGAGGTGAAGCCGAGCCGGGACTCGTACACCGTCTCGTGGACGATGGAGAGGCCGGAGGCCTGCGTCAGGGCGACGACCAGCGGCTGCTGCCAGTCGGTCTGGAAGCCGGGGTGGACGTCGGTCTCCAGGTGGATCGCGTTCAGCGAGCCGCCCGGGTGCCAGAAGCGGATGCCCTCGTCGTCGATCTCGAAGGCGCCGCCGACCTTCCGGTAGGTGTTGAGGAAGGTCATCATCGAGCGCTGCTGGGCGCCGCGCACGTAGATGTTGCCCTCGGTGGCGAGCGCCGCGGACGCCCAGGAGGCCGCCTCCAGGCGGTCCGGGAGGGCCCGGTGGGTGTAGCCGTCGAGCTTGTCGACACCGGTGATCCGGATGGTCCGGTCGGTGTCCATCGAGATGATGGCGCCCATCTTCTGCAGGACGCAGATGAGGTCCTCGATCTCGGGCTCCACCGCCGCGTTCGACAGCTCGGTGACGCCCTCGGCGAGCACCGCGGTGAGCAGCACCTGCTCGGTCGAGCCGACCGAGGGGTACGGGAGGCGGATCTTGCAGCCGCGAAGGCGCTGCGGGGCCTCCAGGTACTGGCCGTCGGCCCGCTTCTCGATGGTCGCGCCGAACTGGCGGAGCACGTCGAAGTGGAAGTCGATGGGCCGGCCGCCGATGTCGCAGCCGCCGAGGCCGGGGATGAAGGCGTGGCCCAGGCGGTGCAGCAGCGGGCCGCAGAAGAGGATCGGGATCCGCGACGAGCCGGCGTGGGCGTCGATGTCGGCGACGTTGGCGGACTCGACGTGCGTCGGGTCCAGCACCAGCTCGCCGGGCTCCTCGCCGGGGCGGACCGTCACGCCGTGCAGCTGGAGCAGCCCGCGGACGACGCGGACGTCGCGGATGTCCGGCACGTTGCGCAGTCGGCTCGGACCGCTGCCGAGCAGGGCGGCGACCATCGCCTTGGGCACGAGGTTCTTCGCGCCGCGGACGCGGATCTCACCCTCCAGCGGGGTGCCGCCGTGGACGAGCAGTACGTCATGGCTGTCTGTGCCGGTCATGAATCTCGCGTTCCGGAGTCGTCGGTCGGGTGGCCAGAGAAAAGGGTAAGGGGCCATTGCACCCCGATCGGGCCCCTCGGGGTGCCTGTCAGATGTAATGAATTCGGCACAACACCCTCCGTTTCCGTGATCTTGCGGAGGGTCACCGTCCGGTTGTCTCCGGCGGGCGGTCCGTCACCTCCCGTCCCGCCCCTCCCGACCTGCGAGGCTCGCTCGCTTTCCCCCGGATTCCCCCGGCCTCTCCCCGCGTCGCGCCCGAGAACCCCCGCGCGCGCCGAAGATGCGGGATCATGTGTCGCATGACCGAGGTGTCCTCGCTCACAGGACGGCTGCTCGTGGCCACCCCCGCCCTCGCGGACCCGAACTTCGACCGCGCGGTGGTGCTGCTGCTCGATCACGACGACGAGGGCTCGCTCGGCGTCGTCCTCAACCGCCCCACCCCCGTCACCGTCGGTGACGTGCTCGCCCCCTGGGCCGGGCTGGCCGGCGAGCCGGGCGTCGTCTTCCAGGGCGGCCCCGTCTCCCTCGACGCGGCCCTCGGCCTCGCCGTCATCCCCGGCGACGAGGGACCGCTCGGCTGGCGCCGGGTCTTCGGTGCGATCGGCCTCGTCGACCTGGAGACCCCGCCCGAACTCCTCGGCCCCGCGCTCGGCGCCCTCCGCATCTTCGCCGGCTACGCGGGCTGGGGCCCCGGCCAGCTGGAGGCCGAACTGACCGACGGCGCCTGGTACGTCGTCGAGTCCGAGCCCGGCGACGTCTCCTCCCCGACCCCCGAGACCCTCTGGCGCCAGGTGCTGCGGCGCCAGCGCGGCGACCTCGCGATGGTCGCCACCTACCCCGACGACCCTTCGCTCAACTGAGGCCCGCGGGGTTCAGTACCCTTGGGTCCCATGAGCACTCTCGAGCCCGAGCGCGGGGCAGGTACGGGAACCCTCGTCGAGCCGACGCCGCAGGTGTCCCACGGTGACGGCGACCACGAGCGCTACGCCCATTACGTCCAGAAGGACAAGATCATGGCGAGTGCCCTCGACGGCACTCCCGTCGTCGCCCTGTGCGGGAAGGTCTGGGTGCCGGGGCGCGACCCCAAGAAGTACCCGGTCTGTCCGATGTGCAAGGAGATCTACGAGTCCATGGGCTCGGGCGGAGACAAGGACAAGGGCGGCAAGGACGGCGGCAAGGGGAAGTAACCCCCGCCACCGGCCCCGTCGGGAACGGCCCCCGTCGTACGCACCAGCGGTGCGTACGACGGGGGCCGTTCCGTTTTCCCCGGGGCCCGCGGCGGGCTCGCGGGGCCCCGCCGACGGGCCCGAAGTGGTCGAGACCTCTTGTCGTGATCGCCGGGCGCGCCTAACCTCACCGCTGTTGTTGTGAGGCACGAAACGCCCGTTGCGCATGGTGCAACGCATGCTCGGAGGGGAACGTCATGAAACTTCCTGCCCGGATCGCCGCCCCCATCGCCCTGCCGCTCGCCGCCCTCGTCCTGGCCGCCTGCGCGCCCCAGACCTCCGCCCCCGCCGCCGACGGGGACGAGAAGACCGGCACCCTGCGGGTCTGGCTCTTCCAGGAGGTCGCCAACCAGCCCAAGGAGAAGGTCGTCGACGGCGTCGTCGCCGCCTTCGAGGAGAAGCACCCCGGCGCCGACGTCGAGGTCGAGTACATCCCCGTCGAGACCCGCGCCCAGCGCGTCAAGGCGGCCTTCAACGACCCGAAGTCCGCCCCCGACGTCATCGAGTACGGCAACACCGACACCGCCGGATACGTCGCGGACGGCGGACTCGCCGACGTCACCGCCGAATTCACCGCCTGGGACCAGGCCGCCGACACCGACGCCACCGCCCGGGAGTCCGTCACCGTCGACGGCAAGGTCTACGGCGCCCCGCTCTTCGTCGGCGTCCGCGCCCTCTACTACCGCACCGACGTCTTCCGGGAACTCGGCCTCGCCACCCCCAGGACCCAGGACGAACTCGTCGCGACCGCGAAGAGGATCCGCAAGGAGAAGCCGGAGCTGTACGGCCTCGCCGCCGGCGGAGCCTTCACCTACGGCGCCCTGCCCTTCGTCTGGGCCGCCGGCGGCGACCTCGCCACCCGGGACGCCTCCGGCTCCTACCGGGCCGCGCTCGACTCCGACGCCGCCGTCAGGGGCCTCACCACCTACACCTCGCTCCTCGGCGACGACAACTGCCCCGCCGCCACCTGCGCCCAGATGGGCGGCAACGCCACCATCACCGCCTTCGCCGCCGGCAAGGCCGGCATGGCCATAGGCGGCGACTTCAGCCACGCCGCCGTCGAGGCCGGACAGGTCAGGGGCAAGTACGCCGTCGTCCCGCTGCCCGGCACCACCCCCGGATCCATCGCCCCCGCCTTCGCCGGCGGCAACAACATCGGCGTCCTCAAGTCCACCTCGCACCGCACCCTCGCCGTCGACCTCATGAAGGAACTCGCCGGCAAGAAGACCCAGGCCGGGCTCTTCGACGCGATGGGCTTCCTGCCCACCTTCACCGACGTCCGCGCCGACGCGGCCCGCCGCAAGCCCTTCGTGAAGCCCTTCATCGACACCCTCGCCGCCGGCACGAAGTTCGTGCCCGCCACCCCCGCCTGGGGCCGCATCGACTCCTCGCTCGTCGTCCCCACGATGCTCCAGGAGATCGCCAGCGGCCGGAAGGACGTGAAGACCGCCGCCGGCGACGCGGCGAAGAAGATGGACGCGTCCTTCGCCGAGGCGGGATGAACCGCGTGACGCTCACCGCCCCCGCGCCGCCGGCCCCCGCGCCCCCCGCGAAACGGCCCGCCCGCCGCCCCCGGAGTCGTACCGGCACCTCCGCCTGGACCCCCTGGCTCTACCTCCTGCCCGCCCTCGCCGTGCTCGGCGCCCTGCTCGTCTACCCCGTCTACCAGCTCGGCCTGATCTCCTTCCTGGAGTACACCCAGGCCCAGGTCAGCGGCGGCGCACCCACCTCCTTCCAGGGCCTCGGCAACTACACGGCCCTCTTCGCCGACCCGCAGTTCCGCCAGGTCCTCCTCGCCACCGTCGTCTTCGCCGCCGCCTGCGTGGCCGGCACCCTCGTCGTCGGCTGCGCGCTCGCCGTGCTCCTCACCCGGGTACGGGCGCTGCCCCGCCTCGCCCTGATGCTCGCCGCGCTCGGCGCCTGGGCCACCCCCGCCGTCACCGGCTCCACCGTCTGGGTCTTCCTCTTCGACGCCGACTTCGGCCCCGTCAACAGGCTCCTCGGCCTCGGCGACTTCTCCTGGACCTACGGGCGGTACAGCGCCTTCGCGCTCGTCCTCCTCGAAGTCGTCTGGTGCTCGTTCCCCTTCGTGATGGTCACCGTCTACGCCGGGATCCGGGCCGTCCCCACCGAGGTCCTGGAGGCCGCCGCCCTCGACGGCGCCTCGCAGTGGCGGATCTGGCGGACCGTCACCGCGCCGCTGCTCCGCCCGATCCTCGCCGTCGTCACCATCCAGTCCGTCATCTGGGACTTCAAGGTCTTCACCCAGATCTACGTGATGACGGGCGGCGGCGGCATCGCCGGGCAGAACCTGGTCCTCAACGTCTACGCCTACCAGCAGGCCTTCTCCTCCTCCCGGTACAGCCTGGGCGCGGCCATCGGCGTCGTCATGCTGCTGATCCTGCTCGCCGTGACCCTGGTGTACCTGCGGCTGCTGCGCCGCCAGGGGGAGGACCTGTGACCGCCCGCCACGCCCCGCGCGTCCGCCGCCCCGGACGGCTGCTCGCCGAGGCGGCCGCGCTCCTCACCGCCGTCGCCGTCGCCTTCCCGCTGTACTGGATGGTGCTCTCCGCCTTCAAACCGGCCGGCGAGATCCAGTCGACCGAGCCGAGGCCGTGGACCCTCTCCCCGTCCCTCGACTCCTTCCGGCGCGTCTTCGAGCAGCAGGACTTCGGCCGCTACTTCCTCAACAGCCTGCTGGTGGCGACCGCCGTCGTGCTCGCCTCCGCCGTCATCGCCTTCCTCGCCGCGACCGCCGTCACTCGCTTCCGCTTCCGGTTCCGCACCACGCTCCTGGTGATGTTCCTGGTTGCCCAGATGGTGCCGGTCGAGGCGCTGACCATCCCGCTCTTCTTCCTCATGCGCGACGCCGGACTCCTCAACACCCTCGGCTCGCTCGTCCTGCCGCACCTCGCCTTCTCGCTGCCCTTCGCGATCTGGATGCTGCGCGGCTTCGTCCGGGCCGTGCCGGAGGCGCTGGAGGAACAGGCCCGGATCGACGGGGCGAGCCACGCCCGCTTCCTGTGGACGATCCTCTTCCCGCTGGTCCTGCCGGGCCTGGTGGCCACCAGCGTCTTCTCGTTCATCTCCACCTGGAACGACTTCCTCTTCGCCAAGTCGTTCCTCATCAGCGACACCTCGCAGTCCACCCTCCCGATGGCACTGCTCGTCTTCTTCAAGCCCGACGAGAACGACTGGGGAGGCATCATGGCCGGCTCGACCGTGATGACGATCCCGGTCCTCGTCTTCTTCGTACTCGTACAGCGCCGCCTGGTCTCCGGACTGGGCGGGGCGGTGAAGGACTGACACGATGACAGAGACGGACCTGATCCCGGCGCCCCTGACGGCCGGCCACCCGGAGGGCCTGCTCCCGCTCGGCGCGGGCACCGCCCTCGACGCCGGACCCGGCACCGGCCCCACCGCCCGCTGGCTGCGCTCCGTCCTCGGGGCCGCCACCGGCCTGCCCCTCCCCGACGGCACCGGCCCGGGCGCGGTCCGGCTGCGGATCTCCCCGGAGACGGAGCGGGAGCACGGCCCCGAGGGCTACCGCCTCTCCGTGAGCGGCGACGGCGTCCTCCTCGACGGCGGCGGGCCCGCCGGGCTCTTCTGGGGCGCCCAGACCCTCCGGCAGCTCCTCGGCCCCGACGCGTACCGCCGGGCGCCGCTGCCCGGGCGGACCTGGGGGCTGCCGTACACCGAGGTGGCCGACCGCCCCCGCTTCGGCTGGCGCGGCCTCCTCCTCGACGTCTCCCGGCACTTCACCGCCAAGGAGGACGTGCTGCGGCTGCTCGACCTGATGGCCGCGCACAAGCTGAACGTCTTCCACTTCCACCTCACCGACGACCAGGGCTGGCGGATCGAGATCGAGCGGTACCCGCGGCTCACCGAGGTCGGGTCCTGGCGGGCCCGCTCCAAGCGGGGCCACCGGGCCTCGCCGCTGTGGGACGACACCCCGCACGGCGGCTTCTACACCCAGGACGACATCCGGGAGATCGTCGCCTACGCCGCCGAGCGGCACATCACCGTCGTCCCCGAGATCGACCTGCCCGGCCACTCGCAGGCCGCCATCGCCGCCTACCCCCGGCTCGGCAACACCGACGTCGTCGACACCGCCGCCCTCACCGTCTGGGACACCTGGGGCGTCAACCCGAACGTCCTCGCCCCGACCGAGGAGGTGCTCCGCTTCTACGAGGGCGTCCTCGAGGAGGTCCTGGAGCTGTTCCCGTCGACCTTCGTGCACGTCGGCGGCGACGAGTGCCCCAAGGACCAGTGGAAGGAGTCCCCGGCCGCCCAGGCCCGGATCGCGGAGCTGGGCGTCGGCGACGAGGAGGGCCTCCAGTCCTGGTTCATCCGGCACTTCGACCGCTGGCTCGCCGACCGGGGCCGCCGCCTCATCGGCTGGGACGAGATCCTGGAGGGCGGCCTGGCGGAGGGCGCGGCCGTGTCGTCCTGGCGCGGCTACGGCGGCGGGATCGCCGCCGCCGAGGCCGGGCACGACGTCGTCATGTGCCCGGAGCAGCAGGTCTACCTCGACCACCGGCAGGACGGCGGCGAGGACGAGCCGGTGCCGATCGGCTTCGTGCGGACCCTGGAGGACGTCTACCGCTTCGAGCCCGTCCCGCCGGGCCTGTCCGAGGCGGCGGCCCGGCACGTCCTGGGCACCCAGGCCAACGTGTGGACCGAGGTGATGGAGAACCGGGCCCGCGTCGACTACCAGGTCTTCCCCCGCCTCGCCGCCTTCGCCGAGGTCGCCTGGTCCGCGTTGCCCGCCCCCGCCGACCGCGACACGGACGGCTTCCTGCGCCGCATGGAGACCCACTACCGGCGCCTCGACGCCCTCGGCGTCGCCTACCGGCCGCCGGCCGGCCCCGCGCCCTGGCAGCGCCGCCCCGGCCTCCTCGGGCGCCCGATCGACGGACCGCCCCCGATCGTGTGAGGCAGCTCGCTCTCCGGGGTCACCCGGGAGCGGCGAAACGGGAGTTACCTTCTCTGTCAGGGCGTCCCGTGGCGTCCCGGGACGGTTCCGGCCATCCCGGGCGTCCCGGGTGGCCGGGGCGTCCGGCGGCGAGGGGGCGCGCGCGGCCCCTCGCTCCGGACGGCCCGGAAGATGTGCCAGAGTTGCCACGTCCGGCCTGTGAGCACGTACGGTACGCCCACACACAGGCGCGCCGTGCGCCCGCTCGCACGCGCGCGGCGGCCGGGCACAGTCGGGGACGTACCGGGACAACCGGGAAGGGGCAGCGGGTTGACCACGCACGCACCACAGACGGCGCAGTCCGTGACGCTGCCCGCCTCGCTCGACGAGGCGGTGGACGCGCTGACCGCGATGCCGGCGGCCGTGCCCGTCGCCGGCGGCACCGACCTCATGGCCGCCGTCAACCGCGGTCAGCTCCGCCCCGCCGGACTCGTCGGCCTCAGCCGCATCAACGAGATCCGCGGCTGGCAGTACCAGGACGGCCACGCCCTCCTCGGCGCCGGCCTCACCCACGCCCGCATGGGCCGCCCCGACTTCGCCGCCCTCATCCCGGCCCTCGCCGCCGCCTCCCGCGCGGCCGGGCCGCCGCAGATCCGCAACGCCGGCACCCTCGGCGGCAACGTCGTCACCGCCGCCCCCACCGGCGACTCGCTGCCCGTGCTCGCCGCGCTGGAGGCCGACCTCGTCGTCGTCGGCCCGCTCGGCAGCCGCGAGATCCCCGTCTCGCACCTGCTCGCCGGCCGCGACCTGCTCGCCCCCGGCGAGCTCGTGGCCTTCGTCCGGGTGCCGCTGCTGCACGCCCCGCAGGTCTTCCTCAAGGCCACCGGACGCACCGGCCCGGCCCGCGCCACCGCCTCCGTCGCCGTCGTCCTCGACCCGGCCCGGCGCGGGGTGCGCTGCGCCGTCGGCGCGGTCGCCCCGATGCCGCTGCGCCCGCTGGAGGCCGAGCGCTGGATCGCCTCCCTCGTCGACTGGGACAACGACCGGGGGCTCGCCCCGGAGGCCCTGACGGCCTTCGGCGAGTACGTGGCCGCCGCCTGCGTCCCCGACCCGCCGGGCGAGGAGCAGCTGCCGCCCGCCGTACAGCACCTGCGGCGCACCGTCGCCACACTCGCCCGCCGGGCACTGGGGAGGGCCCTGTCGTGAACGCCGGCAACAACGAGCCGAACGAGACCGTGGCACCCGCCGCGCCGGGCGGCTGGGAGCCGATCCCGCAGAGCGAGGGGTACGACGAGGGCGCGACCGCCTTCGTCCACCTGCCGCCGGAGTTCATGCTGGACGGGGTGCCGCTGGAGGCCCCCGGCCACGGCTACACGCCGCCGATGATCGTGCCGCTCCAGCCGCTGACGCAGCCCGCCGAGGGCGTGGAGTTCTTCGCGCCGGAGCCGGAGCCCTTCCCCGGGCCGTTCCAGGAGCAGGGCCCCGAGCCGCTGCCGCACGGGTACGGCGAGGAGGCCGCGGGCGTTCCCGCCGCGCGTCCGTACGCGGAGCACGACCCGCACGCGACGGCGGAGTGGCACTTCGGCGGGACCGGCCAGTGGGAGGTCCCGGTCGTCCCCGAGGCGGCGGGGGCCCTCCGCGAGCCGGCGCCCGGCTTCCCGGCCGAGCCCTTCGAGCAGGCCGAGCCCCCCGTGCCGGCCGAGCCCCCCGTGCCGGCCGATCCGTTCGAGTCCGTCGCGCCGGCCGCGCCCGTCGCGGAGGAGCTGGCCGCCCCCGGGCCCGTCTCGTACGAGCAGGCCCCGCCGACCCTGCCGGGCGGCGCGCCGGCGCCGTGGGCGGTGCCGGATGCCGCGGCGGAGCCCGTACCGGCGCCCGCCTCGGAGCCCGTCGCGGAGCCCGCCTCGGAGCCCGTGGAGGAGGCGCCGTCCGTCGTCGAGGAGCCCCCGTCCGTCGAGGAGCCGGGGGCGGAGCCGGAGCCGGAAGCGGGGCCCGGGGCCGTCGTCGAGACGGCCGGGGCCGAGCCGGGCCTCCCGGACGTGCCGGACGCCCCGGTCCCCTCGTACACCTCCGTCGACAGCGACGAGCACCCGCACACCTCCTACGTGCTGCGGGTCAACGGCGCCGACCGGCCGGTCACCGACTCCTGGATCGGGGAGTCGCTGCTGTACGTGCTCCGCGAGCGGCTCGGGCTCGCCGGGGCCAAGGACGGCTGCTCGCAGGGCGAGTGCGGGGCGTGCAACGTGCAGGTGGACGGCCGGCTCGTGGCCTCCTGCCTGGTGCCCGCCGCGACCGCCGCCGGGTCCGAGGTGCGGACCGTCGAGGGCCTCGCCGTGGACGGCGAGCCGTCCGACGTGCAGCGCGCGCTCTCCCGGTGCGGGACCGTCCAGTGCGGCTTCTGCATCCCGGGCATGTGCATGACCGTGCACGACCTGCTCGAGGGCAACCACGCCCCCACCGAACTGGAGACCCGCCAGGCCCTCGCCGGCAACCTCTGCCGCTGCTCCGGCTACAAGGGCGTGCTCCAGGCCGTCGAGGACGTCGTCGCCGAGCGCGCCGCCGGCGCCACCGAGCACGCCACCGCGGGCGAGGACGACGCCTCCCCCCGCATCCCGCACCAGCACGACGGAGGCTCGGCGTGAGCAGCGACGCGACGACCGCCATCCCCACCCTCCCCTTCGCGGAGGCCGCCGGGGCCGCGCCGGAGCCCGAGACCCCGCTCCAGGGGCTCGGCGCCTCCCTCCCGCAGGCCGACGCCCGCGCCAAGGCCGAGGGCACCTTCCCGTACGCCTCCGACCTGTGGGCGGAAGGCCTGCTGTGGGCCGCGATCCTGCGCTCCCCGCACGCCCACGCCCGGATCGTCTCCGTGGACACCTCGGCCGCCGAGGCGATGCCCGGCGTCCGCGCCGTGGTGACCGCCGCCGACGTGCCCGGCGCCGCCACCTACGGCCGGCAGGTCGCCGACCGGCCCGTCTTCGCCGACGGCCTGGTCCGCCACCACGGCGAGGCCATCGCCGCCATCGCCGCCGACCACCCCGACACCGCCCGGCTCGCCGCCGCCGCCGTCCTCGTCGAGTACGAGCTCCTGGAGCCCGTCACCGACCCGGAGAAGGCCTTCGCCGCCGAACCCCTCCACCCCGACGGCAACCTGATCCGGCACATCCCGCTCAGCTTCGGCGACCCCGAGGCCACCGGCGAGGTCGTCGTCGAGGGCCTCTACCGCGTCGGCCGCCAGGACCCCGCCCCCATCGGCGCCGAGGCCGGACTCGCCGTGCCCCGCCCCGACGGCGGCGTCGAGCTGTACACCGCCTCCACCGACCCGCACACCGACCGCGACCTCGCCGCCGCCTGCTTCGGCCTCGCCCCCGACCGGGTCAAGGTCGTCGTCACCGGCGTGCCCGGCGCCACCGGCGACCGTGAGGACCCCGGCTTCCAGATCCCGCTGGGCCTGCTCGCGCTGCGCACCGGCTGCCCGGTGAAGCTCACCGCCACCCGCGAGGAGTCCTTCCTCGGCCACGCCCACCGCCACCCCACCCTGCTGCGCTACCGCCACCACGCGGACGCCGAGGGCCGGCTGGTGAAGGTCGAGGCGCAGATCCTCCTCGACGCCGGCGCCTACGCCGACTCCTCCTCGGAGTCCCTGGCCGCCGCCGTCGCCTTCGCCTGCGGCCCGTACGTCGTCCCGCACGCCTTCGTCGAGGGCTGGGCCGTCCGCACCAACAACCCGCCCTCCGGCCACGTCCGCGGCGAGGGCGCCATGCAGGTGTGCGCCGCCTACGAGGCGCAGATGGACAAGCTCGCCGGCCGGCTCGGGATCGACCCCGCCGAGCTGCGCATGCGGAACGTACTGGCCACCGGCGACCTCCTGCCCACCGGCCAGACCGTCACCTGCCCGGCCCCCGTCGCCGAACTCCTCGCCGCCGTGCGGGACTTCCGGCTGCCGCCCCTCCCCAAGGACACCCCGGAGGAGGAGTGGCTGCTGCCCGGCGGACCGGAGGGCGCGGGCGAACCCGGCGCGGTGCGGCGGGGCGTGGGCTACGCGCTGGGCATGGTGCACATGCTCGGCGCCGAGGGCACCGACGAGGTCTCCACCGCCACCGTCCGGGTCCTGGACGGCGTCGCGACCGTCATCTGCGCGGCGGTGGACACCGGTTCGGGCTTCTCGACCCTCGCGCGCCAGATCGTCCAGGAGACCCTCGGCGTCGACGAGGTCCACGTCGCCCCCGTCGACACCGACCAGCCGCCGGCCGGCGCCGCCACCCACGGCCGCCACACCTGGGTCTCCGGCGGCGCCGTCGAACGCGCCGCCAAGATGGTCCGCACCCAGCTCCTCCAGCCGCTGGCCCACAAGTTCGGCATGTCGACGGAGCTGCTCCAGATCAGCGACGGCAAGATCACCTCGTACGACGGCGTCCTGTCGACCACCGTCGCCGAGGAGATGAACGGCAAGGAGCTGTGGGCCACCGCCCAGTGCCGCCCGCACCCCACCGAGCCGCTGGACGGGTCCGGGCAGGGCGACGCCTTCGTCGGCCTCGCCTTCTGCGCGATCCGCGCGGTCGTCGACGTCGACGTCGAACTCGGCGCCGTCCGGGTCGTGGAGATGGCCGTCGCCCAGGACGTCGGCCGGATCCTCAACCCCGCCCAGCTCGCCACCCGCATCGAGGCCGGCGTCACCCAGGGCGTCGGCGCGGCCCTCACCGAGAACCTGCGCACCGCCCGCGGCCTGGTCCGCCACCCCGACCTCACCGGCTACGCCCTGCCGACCTCGCTGGACGCGCCGGACATCCACATCGTGAAGCTCGTCGAGGAACGGGACGTCGTCGCCCCCTTCGGGGCGAAGCCGGCCAGTGCCGTCCCGGTCGTCACCTCGCCGGCGGCCGTCGCGGCGGCCGTCCGAGCGGCCACCGGCCGCCCGGTCAACCGCCTGCCGATCCGGCCCCAGGCGGCGGTGGCGGCGACCCCCTGACCGGGCGGACGGCCCCCGCCGCCCGGCGGGGGCCGTCCGCTCCGCGAGGGCCGGCCGACCCGCGAGGGGGCCGGCCGCCTCTCACTCCTCCGCGATCTCCACGCGGGAGGTCAGCTGGGAGGCGGCCAGCACGGTCCCGCGCGTGAGGAGGGCGGCCAGCAGGACCGTCCCCCACCCCTCGACGTGCATGGCCGAGACCTTCGGCGCCAGCCAGGACAGCAGCCACCAGATCAGGGCGTCCTGCGCGAACCCGACCGCCCCGAACACGGCGAGCACCGGCACCGGCACGCGCCCCGAGGGCCCGACGTACACGAGTTGGGTGAGCACGACCACGACGACCGCCGCGACCATCAGCCCGAGCAGGGCGTCGGCGTCCTCGCCGTCGAAGGTGATGCCGGGCAGCAGCCCCCCGGCCAGGCCGACACCCACGAGGGTGCCCAGTCTGCGTCTGCCGTGATCATTCATGCGGCGGACCATGGCACATCCCCGTACGGCCGGGGAAGGCCGTACGGGGATGTGCCGAAGCGGAGACCGCGGCGGGATTCGAACCCGCGTCACTCGCTTTGCAGACGAGCCCCTGAACCACTCGGGCACACGGTCGTGTCGGTGTGGCGACAAGGAAGACACTAGGAGCCGCCGGAAAGGGCCTCAAGGGGATCCGGAGGCATGCCACGGGACCGCAATGCCACTGCCATACGCCGTTCACAGTCGGGGTAGGGGTGGAGGCGGGGACGGAGGCGGGGCGGAGCACCTGACGAACTTGCCGACGGCCCGGGTGGCCGATAGCGAACGTGAACGTATATGCAGTATCGGTTCGCCTGCTACTTGGGCTGGGTGGTACGGGTTTCCTCGACCGGCTGGATCTCGACGTGTACGTCCGTGTGCTTCTGCGTATACGCGTAAGCTTCCGTGCTTCACCGGTGGACGGGGGTATGCGATGGCCTGGCAGGAGTGGGAACGGCTCAAGGCCGAAGCGGCTGAGCGACAGTCGACGCAGATGCAGCTGAACCGAGCCGGCGGGGGCGCCGGAGCTCCCGCCGGTGCCGGTGGGGCAGGTGTCCTGGGAAGCGTGCCCGAGAAGAAGAAAAAAGCCGCCAACACCATCGAGACCACGCTGGAGCCGGGCACGCGGAAGGCGGCCGACGTCGCCGACGCGCCCACGGCCGCGGCTGTCAGGTCCTTCGCGGGCTGGGACACGGCCGTGGGCCTCAGGAAGGCCCACGAGAAGTGGGACGACCAGGTGAAGCAACTGCTGGGGCGGCTGAGTTCGCACAAGGCCGGCTTGCGGGGCGCGGTCAGCACCCTGACGGGAACCGACGCCACGGCCGGACTGACGGTCCGCTCCGTGCAGTCCGGCCTCTCGGGCCTGGAACGGTAGGGCGGGACCTGTGCCGAGCTATCAGCAGATCATGGAGACGGACTTCTCCGCTCTCACCGGCGCCGCGGACGGCTGGAAGAACATGGCGGCGAAGTTCACGATCCTCGAGGACATCTTCGCGAAGGAGGTCCAGAGCGTCTCGACGGGAGGCGGCTGGAGCGGGGAGAGCGCCACCGCGTCGATCCAGCCCTTCGTGGTGACACGCAAGGAGTACGCCTCCGCGCAGAAGGAAGCGCGCGCCATGGAGTCGCTCCTCCGTGACGCGCACGCCGGGTTCGTCGAACTCAAGGCGGCGGTGAAGTCGGCGGTCGCCGACGCCGTCGACGCGGGGATGAAGGTCTCGGACAGCGGCGTCGCGAGCTACGACTTCGGCAAGGTCGACGCGACCACGGCGAAGACCGTCCGTCAGGACCCGGACCTCCCGAACGTCGAGGACTCCCACACCCGCGCCATCATGAACGCGGTGAAGGCGGTCGGCGAGTGGGACGAGGACGTGAAGCGCGCCCTCCTGAACGCCTCGGGCGCGGACGCGAGCTGGCCGGTCGGGTTCAACCCGAGGCCGGTCGGCGACGTCGAGGCGGTGGAGGCGCTGGCCCTGACGGAGAAGGTCCGCTCGGGGAAGGCCTCGCCCGAGGAGCTCGAGCACTACCGGAAGCTCCTGAGCCAGAACGCCGACGACAAGCGCTTCAGCGAGGGATACCTGTACGGCCTGGGCGCGGAGGGGATGTTGCGACTCGCCGACCAGATGAACAGGGCGGCCCACGACGGCGACGTCTCCGCAGCCGACAAGAAGCTCTACGAGTCCCTCACCACGAGCCTCGCCACGACGCTCGTGTCGGGCACCAGGGACCCGAACAGCTACGCCTACAGGCCCTTCATGCAGGAGCTCGACAACGTCGGCGACGAATCGCTGGGCGGCGACGACCCGGTCCACGGGTACCAGGTCCTCACGACGCTGATGGAGAACGGCGAAGGCTACGGGAAGCAGTTCCTCAACGACGTGGGCCACGGCATCATCGACGCCGAGCGGGAGCACGTGGACTGGTCGCACGACGATGACCCCGAGCGCCCGAACCTCGTGGCCGATCCGCTGGACGCACTGCTCAGGACCATGAGCGAGGACCCGGAGTCGGCCGAGTACTTCCTCGACCCGGCCGCCCAGGGGAACAAGAACGACCACCTCGCGTACCTGCTCACCGAGCGCGAGTGGGACCTCGAGGGCACGCCCAAGGCGGAGGGCCTCGGCGCGGCCCTCCAAGCCGCGGCCACCGGCCACGCGCCCGGCGAGAAGCTCGGCCCGCCCGGCCCGCACACCGAGGGCCAGGCGCGCGTGATGCACGACACCATCCGGCTGCTCGACAGCGAGATGGGCGGCGACGAGTTCCCGGAGCACTTGGAGGACCTGCGCCGGCCACTGGCCCAGGCGATGGCCGACTACGTATCCGACACGCATGTGATTCTTCAGGGGCAGGAATCGGACTACGGCGGCGTCGGTGGCAGCGACTCCATCCACGGTTCGGGGAAGGAGTCGCACATCGCCGTGGGGCAGGGAAGCCTCGTGCGGGTTATGCGGGGGATCGCGGACGACGCCCCTGCCTTCTCCCTGCTGTACGACACCGAGCGGACCTACTCCGCCTCGGTGCTGGACGGCGCCCCGGGCTTCTCGGGCACCGTGCACGATTCCAGCGCCGACTGGAACAACCGGGCCAGCGGCATCGGCAACGCCATGGGCGCACTCAACGGAATCGGCACCGATGTGTACGTCGACAAGCAGGACGACAGGGAGAAGTGGGCGGAGCAGACGGCCAACTACTCGGTCAACGGCGTCAACGGAGTCATCGGAGAGCTCCCGGTGGTGGGTTCGGCGGCCAGTTCGCTCGTCGACACGATCGGCTTCCACTGGGAGCAGAGCGTCAAGGACGACGCGGAGGACACGGCAAAGCGGGAGGGCAGCGAGGGCTATGCCAAGGGAGCGGACGGCCTCAACCAGATGATGGACAACTGGGGAAAGCGCGAGCAGGTCATGGAAAGCAGTGCCCACGAAACGGCGCGGCGTGAGGCCAACACTTCGTTCACCAGCGGCAGGGATGCGGCCAGAGCGCATCTTCAGTCGCCGAAGTGAGGGTGGAGATGCGCAAGCGGTTCGCCGGGCTGCTCGCCCTCGCCGTAATGGTCACGTCCTGTGCGTCCGAGTCCGAGCCCATGCCCTCCGTGGAGTCTCTCTGCGTCATGCGGGAAGGCTCGGACGGCGAGAAGGCGGTACAGCGGACACTCCGGTCCGATCGGTTCGGCACCACCTTCTACGTGACGACGGAGGAGCTGGTGCAGCGCCTCGGCGAGTATCTGCGCGAGGCGAGGGGCGGGACCGTCAACACGTGTGATTACGCTCCCCGACCCCAGCAGGGTTCGAAGGGGGTGGGCGTCCGATTCTCGTGGACCCCACCCGGTGAGTTGGACTGGGGCAGGGTGCCGCCGGAGGAGGTCACCCGCTACGACGTCAACGGTGTGCGCGTCGAGTCGATCCACTGGCTCGCCAAGCTTTCCGTGGCATGCCGACTGCCGGGAGAGCTTGCGGAAGCCTCCCGGAAGGCGATGTTCCAGGTCGAACTCTCGAATCTGCTGAACTCCGAGAGGCGGGAGGACACCGAGGCCGAGAAGCGGCAGATCGAGCTCCTCTACATCCTGGCGGGACGGGCCACCGACGCACTCGGTTGTGAGGGCGATCCCCTCAACGGCGCCCCCGTGGTGAAGCCGTCGCCCGCCTCGTAGGGCTCCGCGGCGGGCGGTGCGCCGGGGGCCGGCCAGGGCCGCCGTAGGCCGTCCGCAACCGGGGGCGTACGACCAAAGGGGGAAGGCGGGATACGACCCGCGACAGGGGTCACATCGGGGGACGACCCTTACCCTGGGCCCATGAGCGCCCTCGAACCCCGGGAAGCCGGGACCGCCGTCGATCCCCTGCCCCCCGAAGCCCCGAGGGGCTCCGTCCTCGACGCCACCCATCGGGCGCTCAGCATCGGGATCGTGTCCGTCGTGCTGCTCATCGCCTTCGAGGCGACGGCGGTCGGGACGGCCATGCCGGTGGCCGCGCGGGAGCTGGACGGGGTGTCCGTCTACGCCTTCGCGTTCTCCGCGTACTTCACGACCAGCCTCTTCGGGATGGTCGTCGCCGGGCAGTGGTCCGACCGGAACGGGCCGCTGGTGCCGCTGACGGCCGGGATCAGCGCCTTCGCGGCGGGGCTGCTGCTGTCGGGGACGGCCGCCGCGATGTGGGTGTTCATCCTCGGGCGGGCCGTGCAGGGGCTGGGCGGCGGGCTGGTGATCGTCGCGCTGTACGTGGTCGTCAGCCGGGCGTACGAGGAGCACCTGCGGCCCGCGATCATGGCGGCGTTCGCGGCGAGCTGGGTCGTGCCCTCCGTGGTCGGGCCGCTCGCGTCGGGGACGATCACCGAGCACCTGGGGTGGCGGTGGGTCTTCGTCGGGATCCCCGTGCTCGTCGTGCTGCCGCTGGCCCTCGCGCTGCCGGCGATCCGGCGGACCGCCTCCGGGCCCGCCGATCCGTCGGCGCCCGTCGCGCCCTGGGACCGGCGGCGGATCCTGCTGGCCCTCGCGATCTCGGCGGGCGCCGGGCTGCTCCAGTACGCGGGGCAGGAGCTGCGCTGGCTGTCGCTGCTGCCCGCCGCCGTGGGCGCCGTGCTGCTCGTGCCGGCGGTGCGGGGGCTGCTGCCGCGCGGCACGGTGCGGGCGGCGCGCGGGCTGCCGTCGGTGGTGCTGCTGCGGGGCGTGGCCGCGGGGTCGTTCATCGCGGCGGAGTCCTTCGTGCCGCTGATGCTCGTCACCCAGCGGGGGCTGAGCCCCACGCTCGCCGGTCTCTCGCTGGCCCTCGGCGGCCTGACCTGGGCGCTCGGTTCCTGGATCCAGTCGCGGCCATGGACGGAGCCGTACCGGGAACGTCTCGTCGTGCTCGGGATGGTGCTCGTCGCCCTCGCGATCGCCGCCGCGCCGAGCGTGCTGCTGCCGGCCGTGCCGGTGTGGGTGGTGGCGGTGGCCTGGGGCTTCGGCTGTCTCGGCATGGGCGTGGTGATCGCCTCGACGAGCGTGCTGCTGATGAAGCTGTCGCCGCCGGAGGAGGCGGGCGCGAACTCGGCGGCCCTCCAGATCTCCGACGGGCTGTCGAACGTGCTGCTGCTCGCCGGCGGCGGCGCGGCCTTCGCGGCACTGGGCGGCGGGGCGGTCGGGCACGCGGTGACCTCGGCCGCCTCCGAGGCCTCCCATCCGGGCGCCTTCGCCGCCGTCTTCCTGCCGATGGCGGGGGTCGCGCTGGTGGGGGCGTGGGTGGCGACGCGGCTGGGGGTACGGACGGGGGGCTGAGTGGTACCACTCTGACCCCACCCGGTGGTACCGTTCTGGTATGGCCATGAACCTGCGTCTTCGCGACGACCAGACGGAAGCCCTCAAGCAGCGCGCCGAGCAGGAGGGCACCAGCATGCACGCCCTCCTCCTCAAGGCGGTGGACGACTACCTGGCGCGCACGGCCCAGGAGGCGATCGTGCGGAAGACGGCCATGGAGCAGGCGGCCAAGTGGCACGAGCTGATGGAGCGCCTGAAGTGACGTGCGTCTACCTCTCCGGCGAGGACGTCCTGGTCATCGCCGGATACGCGGTCGACGACCAGGCCATCGTCGTCCGGGACGCGGGGCTGCTGGAGTCGGCGGTGCACAGGCCGTCCGCGGCGATGTTCGGCGAGGAGGCCTATCCCGGCCCCGTCGACAAGGCCGCCGCACTCCTCCAGTCCCTCGCGGTCAACCGTCCGTTCGTCGACGGGAACAAGCGCACGGCCTGGCTCTCCTGCGTCACCTTCCTCGCCATGAACGGCGTCCAGTTGCGACCGGACATCGACGCGGCGGAACGCCTGGTCGTCGACGTCGCCACCGGCTCGCTCGACGAGGTCAAGGCGATCGCGCAGGGGCTGCGCGAACTGATCCTCCCGGCGTGAGGTGGGTCGCAAAGCGCGCGGCCCCGCACCGTTTCGATCGAGGTTCCGTCCACCCCGCCGGTAAGGTGGCCCGGTTGTCATATCTGGACGAGCGTCTGGACGAGCGTCGAACCGTGACCGGAGATCGTGACTACCACCACCGCCACCTCCTCTCATCACCTCTCTCCCGCCTTCCCCGGCCGTGCTCCCTGGGGCACCGCCAACAAGCTGCGCGCCTGGCAGCAGGGCGCGATGGAGAAGTACATCCAGGAACAGCCCCGTGACTTCCTCGCGGTCGCCACACCAGGGGCCGGCAAGACCACCTTCGCGCTGACCCTCGCGTCCTGGCTGCTGCACCACCACGTCGTGCAGCAGATCACGGTCGTCGCCCCCACCGAGCACCTCAAGAAGCAGTGGGCGGCCGCCGCGGCGCGGATAGGGATCAAGCTGGACCCGGAGTACAGCGCGGGGCCGCTCAGCAAGGAGTACGACGGCGTCGCCCTGACCTACGCCGGCGTCGGCGTGCGCCCCATGCTCCACCGCAACCGCTGCGAACAGCGCAAGACCCTCGTCATCCTCGACGAGATCCACCACGCCGGTGACTCGAAGTCCTGGGGCGAGGCGTGCCTGGAGGCCTTCGACCCGGCCGCGCGCCGGCTCGCCCTCACCGGCACGCCCTTCCGCTCCGACACCAACCCGATCCCCTTCGTGACCTACGAGGAGGGGAACGACGGCATCCGGCGGTCCTCCGCCGACTACACCTACGGATACGGGAACGCCCTCGGCGACGGCGTCGTCCGCCCCGTCATCTTCCTCTCCTACAGCGGCAACATGCGCTGGCGCACCAAGGCCGGCGACGAGATCGCCGCCCGGCTCGGCGAGCCGATGACCAAGGACGCCGTCTCGCAGGCCTGGCGCACCGCGCTCGACCCGCGCGGCGACTGGATGCCGAACGTGCTCCGCGCCGCCGACCAGCGCCTCACCGAGGTGCGGAAGTCGATCCCGGACGCGGGCGGCCTGGTGATCGCCTCCGACCAGGACTCGGCCCGCGCCTACGCCAAGCTGATCCGCGAGATCACCGGCACCAGGGCCACCCTCGTCCTCTCCGACGAGGCCGCCGCCTCGGAACGCATCGACGAGTTCAGCGAGTCCACGGACCGCTGGATGGTCGCCGTCCGCATGGTGTCCGAGGGCGTCGACGTGCCCCGCCTCGCCGTGGGCGTGTACGCGACGACGATCTCGACGCCCCTGTTCTTCGCCCAGGCCGTCGGCCGCTTCGTGCGATCGCGCAGGCGCGGCGAGACGGCGTCCGTGTTCCTTCCCACCATCCCCAGCCTCCTCGGCTTCGCCAGCGAGATGGAGGTCGAGCGCGACCACGTCCTCGACAAGCCGAAGAAGGCGGGCGAGGACGAGGACCCGTACGCCGAGTCCGAGAAGGAGCTGGCGGAGGCGGAGAAGCAGCAGGACGAGGACACCGGCGAGCAGGACATGCTGCCCTTCGAGGCGCTGGAGTCCGACGCCGTCTTCGACCGCGTCCTCTACAACGCCGCCGAGTTCGGCATGCAGGCCCACCCCGGCAGCGAGGAGGAGCAGGACTACCTCGGCATCCCGGGCCTCCTCGAACCCGACCAGGTGCAGCTCCTCCTCCAGAAGCGGCAGGCCCGGCAGATCGCGCACAGCCGCAAGAAGCCGGACACCGAGGCCGACCTGCTGGAGCTTCCGGCCGAGCGGCGCCCCGTCGTTTCCCACAAGGAACTCCTGGAGCTGCGCAAACAGCTCAACACCATGGTCGGCGCCTACGTCCACCAGAGCGGCAAGCCGCACGGCGTGATCCACACCGAGCTGCGGCGGGTCTGCGGCGGGCCCCCGAGCGCGGAGGCCACCGCGGGCCAGATCCGCGAGCGGATCAAGAAGGTGCAGGAGTGGGCCACCCGGATGCGGTGACCCGGGTCCCCGGCCCGATGCGGTGACCCGGCCCCCGGCACGATGCGGTGATCCGGCCCCCCCGGCACGTGAGGAGGCCCGTACGACGGCGGTCGTACGGGCCTCCTTCCCGTCCCGCGCGAGGCGGGGCGGGAGCCGGGGCCGGCCCCCACGGACGGCCGACCGGCACCTTCCACGCTACGTGCACGACATAGCCGTTCTTGTCAGCCAAAGTCCCGAGGAGGGCCGACGAAGGTCCTGAACCGTCCGCATCCGGTCGCCCGCGCCCGGATTCTGGACGAGGTCTTCCGCTGAGCGGAGCGGGTCGCTACTGTCCCGGCACAAAGCAACCGCCCCGTGGCAGCGCCGCCGCGGAGCGCAGCCGGTGTTTCCCCTTCCTGCCGGCGGCCTCTGACGTGCGTCGCCGACGGGACCGGCGCCGCGAACCCCGTGGGAGCCCGCCGCCACTTTCTCTTTCGAAGGAGAGGGCGTCGTGACCGCGGAGACCTCCCAGACGCTCGACAGGGGACTCAGAGTCCTCAAACTGCTCGCCGACACCGACCACGGCCTGACCGTCACCGAGTTGTCCAACAAACTCGGGGTCAACCGGACCGTGGTCTACCGGCTGCTCGCCACCCTGGAGCAGCACGCCCTCGTCCGCCGCGACCTCGGCGGCCGGGCCCGCGTCGGCCTCGGCGTGCTGCGCCTCGGCCGGCAGGTCCATCCCCTGGTGCGGGAGGCGGCCCTGCCCGCCCTGCGCTCGCTCGCCGAGGACATCGGCGCGACCGCGCACCTGACGCTCGTCGACGGGGCGGAGGCGCTCGCCGTCGCCGTCGTCGAGCCCACCTGGACGGACTACCACGTGGCCTACCGGGCCGGCTTCCGCCACCCGCTGGACCGGGGCGCGGCGGGCCGGGCGATCCTCGCCGCCCGCCAGGGCACCCTCATCGAACCGGGCTTCACCCTCACCCACGGCGAGCTGGAGGCCGGGGCGAGCGGGGCGGCGGCGCCGCTGGTCGGCGTCACCGGCGTCGAGGGCAGCGTCGGCGTGGTCATGCTCGCGGACGTGGTCCCGGAGCGGGTCGGCCCCCGCGTGGTGGACGCCGCCCGCGAGGTCGCGGACGCCCTGCGCTAGCCGCCCGCCGTACCCCCGGGGGCACCCGCCGGTCGGCGGGTGCCCCCGCGGCGTGCCCGGCCGGGCCGCGGTGCGCCCGCGGATTCCCGGGAACGGGTCGCGTGGCCGTGGTGTGCCGGGGTCAGCGGAGCAGCAGGTCCGCCACTGTCGTGCGGGTGTGGTGGACCGAGCGGCCCGTGCGGGCCGTGCTCAGCAGGCCGGCCGTGCGGAGGGCCGCCGTGTGGGCCGAGACCGTGGCCGCCGACACGCCCAGGAGCCGGGCCAGCTCGGTCGTCGTACGGGGCACGGGCAGGGCGCGCAGCAGCGCCGCCCGCGTCGGGCCCAGCACGCCCGCCAGGGGCTCCTCCGGGCCGCCGGGGCCCTCCGGTACGGGAGGCAGCCCCGGGCCCGCCGGGTACGCGACGACCACCGGCCGCCCCGGCCGGTCCTGCACCAGCGGCCCGCCCCGCCAGTGGAAGGTCGGCAGCAGCACCAGGCCGCGTCCGCCGAGCCGGACCTCCCCGCTCCCGGCCGGCCACGTCCACACCCCGCCGTCGAAGCGCGAGCCCGGCGCCAGCGCCGTCAGCGCCGCCCCCAGGCCGCCCTCGGCCAGCGCCACCGCGTGCCGTGCGAACTCCGCCCGGTGCAGGTCCTGCACCCGCCCCCACACCGGCGCCAGGACCGCCCCGTACGCCGCCCGCTGCGCGTCCGCGAGGGTCCGCCACGCCTCGGCCCCGCCCGCGTGCAGGGCCCGCACCCACGCCGGGGCCGGGCCGCGCCCCGCGTACACCCGCGCCAGCTCGGACCGTACGAGCCCCGGCGCCGCCGCCCGGATCTCCGCGAAGCCCTCCCGCCGGGTGTCGCCCAGCACGTCCAGGAACACCGGGGCCGAGCCGCCCGGCACCAGATCGGCCAGCGGCCCCGCGCCCGCCGGCAGGGCCCGCGCCGTCCTGGCCCGCCACCGCCCGAACAGCAGCCCCTCGTGCGGCGCGCCCAGCATCAGCAGCGCCGCGTGCAGCTCCGGCACGGGCGACGGCCGCGGCGCGCACCGCACCCGCGCCAGGTCCTCCGCCGTGAAACGCACCCGCAGCAACCCCACGACCCCCGTCGTCCCGTCCAGCCGTCCGGCCGTCCCGTCCAGCCTTGAGGCCGGAGCCGAAAGCCTCGCCCCGGGCTCCCGCCGCCCACCAGCATGCCCGTCATGACCAGCCTCTCCCGCCGCGGCCTCGGCAAGGCCGCCCTCCTCGGCGCCACGACCGCCCTCCTCGGGTCCCGTGCCGCGCACGCCGCCCCGCCCGCCCCCGCCGGCCCCCTCGTGCCGGTGCTGCCCGCGCCCACCGGCCCCCACCCCGTCGGCGTCGTCCGGCACGCCTTCACCGACCGGTCCCGCACCGACCCCTGGGACCCCGCCCGGGGCGCCCGCCAGGTCGTCGTCAGCGCCGTCTACCCCGCCCGGACCGTCGCCGGCCGTCCGCGCGCCCCGCAGCTCACCCCCGCCGAGGCGCCCGTCTTCGCCCGGCTCGCACCGCTGGTCCGGGGGCTGCCGGCCACCGGGGTCGACTGGGGCGCGGTGCTCACCCACGCGCACACCGGCGCCCCGCCGCTGCCCGGCCGCAGGCCCGTCGTGCTGTACACGCCCGGCGGCGGCGACGCCCGCACCCTCGGCACCGGCCTCGCCGAGGAACTGGCCAGCCACGGCACGGTCGTCGTCCTCGTCGACCACCCCGGCGAGGCGAGCCAGGTGGAGCTCCCGGACGGCACCGTCCGGGAGACGGTGCTGTACGGCCCGCCGGACCCGGCGACCTTCCGGACCATGGTCGACACCCGCGTCGCCGACCTCCGCCTCGTCCTCGACCGGCTCGGCGAACTCACGGTCGCCGCCGTCACCGACCCCCGCCGCACCGGGGTGTACGGCCACTCCGCCGGCGGCACCGCCGCCGCCCTGCTCGCCGCCCGCGACCCCCGGATCCGGGCCGTCGCCGACCTGGAGGGCTATCTCGACCTGGAGCCCTGGCCCGGCCGCAGGCCGCTGCTCCTGCTGCGCACCGACGGCTTCGAGGGCGCCGGGCGGATCGAGAGCTCCTGGGCGGGCCTGCGGGCCCGGCGCCGTACCCTGCGCGCCGCGAACCACTGGGTCTTCACCGACCACGCGGCGCTCGTCCCCCAGCTGCACGCCGCGGGGCTGGTGACGGACGCGGTGCGGGACGGGCTCGTCGGGCCCGGGGACGCGGCGGCGGCCACGGCCGTGGTCCGCCGCGAGCTGCGGGCCTTCTTCGGCCACGCCCCGGCCCGCGTCCGCCGCTGACCCCGGCCCAGTAGATTGGGTGCGTGCTCTCGCGTCTCTCCCGTATGCCCCGGTCCCGTGTGCTCGCGGCGTGCGCCGTGCCCGTCGTCGCGCTGGTCGCCGTGGCGGGGCTCGCGCCGCTGCCGTTCGCCATCGCCCAGCCCGGCACCACCACCGACGTCCTGGGGAAGGACGGGGGCCGGGAGGTCATCACGATCACCGGCGCCCCGGTCCGGCCCACCAGCGGGCAGCTGCGGATGACGACCATCCTCGCCACCGGCCCCGGCACGGACGTGGACCTCGGGGACGTGGCCGGTGCCTGGTTCCGCACCGACCGGGCGGTGCTGCCGCACGACAGCGTCTACCCGCCGGGGAAGTCCGACGCCGAGATCGAGGAGCGCAACCTCGGCCAGATGAAGGAGTCCCAGGACGCCGCCGCCCTCGCCGCCCTCGGCTATCTGAAGCTCGACCCGGACCAGGTGGAGGTCGACCTCCACCTGGCCGACGTCGGCGGGCCGAGCGCGGGCCTGCTCTTCGCCCTCGGCGTCGTCGACAAGCTCGACGGCGACGGTGACGGCGGCGACCTCACCGGCGGCAAGGTCGTCGCCGGTACGGGCACGATCGCGCCGGACGGGAAGGTCGGGGCGGTCGGCGGCGTCTCCCTCAAGACCCAGGCCGCCTCCCGCGACGGCGCCACCGTCTTCCTCGTCCCCGAGGACGAGTGCGCGGACGCGCGGGCCGAACTCCCGGAGGGGATGCGGCTGGTGCCCGTCTCCACCCTCAGCGGCGCGGTGGCGTCCCTGCGGGACCTGGGGCAGGGGCAGGAGTCGAAGGTGCCGTCCTGCTAGCCGGGGGCCCCGCCGCCGGCTTCGCGTCCAGGCCGCGCCAGGCGGGGAAGACCGCCGGGGCGAGCGTCACCAGGAAGTAGAGCGCGGCGACGCCGAGCAGCGTCGCCGTCAGCCCCGCCCGCTCGACCACCAGACCCGTCACCAGACCGCCCAGCGGCGTCGCCATCAGCACCCCGGCCGTACTGGCCCCGGCGACCCGGCTGCGCAGCTCCTCCGGCACCCGCTCGTACATCACGGTCGTCAGGATCGGGTTGAGCACCCCCGCGCCGAGCCCCGCCGTCACCGCCACCACGAGCAGCGGCGCCACCGTCCCCGTCAGCGCCGCCGTCACGAACAGCGGGGCGCCGGTGAGGACGAAGCCGACCGTGAAGATCCACCGGCGCGGGAAGCGGTGCCCCACCGCCCCGTAGAGCAGCGCCCCGGTGAGCGCGCACCCCGCGAAGACGGCGACCAGCAGGCCCTGCGCGGCCGGGCCGCCCAGGTGCTCCCGGGCGTGGAGCGGCAGCAGCACCGAACTCCAGCTCAGCGCCAGGCCGTTGGTGACCATGACCATCAGCATGATGCCGAGCATCAGCCGGTCGCCGAAGAGGTACGCGTACCCCTCGCGGAGGTCGGCGCGGTAGCGCTCGGGGGAGAGCGGCGGTCCGTCGCGGCGCGGCGCGGCGGCGGCGACCCCGCGCAGCCCCGCCGCCGTGAGCGCGGCGGAGAGGCCGAAGGTCGCCGCGTCGAAGAGGAGCACGGTGTCGGCGCCGACGACCGCCACGAGCACGCCGGCGAGCGCGGCGCCGCCCATCCGGGCCCCGCGCGAGACGGCGTCGTACAGGCTCGCCGCCCTCGCCAGCGGCGTCCCGGCCCGGGCGGCGAGGTCCGGCACCAGGACGTAGCGGGCGGTCTCGCCGGGCGCGTGGAAGAGGCCGTTGAGGCCCATCAGGGCGCACAGCGTCCCGTACGAGAGCGCCCCCGCGTGGTGCAGCAGCGGGATCGCGGCGAGGGCGAGCCCGCACACCACGTCGGAGGCGATGCCGACCCGGCGCCGCCCGATCCGGTCGACGACCGGCCCGCCGGCTATCGCGGAGAGCACGACCGGCAGCGCGGCGCAGAAGGCGACGAAGCCGGCCTTGCCGGGGGAGCCGGTGGTCTCCAGCGCGAACCACGGCACGCCGATGAGGGTGAGCGAATTGCCCGCGATGGAGATCGCGTTGGCGGTCAGGACGGTGAACAGGGGCGTCCGGTCGGTCCCCTGGGCGGTGACTCCCCCCGCGGCGCTCATGCGGCGAGGGTGACCGCGAGGTCGGCCGGGCCGGGCGGCTGCGCCCTCCAGACGACCGGACGCCGCCCCTCCCGCTCCCGGAACGCCGCCCGCCGGGTCGCGGCGACGGCCCTCCGGTGCGCCTCGGCGGCGGTCGTCCGGTGCAGCAGGAGATGGATCTCGGAGTTCGACATGACCTCTCGGTCCCTTCCGTGAGGGGGGGGCGGGGGCGGTGTGGGTGGGTGGTGCGGGGGCGGTCCTGGGTGGGGTGGGGTGGGGTGGGGTGGGCGGGTGCGTGCGCAGGTGGCGGTGGGCGGTGCGGGTGGGTGCGCGGGTCGGCCGGATACGGGTACGGCTTGGTGCGGGTGCGGGTGCGGGTGCGGGGTGGGCCGCTGCGCGGGGCTTTCCCCCATCCCGCCCCTTCCCGTAACCGGGGCTCCGCCCCGGGCCCCGGCGGCCTCCGGCCGTGTCCTCACACGCCGGACGGGCTGAAATCAGCCCGCAGGCGTTCGGGGCGGGGGGCCGGGGGCGGAGCCCCTGCTTTCGGGAAGGGGCGGGGTGGGGGAGGCCCCGCGCAGCGGCCCGGCCCCCGCCCCTGGCCCCCCGGTCCCGGCCCCGCCCCGCGTCACGCCTCGCGCTGCGGGAACGCGTGCAGGTGGAGGCGTACGCGGGCCGCGTCGGGGGCCTCGGCCTCGGGCGCGTCCCGGTACTCGTCGATCAGGGCGTGCAGCCGTTCGCCGAGTTCGCGCACGGCGGCGGGCGGCAGCCGCAGGGTGAAGTCGCTCATGTCCGACGCGCCGGCCCAGGCGGGCCACTCGTGGCGGGTGGCGATCCAGGTGGACAGTTCCTGGGTGTGGTGGGAGGCGGTCTCGTGGAGGAGGAGGTCGGCGGCGCCCCGGACGTCGGGGTCGGAGTTCCGGTCCAGCGACTCGTCCCAGCGGATGCCCTGCTGGGCGGCCTTCCACCACCGCTCGCGGCCCTTGCCGAGGCTCGGGTCGTCCTCGACGAAGCCGTGCGCGGCGAGCTGGCGCAGGTGGTAGCTGGTGGCCCCGCTGGACTCGCCGAGGCGTTCGGCGAGCTGGGAGGCGGTGGCCGGCCCCTGGTGCCGCAGGGACCGGAGGAGCTGCATGCGGAGGGGGTGGGCGAGGCCGCGCAGGGAGCGCGGGTCGAGCACGCGGGTCTCGTGCTTCTGGGGGGCCTTCGCGGCCTTCGCGGGCTTCTGGGGCTCGGGCATGCTCCGAGCGTAGGCATGCAAAGAAGACGTTGCAAGGGTTTCTTTGCAACATCTTCTTTGTAACTCGCTCCGCCGGGGACGGCCGCCCGCCCGCCCCGGGCGAAGCGGTCGCCCGGCTACTCCGGTTCCCCTCCCGCCGCCTGCTCCACCAGGGGGATGATCCGCAGCGGGACCGCGTTCTCCATCACGATCGCCGTCGACGCCCGCACGATCCCCTCGAAGGCCACCACCTTGTCGATCACCCGCTGGAGGTCCGCGTTCGAGCGGGCGACCAGCCGGCAGAGCATGTCCCCGTGGCCGGTGGTCGTGTGCAGTTCCAGCACCTCCGGCACCGTCGCCAGGTGCTCCCGCACGTCCGCGCCCTGCCCCTGCTTGATCTCCAGCGTCGCGAAGGCCGTCACCGGGTAGCCCAGTGCCGCGGGGTCGACCTGCGGGCCGAAGCCGCGGATCACCCCGCTCGCCTGGAGCCGGTCGAGCCGCGCCTGGACGGTGCCGCGGGCCACCCCGAGCCGCCGCGACGCCTCCAGCACGCCGATGCGCGGCTCGTGCGCCAGGAGCACGATCAGCCGGCCGTCCAAATGATCGATCGCCACGGGGTCCTCCGAATGGTCACGATGTACAAGTCGCCCGCACATACTCCCCGTTCGCTGTACAGATTGCCCACCCCAACAGCGAACTATTGCGCACCTTGCGGGTCGGCGGGACGCTGCTGCCATGACTGAGACCCTGGATCACACCCCTTCCACCGCGCGTGAGGCCGACCCCTTCCCGGTGAAGGGCATGGACGCGGTCGTCTTCGCCGTGGGCAACGCCAAGCAGGCCGCGCACTACTACTCCACCGCCTTCGGCATGAAGCTGGTCGCCTACTCCGGACCGGAGAACGGCAGCCGCGAGACCGCCAGTTACGTCCTCACCAACGGCGCCGCCCGCTTCGTGTTCACCTCCGTCATCAAGGCGAGCACCGACTGGGGCCGCTTCGTCGACGCGCACGTCGCCGAGCACGGCGACGGCGTGATCGACCTGGCCATCGAGGTCCCGGACGCCCGTGCCGCCTACGCCCACGCCGTCGCGCAGGGTGCCACCGGCCTGGTGGAGCCGTACGAGCTGAAGGACGAGCACGGCACCGTCGTCCTCGCCGCCATCGCCACCTACGGCCAGACCCGCCACACCCTCGTCGAGCGCGCGGACTACACCGGCCCCTACCTTCCCGGGTACACCGCCGCCGCCCCGATCGTCGAGCCGCCGGCCAAGCGCACCTTCCAGGCGATCGACCACTGCGTCGGCAACGTCGAGCTCGGGAAGATGAACGAGTGGGTGACGTTCTACAACGACGTCATGGGCTTCACCAACATGAAGGAGTTCGTGGGCGACGACATCGCCACCGAGTACTCCGCCCTCATGTCGAAGGTCGTC
Organism: Streptomyces sp. NPDC058758; assembly: GCF_042746075.1. Classification (NCBI taxonomy): domain Bacteria; kingdom Bacillati; phylum Actinomycetota; class Actinomycetes; order Kitasatosporales; family Streptomycetaceae; genus Streptomyces; species Streptomyces sp. NPDC058758. The sequence continues at coordinate 52,374 of NZ_JBHYPS010000020.1, read as the reverse complement.
GCGGACGGCACCAAGAAGGTCAAGTTCCCGATCAACGAGCCGGCGATCGCGAAGAAGAAGTCGCAGATCGACGAGTACCTCGAGTTCTACAACGGCCCCGGCGTCCAGCACATCGCCCTCGCCACCAACGACATCGTCGCCACCGTGCGCGCGATGCGCGCCGCCGGCGTCGAGTTCCTGTCCGTCCCGGACGCCTACTACGACACCCTCGGCGAGTGGGTCGGCGACACCCGCGTGCCGATCGACGAGCTGCGCGAGCTGAAGATCCTCGCCGACCGCGACGAGGACGGCTACCTGCTCCAGATCTTCACCAAGCCGGTCCAGGACCGCCCGACCGTCTTCTTCGAGATGATCGAGCGCCACGGCTCCATGGGCTTCGGCAAGGGCAACTTCAAGGCCCTGTTCGAGGCCATCGAGCGCGAGCAGGACAAGCGCGGCAACCTGTAGCACCCGCGCCCGGCGTCCGGGGCGGGATCACGGGGCCCGCCCCGGACGCGCGCACGGTCAGTTCCCGGTCCTCCCCGGGGACTTCACCGGCGGCGCGTCCTTCGGCAGCGCGTCCTTCGGCACCGCGTCCGGGTCCGGCTCGCCCAGCTCCGCGAGCGCCGCCCGGGCCCGCGGCGCGTGCAGCGGCGAGAACGACGGGTGGATCCGCAGCGCCTCCTCCAGGTGCCGCCGCGCCGGCCCCGTCCTGCCGAGCGCCCGCTCCGTCTCGCCCAGGTGGTACGTGAACGAGGCGCTGCGCAGCCCCTCGTCGGTGGCCCTGCGCGCGAACGGCAGCGCCTCCCGCGCCTCGCCCGACCGCAGCAGCGCCCAGCCCAGCGCGTCCGCCACGGCCGCCGACCGGTGCCCCTTCGCCCACGCGGCCCGCAGCCGGGCCACCGCGGCCGCCGGATCGCCGTGGTCGGCGTCGAGCAGCCCCAGCACCACCTCGGCGGAGCCGGACGCCCAGCTCCCGCCCCGCAGCCGCTCGTACGCCGCCCGCGCGTCCCCGTCCAGGCCCAGCGACTCCGCCAGCTCCCCGGACTCCAGGACGTACTCCGGCAGCGGCTGGCGCGCCAGCGCCGCCCGCCAGTCCCGCTGCGCCTCCCCGGTCCGCCCGAGGGCCGCCAGCGCCCGCGCCCGGCCCGCCAGCGCCGGCCCGTGGTCCGCCACGAACCGCAGCGCCGTCCCGTACCGCTCCAGCGCCTCGGCCGGCTCGCCCCGCTCCCACGAGAACTGCCCCAGCCGGGTGTGGGCCACCGCCTTCTCGGTGTCCGTGGCCGCCAGCGCCGCCGCGTCCAGCGCCGTGGCGTCGGCGTCCTCCCGCCAGCCCCGGTCCCGGTAGACCCCCGCCGCCCGGCCCCGCACCACCGCCCCGCCGTGCAGTTCCTCCAGGCGCTCCATCGCCTTCCGGGCCGCCGCCGGGTCCCCGAGGCCGTTGTACGCGTCGATGAGGAGCGGGTACGCGTTCCACCGCCGCGGCGCGGCCTTCCGCACCCGCTCGCCCCACTCCTTCGCGGCCTTCCAGTCGCCCCGCGCCGCCGCGAGCACCCCGAGGCCCAGCTGCGCGTCCACGTTCCCCCGGGCCGCCGGCAGCTCCGCCAGCGACCGGTTCAGCGCCCGCTCGGCCCGCGGCAGGTCCCGTACGTCCCCGAGCCGGGTGCCCCGCTCCGTGTAGGCCGCGCCCAGCGCCGCCCACGAGGCCGCGTCGTCCGGGTGCCTCCGCAGCCACCCCTCCCGGTCCCCGATCAGCGCCGCCAGGTCCGGCAGCGACGCCGGGGCGCCCGCGTGCGCCGCGCTCGCCGCCCGCTCCGCCGGACCCGGCGGCCGCGGCGGCGCGCCCCGGTCCAGGAACTCCGGCAGGTACAGCAGCGCCGTCGCCGCGAGGACCGCCCCCACCCCGGAGGCGAGCACCGCCCGCGACACGTTCTGGCTCTTCATGGGGCTCATGCGGCTCACTCTGCGCCGCCCCCGCGCGTACGGGGAGCGCACGAGCCGCCCGTCCCGGCAGGTTCACACCGATGGCCCCGGGTGCCAGGCTGGGACCATGGACGATCTCCAGACGCCCCGCGCCGCCCTCCTCGCGGACCTCCGCGCCGGGCTCCCCGCCGACGCCGTCCTCACCGACCCGGACGTCACGGCCTCCTACGCCCACGACATGGCGGGCTTCTGCACCGCCGGCACCCCCGCGGCCGTCGTGCTCCCGCGCACCGTCGAACAGGTCCGGCACGTGATGCGGACCGCGACCGGACACCGCGTCCCGGTCGTGCCGCAGGGCGCCCGCACCGGACTCTCCGGGGGCGCCAACGCCTCCGAGGGCTGCGTCGTGCTCTCCCTCGTCAAGATGGACCGGATCCTGGAGATCGACCCCGTCGACCGCGTCGCCGTCGTCGAACCGGGCGTCGTCAACGCCGTCCTGTCCCGCGCCGTGGCCGAGCACGGCCTGTACTACCCGCCGGATCCCTCCAGTTGGGAGTCGTGCACCATCGGCGGCAACATCGGCACCGCCTCCGGCGGCCTGTGCTGCGTCAAGTACGGAGTCACCGCCGAGTACGTCCTCGGCCTCGACGTCGTCCTCGCCGACGGGCGCCTGCTCACCACCGGCCGCCGCACCGCCAAGGGCGTCGCCGGATACGACCTCACCCGGCTCTTCGTCGGCTCCGAGGGCAGCCTCGGCATCGTCGTGAAGGCCGTCCTCGCCCTCAAGCCGCAGCCGCCCGCCCAGCTCGTCCTCGCCGCCGAGTTCCCCTCCACGGACGCCGCCTGCGCCGCCGTCTGCACGATCATGGAGCGCGGCCACACCCCCTCGCTCCTCGAACTCATGGACCGCACCACCGTCCAGGCCGTCAACCGCACGGCGCGGATGGGCCTCCCCGAGTCCACCGAGGCGCTGCTCCTCTGCGCCTTCGACACCCCCGACCCGGCCGCCGACCTCGCCGCCGTCGGCGCGCTCTGCACGGCCGCGGGCGCCACCGAGGTCGTCCCCGCCGCCGACGCGGCCGAGTCCGAACTCCTCCTCCAGGCCCGCCGGCTCTCCCTCACCGCCCTGGAGACCCTCAGGCCCGCCACGATGATCGACGACGTATGCGTGCCCCGCACCCGGCTCGCCGAGATGCTCGCCGGCACCACCGCCATCGCCGAGAAGTACGCCCTCACCATCGGCGTCTGCGCCCACGCGGGCGACGGCAACACCCACCCCGTCGTCTGCTTCGACCCCGCCGACGAGGACGAGTCGCGGCGCGCCCGCGAGTCCTTCGACGCGATCATGGCGCTCGGCCTCTCCCTCGGCGGCACCATCACCGGCGAACACGGCGTCGGCGTCCTCAAGAAGGAGTGGCTGGCCCGCGAACTCGGCCCGGTCGGCCTGGAACTCCAGCGGGAGATCAAGCGCGTCTTCGACCCGCTGGGACTGCTCAACCCCGGAAAGCTCTTCTGAACCCGCCCGCACGCCCGTCCGCGCAATCGTCTGCCCACTCGTCCGCACGTCCGCCCGTCCGCACGCGGGCACGGGCTCACAGCTCGCCGTCCTGCGACTCGTCCGACCCCCACGGGTCGCGCAGCCACAGGTCGTCGCCGACCACCGTGGTCGCGAGCAGCTCGGCCAGGCCGTCGTCGATGCCGAGCCGCTCCGTCTCGGTGCCCGGCGGGACCGTGCGCAGGGTCCGCTCCAGCCAGGCGGACACCTGCGCCGACGGGGCCTCCAGGAGCGCGTCGCCGTCGGGGGAGGAGAGGGCCATCAGGATGACGCCGCGGCCGTCGACCTTGGTCGGCCAGATCCGCACGTCGCCGTGGCCGCAGGCCCGGAAGACGCCCTCGACCAGCAGCTCGCGGGCGAAGGTCCAGTTCACCGGGTGCTCGGAGCCGATGTGGAAGGTCATGTGCACGGCGTACGGGTCGTCGGTGCGGTAGGCCAGCCGGGCGGGCACCGGCACCGAGCGCTCGGGGGACAGGACCAGCTTCAGCTCCAGCTCGCGCTCGACGGTGGTGTGCTCGGTGTACGGCATGGCTGTGCCTCTCGCGTAGGGGCCCCGGACGGGCCTTCACCTGGAGAGAGCGCGGTCCGCCGGGTTCATTACGCGACTTCGGGAAGTTTTTTTCGGGAAGTTTTTTCCGGCCCGGCCGCGGGCCCCGTCGCACCCCGGCACCGCCCCCTTCCCGGGCCCGAACCTCACGTGGAGTGAGGGATTCCGGCCTGTGTCGCCCGAAGGCGGCCTTTCTCGCGGGCTCTTTCTTCCCTCGGCGGCGTTCTTCGTTACTGTGCCTCCTTAGTGTGGTGACGGAACGTTGTGACTGAACGGAGTCGGGGCAGTGGCTACTCCTCCCGGAGGCGGCGGCGAGGTACCGCAGGCGGGGTACTACCCGGACCCGTCGATCCCCGGATACATCCGGTACTGGAACGGCGGCTCCTGGGTGCCCGGCACGAGCCGGCCCGCCCCGAAGGACGGCGAGGCCGCGCCGGTTCCGCCCGCCCCGGCCGCGCCGGCCGGACCGGTCCTCGCCGCGAGCCCGGCCCCGGCCCCCGTGCCGGCGCCCGCCCCCGAACCCGCCCCGGCCCCCGCCCGCGTGCCGGCCGCCGTCGAGGAGACCGGGCCCGTCTTCTTCGACGAGGAACCCCTCGTCCGGGAGCCGGCCTCCGCCTGGGGGGCCGACGCCTCCCGGCAGCACGGCCCCGCCGCCGAGCGGGACCGGCCGGCCGCCTGGCCCGCGCCCGCCGCACCCGAGCCCGCCCCCGCCGCCGAACCGGCGCCCGCGCCCTCCGTCCCCGACCCGAGGTCCCCGGTCGAGTGGCCGGCCGCCCCCGCGCAGGCCGAGGCCCCCGCCGCCGACCCCCGGACCCCGAGCGCCCCCGCCCGCCTCGGCGGCATGCCCGTCACCCCCGCCCCGGCGCCGGCGCCGGCGCCCGTGCACGAGGCTCCCGCCCCGGCCCCCGCACCCGTACAGCCCCAGGCCCAGTCGGCCCCGGCCCCCGCGCCCGTACAGCCCCAGCCCCAGGCCCAGTCGGCCCCGGCGCCCGCGCCCGCCGCCCCCTCCTGGGCCCAGCCGCAGCCGCAGCCGCAGGCGCAGCAGTCCCAGCAGCCCGTCGTGCCGTGGAAGCCGCCGGTCGAGGACCCCTTCCTCGCCGCCGTCCGCGAGCAGTCCTCCGCGCCCCCGGCCGGGCTCGGCCGCCGGCTCCTCGCCCGCGTGGTCGACACCCTCCTCCTCGGCGCGATGGCGGCCGGCGCTGCCTTCCCCTTCGTGACCTCCGCCCTGGACCACATCGAGGCCAAGATCGAGGCGGCCGAGCGGTCCGGCGTCACCGTGCAGGTCTGGCTCGTCGACGGCACCACCTCGGTGCAGTTCGGCATCGCGCTCGGCCTGTTCCTCGTCCTCGGCGTGCTGTACGAGGCGCTGCCCACGGCCAAGTGGGGCCGCACGCTCGGCAAGAAGCTGTGCGGCGTCCAGGTCAGGGACATCGAGGCCCACGAGCCGCCGTCCTTCGGCCGCTCGCTGCGCCGCTGGTTCGTCCACACCTTCCTGGGCCTGCTGGTGATCGGCGTCCTCAACGTGCTCTGGTGCGTCTTCGACCGTCCGTGGCGCCAGTGCTGGCACGACAAGGCGGCCGGCACCTTCGTCGCGAAGGCCTGAGCCCGGCGCCCCGGGCCGGGGGTCCGGTGCCGGGGCCGGACCCGGGAACCTGTCGGAGGGTCAGGTCCCCCGAACGGGCGTCCAATCGTTGCGGGCCCCCGGTGGCCGGGATGCGATGCCCCCATGAGCACCGACCAGCCGCCGCCCGGACCGCCCCCCGACGACGACCCGTTCCGCAAGCGGCCCCAGGAGCCGCCGCAGGGCCCGCCGCCGGGCGCACCGCCGCCGTCCGGGCCTCCGCCGCCCGGGAGCCCGTACGACTCCCCGTACCCGCCCCCGCCGCCGTACGGCGGTTACGGCGGTGGCTACGGCGGCACCGACCCGCTCTCCGGGATGCCGCCGCTGGCCGAGTCCGGGCGCCGGATCCTCGCGCGGCTCGTCGACTGGCTCATCATCGCGGTGCCGCTCGCCGTCATCGGCATCCCGTTCGACGTCTACGAGCGGGCGACGGTGGACGGCGACGACTTCCAGACCGCCTGGACGGGCGGCGGCCAGATCGTCTTCCAGCTGCTCACGATCGTCGCCTTCGTCACGTACGACACCGTGCTCACGGCGAAGAACGGCCAGACCGTGGGCAAGCGGCTGATGAAGCTGCGCGTGGCCATGCTCAACGACGGCTCCACGCCCCCGATGAGCCAGTCGCTGCTGCGCGCCGTCGTGCTCTGGCTGCCGGCGCTGATCTGCTGCGCCTGCCTCTGGCCGCTGCTGCTGCTCGTCCTCATCCTGGTCGACAAGCCCTACAAGCAGGGCCTGCACGACAAGGCGGCGAAGACGGTGGTCGTCACCGTGCCCCAGTAGCCGCCGGCGGAACGGACGGACTCACGGACCGGTCCGGGTATCGGCTCCCGCGCCCACCTGCGCGGCCGGTACCCGGACCGCGTCGTTCCCGGAGCGCGAGGCGGGGGCGCCGGGGGTCTTGACGGGGCGCGCTCCCGAGGGCATCGTCACCGCCACGAGGACGCCGAGCACCAGTCCCGCGACACAGGCCGCGGCGACGCCGGGCGGCCCGGTGGCCCCGGTCAGGAGCAGGAGCGCGGCGGTCGCGAGGACCACGACGGCCGAACCGTAGGCGTACTGCGCTGCGTTCGGACGCTGCATGACGGATACCGCCCCTCCGGACTTCCGGTCGACTCTACGACGCTCGATGCCCGGGCGGGGCGGCGGGTAAGCGTGACCTGACCCACGGTGCCGGAGCACGGGGGGCGCACGGGTGGCACGGCCGGGCACGGAGCCCCGCCGGACGGCCGCCGCGGAGCGGCCGGGACCGGGCCGGCACCGGAACTTCCACAAGTTTTACCCGTCTTGACCGTCCGCATACCGGATTTCGGCACCCGCATAGTGCACTTGGTGTGTGCAAGTCAAGATCTGTCTTTTCTCTTCTCACTCCGGTCGAATGTCGTCACTTGTGACGCGCGACCCCGCCCGGACGGACACCCCACCTCCTGGTCCGAGGGCGCGGGCGCCGGGGAGGAACGACACCAAGTGACCAACAGACGACGGGCGCTTCGGGCATCCGCGGTCGTCGTGGCGCTCGCGGCCACCGCCGCCACCGCCTCGACCTTCAGCACCGCCTGGGCGAACGAGGACGGCAGGATCTCCGCCGCGGACGTCCGCCAGGACCCCGCGCCGGGCGGCGAGGCCGACAAGACGACGGTCGACCACGACCTCGAAGGCCCCTTCAGCGAGCAGCAGGCGCAGCAGCGCAAGGCCGCCCTGGAGCAGGTCCTGAGCGGCGAGGCCAAGGTCGAGAACCGCGGCGGCTCCAAGGTCGTCAAGCTCGACGCCAAGAAGTACGTCGAGCTCGGCCGCGAGAAGACCGACAAGATCTTCACCATCCTCGTCGAGTTCGGCGACCAGGTGGACACCACCACGCTCGTCGACCGCAAGGACGACGAGACGGACGAGCTGAAGCCGAAGTACGGCGGCCAGCCCGGCCCGCTGCACAACGCGATAGCCGAGCCCGACCGGTCGAAGGACAACTCGACCGCGTGGCAGGCCGACTACGACCAGAAGCACTTCCAGGACCTGTACTTCGGCTCCGGCAAGGACCCGAAGACCGGTCAGCAGAAGCAGTCGCTGAAGACCTACTACGAGCGCACCTCGTCGGGCCGCTACTCGGTCGACGGCACGGTCTCCGACTGGGTCAAGGTCCCGTACAACGAGGCCCGCTACGGCTCCAACTACTGCGGCCAGACCAACTGCGCCAACGTGTGGGACACCGTCCGCGACGGCGTCAACGCCTGGGTCGCCGACCAGAAGGCCAAGGGCAAGACCGACGCCCAGATCAAGGCCGACCTGGCGTCCTACGACCAGTGGGACCGCTACGACTTCGACGCCGACGGCAACTTCAACGAGCCCGACGGCTACATCGACCACTTCCAGATCGTCCACGCGGGCGAGGACGAGTCCGCGGGCGGCGGCGTCCAGGGCACCGACGCCCTGTGGGCGCACCGCTGGTACGCCTACGGCACCAGCGCGGGCAAGACCGGCCCCGAGAACAACAAGGCCGGCGGCACCCCGATCGGCGACACCGGCATCTGGGTCGGCGACTACACGATGCAGCCCGAGAACGGCGGCCTCGGCGTCTTCGCCCACGAGTACGGCCACGACCTCGGCCTGCCGGACCTGTACGACACCGCGGGCGGCGAGAACTCGACCGGCTACTGGTCGCTGATGTCCTCCGGCTCCTGGCTGGGCCTGGGCAAGGACTCCATCGGCGACATGCCCGGCGACATGAACGCCTGGGACAAGCTGCAGCTCGGCTGGCTCAACTACACCAAGGTGAGCGACGAGCAGCGCGGTACGAAGTCCACCCACAAGCTGGGCGTGGCCGAGTACAACACCAAGAACCCGCAGGCGCTCGTCGTCGAGCTGCCGAAGAAGGCCGTCACCACCGACATCGTCGCCCCCGCCGAGGGTTCCGCCCAGTGGTGGAGCGACATGGGCGACGACCTCAAGAACACCCTGACCCGCCCGGTCGACCTCACCGGCAAGTCGTCCGCCTCCCTGGAGCTCCAGGGCTGGTACGACATCGAGGCCGAGTACGACTACCTCTACACCGAGGTGTCGACGGACGGCGGCGCCAACTGGACCGCCGTGGACGGCACCGCCGACGGCGTGGCCCTCCCGCGCGACGCGGCCGGCTCCCCGGCCCTGACCGACGTCTCCGGCGCCCACAAGAAGCTCGTCTACGACCTCTCGGCGTACGCGGGCAAGAAGTTCGACCTCCGCTTCCGCTACCAGACGGACGGCGGCGCGGGCGGCAAGGGCTTCACCGCCGACGCGATCACGCTGACCGCCGACGGCGCCACCGTCTTCGCGGACGGCGCGGAGAACGGTGACAACGGCTGGACCGCCAAGGGCTTCTCGCGGGTCGGCAAGGGCTTCACCAACGAGTACGAGCAGTACTACATCGCCGAGAACCGCCAGTACGTCTCGTACGACGCCACCCTCAAGGTCGGCCCGTACAACTTCGGCTTCACCGGCGAGAAGGAGAACTGGGTCGAGCACTACCCGTACCAGAACGGGCTGCTCATCTGGAAGTGGGACCTGTCCCAGAAGGACAACAACACCTCCGTCCACCCGGGCCAGGGCCTGATCCTCCCGATCGACGCCCACCCGACCCCGCTGAAGTGGAACAACGGCACCCTGATGCGCAACCGCGTCCAGGCGTACGACTCCCCCTTCGGAACGTACCGGACGGACGCTTTCCAGCTGCACCTCAAGGACGCCCCGACCTGGGTCCGCTCGCAGCCGGGCAACCCGGTCTTCGACGACCGCAAGGGCACCTACTGGTTCCAGGAGACCGAGCGCGCCGGCGTCAAGGTCACTGACACCAACACCAAGATCGAGGTCGTCAAGGAGCCGCAGAACGGCCAGACGATCACGGTCCGCGTCGGCCCGTCGACCAAGTGATCGATTAGCCGAACGGTAAAACAGCAGGTCAGAGCATGATCGGCCGCCGCCCCCTAGCGGGCGGCGGCCGATCGTGTTTAGGTGCAGCTGACCGAGTTCCCAGGAACTCCTTATTGACAGTCGGCTCACGGGGGAGTGGTTCCGCATGCCCGGTGGAGGGTTCTGCAAGTTGCCGGGAGGCAGTGTGGTGGTCGCGATAGGGCTGCCCAGCCCGGCCGGGGACGGCGCGACCGTGCGCTTCCTCGTCCACGCCGCGAACCGCGCCCGCGCCCTGACCAGGCTGCGAAACCTGGGCCTGCGGTCGGTTTATCTGCGGGGGAACGCCGAGCCGCCCACCCCCGACGAGATCACGGCCGTCCTCCACCACCCCGACGGCCTCCTGTGGCGGTCCACGCCGGGCGCCGCCCAGGAGCTGTGGCACCCCGCCCGCACCCTGCCCAGGGCCCCGGCGGCCTGAGCCGGGCGCCGGCCGCCCGCCGGCCACCCCGGGCCGCCGGCCGTCCGGTCACCGGCTATCCGACGACCGGCTCCCCGGTGAGGGCCACGCCGGCCTCGCGGAGCTCCGCGAGCGCGCGGTCGGTGGTCTCGCGGGCGACGCCCGCCGTGAGGTCGAGCAGGACGTGGGTGCGGAAGCCCTCGCGGACCGCGTCCAGCGCGGTGGCCCGGACGCAGTGGTCGGTGGCGATGCCGACCACGTCGACCTCCGTCACGTCCCGCTCGCGCAGCCACTGCGCCAGCGTCTGCCCGTTCTCGTTCCGCCCCTCGAAGCCGCTGTACGCGGCGGCGTAGGCGCCCTTGTCGAAGACGGCCTGGACCGCGCCGCCGGCGACGGCCGGGGCGAAGTTCGGGTGGAAGCCGACGCCCTCGGTGCCCGCCACGCAGTGCCGGGGCCAGGAGTCGACGTAGTCGGGGGCCTCGCCCTCCGGGGCGAAGTGGGCCCCCGGGTCGATGTGGTGGTCCCGGGTGGCGACGACGTGCCGGTAGGCGGCGCCGGCCGCCTCGCCGACCAGCTCGGTGATGGCGGCGGCGACGTCGGCGCCGCCCGTCACCGCGAGGCTGCCGCCCTCGCAGAAGTCGTTCTGTACGTCCACGACGATCAGTGCGCGGTGCATGGCGGGTGTCCTCGGGGGTCGGTCGGGCGGTCGGAAGGGAAGCGGCCCCGAGCCTAGGGACTCCGCCTCCGCTCCGGGAGGGGGCGTCACCGGGCTCTGGACGTACCTCTAGATGTACTCGGTCGGCAGCACCGGCTCGCCGCGCGACAGCTGGATGGCCGACATCGGCAGCCCGGCGCGGGCCGCGATGTGCCGGGTGCGGGCCGCCTCCAGCGGCTCCCGGGCCACCACCTCGCCGCCCTTGACCAGCTCGACCAGGAGCTGGTCGGCGGCGAGCGCGTCCGGGACCTGGCCGGTGCCGATCACCTCGGCCGCGGCGACTCCGTCGGCGTCCTTGCGGCGCGCCGCCCACTTGCGGCCGCCGACGGACGCCTTGCCGCCCAGCGACTTCTTCGCCACCGGCACCAGCGGCGCCTTCGGGTCGGCCGAGGCGGCGCGGGCGACCAGCTTGTAGACCATCGAGCAGGTCGGGTGACCGCTGCCGGTGACCAGCTGGGTGCCCACCCCGTACGCGTCGACGGGCGCGGCGGCCAGCGAGGCGATGGCGTACTCGTCCAGGTCCGAGGTGACCACGATCCGGGTGTCCCGGGCGCCCAGCTCGTCGAGCTGCTGGCGGACCCGGTGGGCGACGAGCAGCAGGTCGCCGGAGTCGATGCGGACGGCGCCCAGCTCGGGCCCGGCGATCTCGACGGCGGTGCGGACCGCCTCGGCCACGTCGTAGGTGTCGACGAGGAGGGTGGTGCCCCGGCCCAGGCTGTCGACCTGGGCCCGGAAGGCGTCCCGCTCGGTGTCGTGGAGCAGGGTGAAGGCGTGGGCGGAGGTGCCGACGGTGGGGATGCCGTAGCGGAAGCCGGCGGCGAGGTCGGAGGTGGAGTCGAAGCCGCCGACGTAGGCGGCCCGGGAGGAGGCCACGGCGGCCAGCTCGTGGGTGCGCCGGGCGCCCATCTCGATGAGCCGGCGCCCGCCGGCCGCGGCCGACATGCGGGAGGCCGCGGCGGCGATGGCCGAGTCGTGGTTGAGGATCGAGAGGATCACCGTCTCCAGGAGCACGCACTCGGCGAAGGAGCCCTCGACGCGCAGGACGGGGGAGCCGGGGAAGTACACCTCGCCCTCGGGGTAGCCCCAGATGTCGCCGGAGAAGCGGTAGCGCGCCAGCCACTCCAGGGTCGGCTCGTCGACGATCTCCCGCTCGCGCAGGAAGCCGAGGACGGCCGGGTCGAAACGGAAGTTCTCGACGGCGTCCAGGACCCGGCCGACGCCCGCGAGGACGCCGTAGCGCCGCCCCTCGGGCAGCCTCCGGGTGAAGACCTCGAAGACGGAGTGCCGGTCGGCGGTGCCGGCCCGGAGGGCCGCCTGGAGCATGGTGAGCTCGTACTGGTCGGTGAAGAGCGCGGTCGACGGCACGTCCACCGGGAGCCCAAGGTCCGCAGCGTTCATGGGACCGATGCTAGCGCAGTATTCGTCAGTTTGACGAATACCCTGTTCGACGGCGCCCCCGGGCGGCCCGTTTGTGCGACGGGGGGCCCCGGGTGGCAGCATGGGGTAAGTGAGCATCGCGCCTATCGAGATCGAACGGACCGAGTCGGCCGAGGAGGTCTCCGCGGTCGTCGAGCCCGACGTCCCCTGGGTCACCCTCGTCCACAACGACCCGGTGAACCTGATGAGCTATGTCACCTACGTCTTCCAGGCGTATTTCGGCTACTCCAAGGACAAGGCGCACAAGCTGATGCTCGACGTGCACAACAAGGGCCGCGCGGTGGTCTCCAGCGGCACCCGCGAGGAGATGGAACGGGACGTGCAGGCGATGCACGGCTACGGACTGTGGGCGACCCTCACCCAGGACCGCGGCTGATGGCCGGCCACTTCGAGGCCGTGCCCGGCGGCGGAGCGGCCGTCGGGCTCGACGAGGTCGAGGTCTCCATCCTGCGCTCCCTGGCCGTCCAGCTCCTGGAGCTGATCGGCCCGGGCGACGAGCCCGGCGCGGACGCCGACCCGCTCGCCGCCCTCTTCGCCGAGGGCCCCAGCAAGCCGCCCTCCGACCCCGCCCTGCGCCGGCTCTTCCCCGACGCGTACGGGGACGACACCGAGGAGCTGCGGGCCGCCGCGGCCGACTTCCGCCGCTTCACCGAGAACGACCTGCGGGCCCGCAAGCGCGAGGACGCCCTCGCCGTGGTGCGCGCCCTGGACGGGCTGGTCCCCGGGGGGCCCGAGGAGTCCGTGCTCCTGAAGCTGACCCCCGACGAGTCCCGGGCCTGGCTCGGCACCCTCAACGACCTGCGGCTGACCATCGCCACGCGGCTGGAGATCACCGAGGACGAGGAGAGCGAGCGGCTCTACCGGCTGCCGGACAGCGACCCGCGCAAGCCGATGGTGATGGCCTACCTCTGGCTCGGCGCGCTCCAGGAGTCACTGGTCGGGACGCTGATGTCCTGAGTGCGGGACGCGGCAGGGCGTTCGCTCAGCGGACGCTCAAATCCGGATAACGAACTCGTTATCAGGGCGGGCGCTTTGCCGTCTTGAGTCCTTTTTGCACCCCCATTTTTGTGGTGCGCGCCACACTCAACTCCGTCGATCACCCCCCACCCCGTGATAAATCTTCACGACCACTCGGGCACGCCACCCCTGTTCCCGAGGGCGCTCGGGCCGGCTGACCGCCGGTAGCACTCCATCCACATCCGGGGGGATCAGGATCTGATCCGCAGCAGACGCAGCAGCGGTCGCGCGGATCAGCATGGAGAAAGGCGCACCACCATGACCTCAGTGCGGGTCGACAAGCAGCACGACGGCAATGAGGCCGCGGACTCCGCCCAGGGCGAGGGGTACCACCGGGCACTCGGCGCCCGTCAGATCCAGATGATCGCCATCGGCGGCGCCATCGGCACCGGCCTCTTCCTCGGGGCGGGCAAGGGCATCTCCAAGGCGGGCCCCAGCCTGATCCTCGCGTACGCCCTCGCGGGCCTCGTCATCTTCTTCATCATGCGGGCGCTCGGCGAACTCCTCATGTACCGCCCCGTCTCCGGCTCCTTCTCGGAGTACGCGCGGGAGTTCGTCGGCCCCTTCGCGGGCTTCGTCACCGGCTGGACGTACTGGCTCTTCTGGGTCGTCACCGGCATCACCGAGGTCACCGCCGCGGCCACCTACATGACGTACTGGTGGGACATCCCGCAGTGGCTGTCCGCCCTCGTCTTCACGCTCGTCCTGTACGGCGCCAACCTGATCTCCGTGAAGCTCTTCGGCGAGCTGGAGTTCTGGTTCTCCATGGTCAAGGTCACCGCCATCGTCGGCATGATCCTGATCTGCGCCGGCATCCTCACCCTCGGCTTCTCCGACGCCGGCGACACCGCCTCGATCACCCACCTGTGGGACCTCGGCGGCTTCTTCGCCGGCGAGGACGGCATCGCCTCCACCCTCATGACCCTCCAGATGGTCATGTTCGCCTTCCTCGCGGTCGAGCTGGTCGGCGTCACCGCCGGCGAGTCGAAGGACCCGAAGACCGTCCTGCCCAAGGCCATCAACACCGTGCCGTGGCGCATCGCCGTCTTCTACGTCGGCGCGCTCATCATGATCCTGTCGGTCGTCCCGTGGACCCACTTCAAGCCGGGCGTCTCGCCGTTCGTCGCCGCCTTCGAGGAGATGGGCTTCCAGGCCGGTGCCGCGATCGTCAACTTCGTCGTCCTGACCGCCGCCCTGTCCTCCTGCAACTCGGGCATGTACTCCACCGGCCGCATGCTGCGCGACCTCGCGCTCAACGGCCAGGGCCCGAAGGTCTTCACCCGGCTGACGAAGAGCGGCACCCCGCTGATCGGCACCACCTTCTCCGCCGCCCTGATGACGGTCGGCGTCTGGATCAACTACCAGTGGCCCGGCGACGCCTTCAACTACGTCGTCTCCTTCGCCACCATCTCCGGCATGTGGGCCTGGATCATGATCCTCGTCTGCCAGATCCGCTACCGCCGCAAGGCCGACCGCGGCGAGCTGCCGCAGTCCTCCTTCAAGGCCCCCGGCGGCATCTGGGCCAGCGTCTTCGCCCTCGGCTTCATCGGCCTGGTCGTCGTCACCATGGGCATGGACCAGGACAACCGCGTCGCCCTCTACGGCGCCCCGGTCTGGGGCCTCCTCCTCGGCGTCGCCTACCTGGTGCTCAAGGCCCGCAACCCCGAGGGCGCCGCCTTCGCCAAGCGCTCGTAACAAGGGTCGCGTCCGGCATCCGGGCCGTTCCGTACCACTCCTCGGTACGGAACGGCCCGTCTGCTTATCCTGTCGGCATGCTGACCCTCACCCGAGACCTGTACGACCGGATCGTGGAACACGCCCGGGCGGACCACCCCGACGAGGCCTGCGGCGTGGTCGCGGGGCCGGTCGGCACGGGCCGCCCCGAGCGGTTCATCCCGATGCTCAACGCCGCCCGCTCGCCCACCTTCTACGAGTTCGACTCCGCCGACCTCCTCAAGCTCTACCGCGAGATGGACGACCGGGACGAGGAGCCCGTGATCATCTACCACTCGCACACGGCGACCGAGGCGTACCCCTCCCGCACCGACATCACCTACGCCAACGAGCCCGGCGCCCACTACGTCCTCGTCTCCACCGCCGACACCGACGGCGCCGGCGACTTCCAGTTCCGCTCGTACGCGATCGTCGACGGCGTCGTGACCGAGGAGGACGTCGAGGTCGTCGAGGCGTACGCGTAGCCGTACCGCTAGTCTGACCGCGACCTTTCAGGGCGGCAGGACCCAGGAAGCCGGTGCGAACCCGGCGCGGTCCCGCCACTGTGACCGGCCCCCTCCCCGGGGGCCGCCAGCCAGGAACTGACCTGCCGCCTTCTCACCGCCGATCGGGGACGTGGAAATCCCCGGAGGAGGCTCCGCCATGACCCGGCGCCGCACGCTGCCGTCCGCGCTCGCCCTGCTCCCGCTGCTCGCCGCCTGCGCCGCCCCGGCGCCCGCCGGCACCGCCGCGCAACCCGCGCCCGGCTTCCCGTACACCGTCGCCAACTGCGGCGTGACGACCACGTACCAGGCCCCGCCGAAGCGCGCCGTCACCATGAACCAGCACGTCACCGAGGTGCTGCTCGCCCTCGGCCTGGAGAAGTCCCTCGTCGGCACCGCCTACCTCGACGACGCCGTCCTCCCCGCCTACCGCCAGGCCTACGACTCCGTCCCCGTCCTCGCGAAGGAGTACCCCTCCAAGGAGGCCCTCCTCGCCGCGAACCCCGACTTCGTCTACGGCGGCTACACCAGCGCCTTCGACGCCAAGGCCGGACGCGCCCGCGACGACCTGGCGGAGGCCGGCATCGCCAGCCGCCTCAACGGCGAGTACTGCGCCGACGGACCCGTCTCCGTCGACGACCTCTACCGCGAGGTCACCGAGGTCGGCCGCACCTTCGGCGTCCCCGACCGCGCCGCGACGTGGACGGAGGGCGCCCGCGCCTCCCTCGCCGCCACCTCCGCACGCCTCCGGGGCGTCGAGCCCGTCTCCGTCTTCGTCTACGACAGCGGCGACAGGACCGCCTTCACCGCCGGCGGCACCGGCATCGGCAACGACCTCATCACCCGCGCCGGCGGCCGCAACGTCTTCGCCGACCTCGCCAAGCCCTTCGGCGACGCCACCTGGGAACAGGTCGTCGCCCGCAAGCCCGAGGTCGTCCTCCTCTACGACTACGGCGCCACCACCGTCGAACAGAAGAAGCGCCGCCTCCTCGACGACCCCGCCCTGAAGGACGTCCCCGCCATCAGGAACCGCCGCTTCGTCGTCCTCCCCCTCTCCGACACCGTCCTCGGCGTCCGCGTCCCCGCCGCCGTCGACAAGCTCGCCGCCCAGCTCCACCCGGCCGCCGCCCGATGACCCCCGCCCCGGCCGCCGCCACCCGCCCGGACGCCCCGGCCGCCGCGCCCGGCGGGCCCGGACCCGGCCGGCTCCGCCGCGCCACCGTCCTCGCCGGGCTCCTCGCCGCGCTCGCCGCCGCCGCCCTCGCCTCCCTCGCGCTCGGCTCCGTACGGATCCCGCCCGGCCAGGTCCTCGACGCGCTCACCGGCCGCGCCGCCCCCTCCCCGTACCGCACGATCGTCCTCGACGTGCGGCTGCCCCGGGTCCTCCTCGGCGCCGTCGTCGGCGCCGGGCTCGCCGTCGTCGGCACCGTGCTCCAGACGCTCGTCCGCAACCGGCTCGCCGACCCCTTCCTGCTCGGGATCTCCTCCGGCGCCTCCACCGGCGCCGTCCTCGTCATCGTCCTCGGCATCGGGGCGTCCACCGCCCTCGCCCTGCCCGCCGGCGCCTTCGCCGGCTCCCTCCTCGCCCTCGTCCTCGTCCACGGACTCGCCCGCCAGGGCTCCACCATGACCGGCCCCCGGCTCGTCCTCGCCGGCGTCGCCGTCTCCTACGTCCTGTCCGCCCTCACCACCCTCCTCCTCGTCACCGCCGGCCGCCCCGAGCACTTCCAGGAGGCCCTCCACTGGTCCCTCGGCGGGCTCGGCTCCGCCCGCTGGGACAACCTCGCGCTCCCCGCCGCCGTCCTCGCCCTCGGCACCGGCGCCCTCCTCGCCCTCGCCCGCCCCCTCGACCTCCTCCTCACCGGCGAGCAGGACGCCACCGCCCTCGGCCTGGACGCCGGCCGCTTCCGCGCCGCCGTCTTCGTCCTCGCCTCCCTCGTCACCGCCGTCATGGTCGCCGCCAGCGGCGCCGTCGGCTTCGTCGGCCTCATGGCCCCGCACGCCGCCCGCCTCGCCGTCGGCGCCCCGCACCGCGGACTGCTCCCCGTCGCCGCGCTCGGCGGCGCCGTCGCCCTCGTCGTGGCCGACCTCGGCGCCCGCACCCTCGCCGCGCCCCAGGACATCCCCGTCGGCGTCCTCACCGCCCTCACCGGCGGACCCTTCTTCCTCTGGCTGATGCGCCGCCGCCCCGAAGGAGCCGCCCCGTGACCGGCCTGAGCATCGAGGGCCTCTCGTACGGGCACCGGCTCCGCGCCGCCGACCTCACCGCCCGCCCCGGCGAGACCGTCGGCCTCATCGGCCCCAACGGCAGCGGCAAGACCACCCTCCTGCGCTGCGTCTACGGCACCCTCGCCGCCACCTCGGGCCGCGCCCTCCTCGACGGCACCGACCTCACCCGGCTCACCCCCAGGGAGCGCGCCCGCCGGGTCGCCACCGTCCCCCAGGACTCCGCCGCCGACGTCGACCTCACCGTCCGCGAACTCGTCGCCCTCGGCCGCTCCCCGCACAAGCGCTTCTGGGAGGGCGACACCGCCGACGACCTGGCCCGCGCCGACGCCGCCCTCGCCCGCGTCGGCCTCACGGCCCTCGCCGGCCGCGCCTGCCCCACCCTCTCCGGCGGCGAACGCCAGCGCGCCCTCGTCGCCCGCGCCCTCGTCCAGGAACCCGAACTCCTCGTCCTCGACGAACCCACCAACCACCTGGACATCCGCCACCAGATCGACGTCCTCGCCCTGGTCCGCGCCCTGGGCACCACCAACCTGCTGGCCCTGCACGACCTCAACCTCGCCGCCGCCCACTGCGACCGGCTCTACGTCCTGGAGGCCGGCCGGATCGTCACCGGCGGCACCCCCGCGGAGGTCCTCACCCCCGAACTGCTGGCCGCCGTCTACGGCGTGGAAGCCGAGGTCCTCCCGCACCCCAGGACCGGCACGCCGACCGTCCTCTACCCGCCCGGTCCGTCAGTCGGTCGGAAAACATCCAGCATCTGAGATCACATTCCGGAACCCGGACCGGGAATCGATACGATGAGCCCATGGTTTCCCACGACGTGAGCGAAGAGACTCCGAGCACAGCCCTGCTCGTAGGCCGCCTGCACGTCGACCTGTGCCGCCTGGCCAGCGCGATCTGTCCGTCCCGCGCCGCGCTCTGAGCGACCGGCCGAGCGCCCTCACGCACGACCCCCCTCCGCGCGGGGGCCCCAGCAGCGCGCCCACCCCGTCACGTACGAGTCCTTCCGACAGGAGCCCACGCCATGGCCATCGAGGTCCGCATCCCGACCATCCTCCGCACCTACACCGACGGCGAGAAGGCCGTCGAGGGCAGCGGCGCGACCCTCGGCGAGCTCTTCGCCGACCTGGAGACCCGCCACGCCGGCATCGAGGCCCGCATCGTGGACGAGGGCAAGCTCCGCCGCTTCGTCAACGTCTACCTCAACGACGAGGACGTCCGCTTCCTGGACGGCATCGAGACCAAGCTGACCGACGGCGACAGCGTCACGATCCTGCCGGCCGTCGCCGGCGGCATGGTCTGATCCACATGCGCTACGACTCCTCGCTGGCGGCGGTCGGCAACACGCCGCTCGTCCGCCTCCCCCGGCTCTCGCCCTCGGACGACGTCCGCATCTGGGCGAAGCTGGAGGACCGCAACCCGACCGGCTCGGTCAAGGACCGCCCCGCGCTCCACATGATCGAGCAGGCGGAGAAGGACGGCCGCCTCACCCCCGGCTGCACCATCCTGGAGCCGACCAGCGGCAACACCGGCATCTCGCTGGCCATGGCCGCCAAGCTCAAGGGCTACCGCATCGTCTGCGTCATGCCCGAGAACACCAGCGAGGAGCGGCGGCAGCTGCTCGCCATGTGGGGCGCCGAGATCATCTCGTCCCCCGCGGCGGGCGGCTCCAACACGGCCGTCCGCGTCGCCAAGGAACTCGCCGCCGAGAACCCGACCTGGGTGATGCTCTACCAGTACGGCAACCCGCACAACGCGGGCGCCCACTACGCCACCACCGGCCCCGAGATCCTCGCCGACCTGCCCTCCATCACCCACTTCGTCGCCGGCCTCGGCACGACGGGCACCCTGATGGGCGTCGGACGGTACCTCCGCGAGCACAAGCCCGACGTCAGGATCGTCGCCGCCGAGCCGCGCTACGACGACCTCGTCTACGGCCTGCGCAACCTCGACGAGGGCTTCGTCCCCGAGCTCTACGACGCCTCCGTCCTCACCACCCGCTTCTCCGTCGGCTCCGCCGACGCCGTCACCCGCACCCGCGAACTCCTCCAGCAGGAGGGCATCTTCGCGGGCGTCTCCACCGGCGCCGCCCTGCACGCGGCCATCGGCGTCGGCAACAAGGCCGTCAAGGCCGGCGAGAGCGCCGACATCGCCTTCGTCGTCGCCGACGGCGGCTGGAAGTACCTCTCCACCGGCCTCTACACGGCCGCCACCACGGAGGAAGCCATCGCCGCGGTCCAGGGCCAGCTCTGGGCCTAGGCCCCCGCTAGCGCGCGAGATGGCGGACCCGGTCCCACAGGACCGGGTCCGCCTCTCCCGCTCTCCGGCGGAAATCCCGCAGCGGCACGTCCCGCAGCTCGTCCGTCTCCAGGAAGCTCGGCCGCCCCCGCGCGTCGCCCACCGCCCCCGGCGGCAGCGCGATCACCCCGGGCCGCTCGTCGTGGTACTTGCTGGTGATCTTCGCGACCAGCGCGCCGTCCCCCCGCACCGCCAGCACCAGGCACGGCCGGTCCTTGGACCCGGGCCCGTCCTCGAAGGGCACCTCGGCCCACCAGATCTCCCCGGCCCGCGGTACGCGCGCCCCGGGCTTCCGCCCGGTCGGCCGGCCCGGCGGACGGGTCCTGACCGGCGGCCGGGCACGCCCCGGGGCCGGGCGGCGCGGCGTGCGCCGCCGCCTGTCGGCGACCGCCACCACCAGCGCGATCACCACGACCGCGGCCAGCGCGGGCCACCACGACGTGTCCATACCCCATGACGTTACCGGCGCCCGGCACACCGCGCCGCCGCGCCCCGCCGTCCATCCGAACCGGTGACAGAGCCCGTGAGTTCGCCCACAACGGGCCGCCACGAAGGAGCGACCGGCCCCCGTGCGCCTTACGCTCGTCTGACCGCACGGCCTCCCCCTCCCCTTTGCGTGCCTGACCGCACCCGTCCACGGAGGTTCACGCTCCTATGAAGCTCACCGTCGTCGGCTGCTCGGGGTCGTTCCCCTCCGCGGAATCGGCCTGTTCGAGCTACCTCGTCGAGGCCGACGGCTTCCGGCTGCTCCTCGACATGGGCAACGGCGCCCTCGGCGAGCTGCAGCGCCACATCGGCCTGTACGACCTGGACGCGATCTTCCTCAGCCACCTCCACGCGGACCACTGCATCGACATGTGCGGCTACTTCGTCGCCCGCTACTACCGCCACGAGGGCGGCCGCTGCGACGCGCTCCCCGTGTACGCCCCCGAGGGCGCCGAGCAGCGCCTGACCACGGCCTACGCGGACACGCCCTCGCCCAGCGCGATGAGCGAGGTCTTCGACTTCCGCACCCTGGGGTCCGACACCTTCGACCTGGGTCCGTTCACGATCCGCACCGAGAAGGTCTGCCACCCGGTGGAGGCGTACGGCATCCGGGTCGAGCACGGCGGCCGCTCGCTCGCGTACTCGGGGGACACCGGCGTCTGCGAGGAACTGCACGAGCTCGCCGACGGGGTGGACCTCTTCCTCTGCGAGGCGTCCTTCACCCACGGCAAGGAGGACATCCCGGAGCTCCACCTCAACGGCCGCGAGGCCGGCGCCCACGCGGCCCGGGCCGGGGTGGGCCGGCTCGTCCTCACGCACATCCCGCCGTGGACGGACGGCGAGCGGAACCTCGCGGACGCGCGCGCGGTGTACGGCGGCCCGGCGGAGCTGGCGAAGGCGGGCGCGGTCTACGAGGTCTGAGCGCGGCCGTACGACAACGGGGAAGGCCCCGGAACCCTGTGCGGTTCCGGGGCCTTCCCGTCGTGCGGGGGAGGGGCTCACGCCTTGGTGAGGTCCTCGATCTCCTCCTCGGGCTCGCGGCCCGGGGTGGGGAGGTTGAACTTGGTGATCGCGAAGCGGAAGACCACGTAGTAGAGGGCTCCGAAGACGAGACCGATCGGGATGATCAGCCACGGCTTGGTCGCGTGCGTCCAGTTCAGGGCGTAGTCGATGAAACCGGCCGAGAAGTTGAAGCCCGCGTGGACGCCGAACGCCCAGGTGACGGCCATGGAGAGGGCGGTCAGCAGCGCGTGCAGCACGTACAGGATCGGCGCGATGAACATGAAGGAGAACTCGATCGGCTCGGTCACGCCGGTGACGAACGAGGTCAGGGCCAGCGAGACCATCATGCCGAGGACGACCTTGCGGCGCTCCGGGCGGGCGCAGTGCGCGATGGCGATCGCGGCGGCCGGGAGGCCGAACATCATGATCGGGAAGAAGCCGGACTGGAACATGCCGGCCGACGGGTCGCCGGCCAGGAAGCGCGGGATGTCGCCGTTGACGACCTCGCCGGCGGCGTTGGTGAAGTCACCGAGCTGGAACCAGGCGACGGTGTTCACGAACTGGTGCATGCCGATCGGGATCAGCGCGCGGTTCACACCGCCGAAGAGCGCGGCGCCACCGGCGCCGAGGCCGGTCATCCACTCGCCGAAGCTGGCGATGCCGTCGCCGATGGGCTCCCAGACCAGGCCGAAGAACACGCCCACGGCGAGGCCGACGAAGGCCATGATGATCGGGACGAGACGGCGTCCGTTGAAGAAGCCGAGCCAGTCGACCAGCTTGGTGCGGTGGAACTTCTGCCACAGCACGGCGGTCAGCAGACCCATGATGATGCCGCCGAGGACACCCGGGTCGTTGTACTTGGCGGCGATGTCCGCGCCGTCCTGGACCTTCGCCTCGACGACGGGGAAGGCCTGGAGGACCTTGCTGTAGACGAGGAAGCCGACGACCGCGGCGAGCGCGGTGGAGCCGTCGGCCTTCTTGGCGAAGCCGATGGCCACGCCGACGCAGAAGAGCAGGGGGAGGGCGCCGGTGATGGCGCCGCCCGCGTTGCCGAAGACGGCGGAGACCTTGTCCCAGCCGAGACCGTCGGCGCCGAACACGTCCGGCTGGCCCAGCCGGACCATGATGCCCGCGGCCGGCAGCACGGCGATCGGCAGCTGCAGGCTGCGACCGACCTTCTGCAGGCCCTGGAACAGGCCGGATCCGCGCTTCTTCGCGGGAGCGGCGGCCTGGGCGGTGGCCGTACTCATCAACTTCCTCCAGTAGGCAAGGCGCCGCCAGAGGACAGTGGAAAGGGGGTGACGGCGGCGTCTCGTGGAACGCGGTGGTCTGGACCGCGTGGTCTACACCAATGAGTGGTGTAGACCAGTTGTAGCACGTGAGACTTAGATAAGGAACCTGCGAATTTTTCTCGCGAGGGCATAGTGATGAAGGCGTGACAAAAGGCCCCCGGACCAGGGGGTCCGGGGGCCTTCCGCAGGGCTCGGCGGGGGCCGGAAGCCCCGCCGCCACGGGGCTTCCGGCCGGAGGGCCGCGACGGTGCGCGGCGCCTCCTCACTTCACGTTGTCGCGCTCCATCTCCTCGCCCACCTCGTCCGGCTCGCGCCCCGGGGTCTGGAGGTCGAACCGGGTGATCGCGAAGCGGAAGATCACGTAGTACACGACCGCGAAGGCGAGGCCGATCGGGATGATCAGCCACGGCTTCGTCGCGAGGTTCCAGTTGATCACGTAGTCGATCAGGCCGGCCGAGAAGCTGAAGCCGTCCTTCACGCCGAACGCCCACGTCACCGCCATCGACACGCCCGTCAGCACCGCGTGGACCGCGTACAGCAGCGGCGCGATGAAGAGGAACGAGTACTCCAGCGGCTCCGTGATGCCGGTGACGAACGAGGTCAGCGCCACCGAGAGCATCAGGCCGCCGACCTCCTTGCGGCGGTGCGGCTTCGCGCAGTGGGTGATCGCGAGCGCCGCCGCCGGCAGCGCGAACATCATGATCGGGAAGAAGCCCGTCAGGAACTGGCCCGCGTCCGGGTCGCCCGCCAGGAACATGGGGATGTCGCCGTGGACCACCGTGCCGTCCGGCTTCTCGTACGTGCCGAACTGGAACCAGATGGGCACGTTCAGGAACTGGTGCAGGCCGATGACCAGCAGCGCCCGGTTCGCCAGGCCGAAGATGCCCGAACCCCACGCGCCGAGCCCGACCAGCCAGTCGCTGAAGCTCTCCAGGGCGTCGCCGATCGGCGGCCAGATCCACAGGCAGAGCGCGGCGAAGGCGATCGCCACGAACGTCATGATGATCGGCACGAGCCGGCGGCCGTTGAAGAAGCCCAGCCAGTCGACCAGCTTCGTCCGGTGGTACCGCTGCCACAGGTACGCGGTGAGCAGGCCCATGACGATGCCGCCGAACACGCCCGGGTTCTGGTACGTGTAGCCCGCGAAGGAGTCGTCGGCGCCGAGGCAGCCGCCGATGATGTCCTTCGTCCCCTCGGGGCAGTCCTTGGGGAACTGGCGCAGCACCGTGTAGTAGACGAGGAAGCCGACGACCGCGGCCAGCGCGGTCGAACCGTCCGCCTTCTTCGCCATGCCGATCGCGACGCCGATGCAGAACAGCAGGGGCAGGCCGAGGCTGCCGTCGAGCAGCGCGCCGCCCGCGCCGGCCATCACCTTGGCGACGTTGTCCCAGCCGAGGCCGTCGGCGCCGAAGACGTCCGGCTGGCCGAGCCGGTTGATGATGCCTGCGGCCGGGAGCACGGCGATGGGGAGCTGAAGGCTGCGCCCCATCTTCTGGAGGCCCTGGAAGAGATTGCCCCACAGGGACTTCTGCGGTCGCGCCGCGGCGCTGTCCGTACTCATCGGCGACCTCCCTGCCCCGGAACAAGCCGGGGCCGCGTCACGTTGCACACTGGTGTAGACCACTTGCGGTAGGCTCCGGGAGCCCGCTGAGGACAGGCCGCCGGTGATCGTCATCATTCGGCAGAACGGCGGCACTCGCTCGCGAAGTTGGGCCAACCGTGGGTTACCGTGACCAAGCGGACCATCGGTGCGCCGAGATTCGCGTGTCCCGCGAACGGAACGGACAGGGAGAAACACATGGCCACCAAGGCTGAGAAGATCGTCGCCGGGCTCGGCGGCATCGACAACATCGAAGAGGTCGAGGGCTGCATCACCCGCCTGCGCACCGAGGTCTCCGACGCCGGCCTCGTCGACGAGGCCGCGCTCAAGGCCGCCGGCGCCCACGGCGTCGTGAAGATGGGCACCGCCATCCAGGTCGTCATCGGCACCGACGCGGACCCGATCGCCGCCGAGATCGAAGACATGATGTGAGCAGCTGACACCAGCTGACGAGGGCCCGTTCCGGCAGGGGAACGGGCCCTCGTGCGTCCCCGGGAGGGAACCTCGCGCGTCCCCGGGAAGGGGCCCCGCGCGGACCCGGCGGCGGGCCGGGACCCCGTACGGATGGGGCTAGGCTCGTCCCATGTCTCGCATCGACGGCCGTACCCCCGAACAGCTCCGCCCCGTCACCATCGAACGCGGCTGGAGCAAGCACGCCGAGGGCTCCGTCCTCATCTCCTTCGGCGACACCAAGGTCTTCTGCACCGCCTCCGTCACCGAGGGCGTCCCCCGCTGGCGCAAGGGCAGCGGCGAGGGCTGGGTCACCGGCGAGTACTCCATGCTCCCGCGCTCCACCAACACCCGCGGCGACCGCGAGTCCGTCCGCGGCAAGATCGGCGGCCGCACCCACGAGATCTCCCGCCTCATCGGCCGCTCGCTGCGCGCCGTCATCGACTACAAGGCGCTCGGCGAGAACACCATCGTCCTCGACTGCGACGTCCTCCAGGCCGACGGCGGCACCCGCACCGCCGCCATCACCGGCGCCTACGTCGCCCTCGCGGACGCCGTCGCCTGGGCGCAGGCCAAGAAGCTCGTCAAGCCCGGCCGCAAGCCGCTCACCGGCACCGTCTCCGCCGTCTCCGTCGGCATCGTCGGCGGCGTCCCGCTCCTCGACCTCTGCTACGAGGAGGACGTCCGCGCCGACACCGACATGAACGTCGTCTGCACCGGCGACGGCCGCTTCGTCGAGGTCCAGGGCACCGCCGAGGCCGAGCCCTTCGACCGCGCCGAGCTCAACGCCCTCCTCGACCTGGCCGCCGCCGGCTGCGCCGACCTCGCCGACCTCCAGCGCAAGGCGCTCGACGCCACCCTCTGAGGAACTCTCCCGCCCCGGGCTGCGTCCTTTACGGCAAGGGGCGCGCGGCCGTACCGTGCGCCCCGCCGACATGTACGCAGCCAGGGGAGGACCCGACCAGTGAAGCGCCGCCGCACCATAGCCCTCGCCGTCGCCACGGCGGCCGCAGTGACCACCCTGCTCACGGGCTGCGGAGCCCTCGACAAGGCGATGGACTGCGTGAAGACCGCCGACGCGATCGCCACCTCGGTGGGCAAGCT
Source organism: Streptomyces sp. NPDC058758 (assembly GCF_042746075.1). NCBI lineage: Bacteria > Bacillati > Actinomycetota > Actinomycetes > Kitasatosporales > Streptomycetaceae > Streptomyces > Streptomyces sp. NPDC058758. Next base: position 26,570 of record NZ_JBHYPS010000020.1, on the reverse strand, counting down.
CCAGCAGGCCGTCTCCAACGCCACCAACGACGTCACGCAGATCGAGGAGTCCCTCGACTCCATCTCCGCGGAGCTGGGCAACCTCAAGGACACGACCGACAACGCCGACCTGTCCAAGGCGGTCGACGACCTGACCAAGGGCGTCGAGTCGGTCCGCACGGCGGTCAAGGAGGGCGACGCGACCCCCGACATCACGCCCGTCACCGACGCGGCCGCCGAGATCGGCAAGGTCTGCACCCCGGGATAATCGGGGGCATGACCCGACAGCGCCTGATCCTCGCCACCCGCAACGCGGGCAAGATCACCGAACTCCACGCGATCCTCGCCGACGCGGGCCTCGACCTCGACCTCGTCGGCGCGGACGCGTACCCGGAGATCCCCGACGTCAAGGAGACCGGCGTCACCTTCGCCGAGAACGCCCTCCTCAAGGCCCACGCCCTCGCGCAGGCCACCGGCCTCCCCGCCGTCGCCGACGACTCCGGCCTCTGCGTCGACGTCCTCGGCGGCGCCCCCGGCATCTTCTCCGCCCGCTGGTCCGGCACCCACGGCGACGACAAGGCCAACCTGGACCTGCTCCTCGCCCAGCTCTCGGACATCGCCGACGAGCACCGCGCCGCCCACTTCGCCTGCGCCGCCGCCCTCGCCCTCCCCGACGGCACGGAACGCGTCGTCGAAGGCCGCATGGAGGGCACCCTCCGCCACGAGCCGACCGGCACCAACGGCTTCGGCTACGACCCGATCCTCCAGCCGTCCGGCCACACCGTCACCTGCGCCGAACTCACCCCATCGGAAAAGAACGCCATCAGCCACCGGGGCAAGGCCTTCCGGGAGCTGGTCCCGGTGGTGCGGGAACTGCTGGGGTGACAGCGACGAGAAGGGGCGCCCCGCCTTGCGGCGGGGCGCCCCTTCATCGTGCGGCCGATGGGACTCGAACCCACATGGGCGAAACGCCCAGAGGCACCTAAAACCTCCGCTTATACCATTCAGCAACGGCCGCTTGCCCCGCCATGCTACCGGTGACGGATCGCCCGGCTAAGAGCTACGCCGCTTTCCGTCCCGGCACCAGGTCTCGGTCACCGCATGACAGTTGGGGCGCAGCAGGCGAAGGTTCTCGCGCCGGTCGTCGCTCCGGTCTCCGTTGATGTGGTCGATCTCCAGAGTCATCGGTTTGCCGTGCCACTGGGGCCCATACCGCACCCGGCGCACTGATCGGGAACGTCGGCCTCCCGCAGGGCGCGCCGCAGCGTCCGGGTGCCGGCGCGGCTCCCGATATCGGACGGTCACGTCACATCCCGTACGGAAAGCGGACGGGCCCGCGCCCCTGTCGGTGGAGGGGTGCGGGCCCGTTCGGGCGGGGCCGGGGCGCGGCTCAGATGCCCAGGTCGCGGATGATCTTGGCTACGTGGCCGGTGGCCTTGACGTTGTAGAAGGCGTGCTCGACCTTGCCCTCCTCGTCGACGACGACCGTGGAGCGGATGACGCCCGTGACGGTCTTGCCGTAGAGCTTCTTCTCGCCGAAGGCGCCGTACGCCTCCAGGGTGGACTTGTCGGGGTCGCCCACCAGGGTGACCTTCAGGTTCTCCTTCTCGCGGAACTTCGCGAGCTTCTCCGGCTTGTCGGGGGAGACGCCGATGACGTCGTAGCCGGCGGCGGCCAGGACGTCGAGGTTGTCGGTGAAGTCGCACGCCTGCTTGGTGCAGCCGGGGGTGAGGGCGGCCGGGTAGAAGTAGACGATGACCTTGCGGCCCTTGTGGTCCGCGAGGGAGACCTCGTTGCCGTCCGCGTCCGGCAGGGTGAAGGCGGGGGCGGTGTCGCCGGGCTGCAGTCGCTCGCTCATGGCTCGCTCTCCTCGGGGGTGTGCGCGTACGCGATGAGCCTAATGGGGGTCGGGGACAGCCTCCCGGCGGCGGAACTGACAGACTGTCCACCAACGACCGGATCACGACTACGGAGGCAGCGCGGTGTCGGACGCCAGGACCCCTGCGCAGATCGAGGCGGACATCGTCCGCCGGCGCGACCAGCTCGCCGTCACGCTCGACGAGATCGGCATTCGGATGCATCCGAAGACGATCATCGGAGACGCGAAGGCCAGGGTCGCCTCGACCGTCGACGAGACCGCGGGGCGGGCGTTCGTCGCCGTGAACCGGGTCGTGTCCGACGTGAAGGCACGTTTCACCACCGAGGACGGCGCCCCCCGCCTGGAGCGGGTGGTCCCGGCCGCGCTCGTGGCCGTCGCCGTCGTCGGGCTGCTCCTGTCCTCCTCCCGGCGGCACAAGGGCTGAGCCGGGCCGGTAGGTTCGTTCCCGTGAGCGAGAACACCCACGACAAGCTGCCCATCCGGATGCTCCACGACCGGGTCCTGGTCCGCACCGACTCCCCGGAGGGGGAGCGGCGCTCCGGGGGCGGGATCCTGATCCCGGCGACCGCCGCGGTCGGCCGCCGCCTGGCCTGGGCCGAGGTGGTCGCGGTCGGGCAGAACGTCCGGACCGTCGAGATCGGCGACCGGGTGCTGTACGACCCCGAGGACCGCGCCGAGGTGGAGGTGCGGGGCGTGGCCTACGTCCTGATGCGGGAGCGGGATCTGCACGCGGTGGCGGCGGACCGGTTCCAGAGCACGGACTCGACCGGGCTGTACCTGTAGCGAGTGAACGGGCGGAGGCCCTGGTGACCGGTGTCACCAGGGCCTTTGCCCGTTCTTTGCTAGGCTGGGGGGACCCCGACGAGACGCGCCGTACCGGGTCATCGGAAAAGACGACGCACCTTTCCTTTTCCGTCTCGCGGAGGTGTTCTCGTCATGGCCTGGGTTCTGCTCATCGTCGCCGGTCTGCTCGAAGTCGGCTGGTCGATCGGCATGAAGTACACCGAGGGCTTCACCCGTCTGTGGCCCAGCGTCCTCACCGGCGCCGGGATCGTCGCCTCGATGCTGCTGCTGTCGCAGGCCGCGAAGACCCTCCCCATCGGTACCGCCTACGGCGTCTGGGTCGGCATCGGCGCGGCCGGCGCGGCGGTGCTCGGCATGGTGGTGCTGGGTGAGCCGGCGACCGCCGCCCGGATCTTCTTCGTCTGTCTGCTGCTGGTCGCCGTGGTGGGCCTGAAGGCGACCTCGGGGCACTAGCTAGCGGTCGGCCCGCTTTCCGCCCGGGCGTTTCGCCGCGCCCGGGCCCGCCTCGCCGGTGTCGGACCAGCCGTCCCCGCTCCCGCCCCCGTCGCCCTCGTCCTCCGGGCCGTCCGGTGTCGGCGGCACCTCGGGGAGTGCGGCGCCCGGCATCAGGCGCAGGTCGAAGTCGCGTACGGGTGCGTCCGCGAGGGCCTCGCGGGTGAAGCGGGCCCAGATCTCGGCCGGGGGGCCGCCGCCGTTGACGCGGGGGAGGCCGAGGGCGCCGTACAGCGGTTCGTGGGCGCCGGACTCGGGGTCCTGGCCCATCAGGGCGACGACGGTGGCGAGTTCGGGGGTGTAGCCGGCGAACCAGGCCGCCTTGTCGTCCTCCGCGGTGCCGGTCTTGCCGGCCGCCGGCCGTCCGGCGGCCTGCGCGGCGGTGCCCGTACCGGTCTCGACGACGCCGCGCAGCACGGCGGTGGTGGTGTCGGCGGCCTCGCGGCCGACGGCCTGCCGGGGCTCGGCGGAGGGCAGCGGCAGCGGCTCCCCGTCGCGGGAGAGGGCGACGACGAGGGTGTGGTCGCCGCGCCGGCCGTGGGCGGCGAGGGTCGCGTAGGCCTGGGCCACGTCGAGGACGCTGGCGGTGGCCGGGCCGAGCGCGATGGAGGGGGAGGCGGTGAGGTCGGGGGTGGCGGCCGGCAGGCCGAGGGCGACGGCGGTGCGGCGCACGTGCGCGGGGCCGACGTCGACGGCCATCTGGGCGTAGACCGCGTTCACCGAGCGGTCGGTGGCCTCGGTGACGGGGATCTCGCCGTAGCTCTCGCCGTCCTCGTTGGCGGGGTCGTACGGGCTGCCGGGCCAGCCCTCGACGGGCCGCCGGTCGGTGCCGTCGTAGAGGGTGTACGGGGTGATCGGCTCGCCGTACTGGGTCCGGGCGCCGCTCTGCACGGCGGCGGTGAAGACGAAGGGCTTGAAGGTGGAGCCGACCTGGTAGTCGCGGCGGGTGGCGTTGTTGACGTACTGCTCGGTGTAGTCGACGCCGCCGTAGAGGGCGACGACGCGGCCGGTGGCCGGTTCGACGGCGGCGGCCCCGGCCCGTACGTACCGGTCGGCGGGATGCGCGGCGGGGTCGAGGCGGTGGGTGACGCGGTCCTCGACGGCGCGGACGAGCGCGGCCTGGCGGTCGGGGTCGAGGGTGGTGACGATCCGGAAGCCGCCGCCGGCGAGGGTCTTCTCGTCGACGATCCCGCGGGTGGTGAGGTACTCCTCGACGGCCTGCACGAGGTAGCCGCGCTGGCCGGAGAGGCCGGTGGCGGGGCGGGCGGTCTGCGGGTCGGGGAAGCGGAGCGCGGCGCGTTCGCCGGCGGTGAGCCAGCCCTCCTTGACCATGCCGTCGAGGACGTAGCCCCAGCGGGCGAGGACCGCGGGCCGGTTCTCGGGGCGGGTGGTGACGTCGTAGGCGCTGGGGGCCTTGAGGAGGGCGGCGAGGTAGGCGCCCTCGGCGGTGCCGAGGCGCTCGACGTCCTTGCCGTAGTAGGCGTGGGCGGCGGCCTGGATCCCGTAGGCGTTGCGGCCGAAGTAGCTGGTGTTGAGGTAGCCCTGGAGGATCTCGTCCTTGGTCTTCTCGCGCTCCAGCTTGATCGCGATGAAGAACTCCTTGGCCTTGCGGGTGAGGGTCTGCTCCTGGCCCAGGTAGTAGTTCTTGACGTACTGCTGGGTGATGGTGGAGCCGGACTGGCGGCCCTTGCCGGTGACGGTGTTCCAGGCGGCGCGGACCATCGCCTTGGGGTCGACGGCGCGGGAGGTGTGGAAGTCGCGGTCCTCGGCGGCGAGGACGGCCTGCCGGACGGTGAGCGGGATCCGGTCGAGGCGCACGTTCTCGCGGTTGACCTCGCCGTCGCGGGCGAGGACGGTGCCGTCGCGGTAGAGGTACAGGTTGGACTGGGCGACGGCGGTGGCGTTGGCGGCCGGGATGGACACCAGCAGGTATCCGGCCACGAAGGCCCCGGCGAGGAGCACCCCGCCGAGCAGCAGCAGCCGGACGGTGACGCGCAGGAGGCGGCGGAGGAGCGACCCCCGGGGCCGGGCGCCCGCGCGCGGCGCGGGGAGGGTGGGGTCCCGCGGTGCCCAGCCCGGGTCGTCCGGTGGGGGCGGCGCGGCGGGCGAGGCAGGACGTGCAGAAGGGGACATGGCATCACATAGTGCACATAAAGCGCGCGAAACTCCCGAAGGTGAGGGGTGACCGCCGGGAAATCGATCGCGAAATACGCCGGGGGGCACGTGGGGTCTCCGCCGGGAGGCCGTCCGCCTCCGTCGGAGGCCGCCCCTCCGCAGGGTCATCACGGGGAACTCGCCCCCCGCAGGGCCACCCCGGGGAACTCGCCCCCCACAGGGAGCCCGCCTCCCAGGGAGCCCGCCCCCCAGGGGCTCCGCAGGAAACCCGCCCCCTCCGGCGGGAAAACCGCTCGCGGTGGGGTGGCGGGGGCCACTAGGGTCGTGCGCTTCGTCCTTCTTCCTCCGCACACGCACCGAAAGGGCGGCTCCATGCTGCGGCTGTACGCGACCGTGGCCGCGGGCGGCTTCCGGCGGTACGCCACCTACCGGGTGGCCACGCTGGCGGGCCTCTTCACCAACACGGTCTTCGGATTCGTCTTCTCGTACACCTACGTCGCCCTGTGGGCCGAACGACCCCAGCTCGGCGGCTACTCCACGGCCGACGCCCTCGCCTACGTCTGGATCGGCCAGGCCCTCATCACCGTCTGCGGCATGATGGGCGGCGGCTTCGAGGACGAGCTGATCGAACGGATCAGGACCGGCGACATCGCCGTCGACCTCTACCGCCCCGCCGACCTCCAGGCCTGGTGGTGCGCGGCCAACGCGGGCCGCGCCGCCTACCAGCTGCTCGGCCGCGGCGCCGTCCCCCTCCTGATCGGCGCGCTCGCCTTCCGCTTCACCCTTCCGGCCGGCCCGGCCGGCTGGGCCGCCTTCCTGCTCGCGGTTGCCCTCGGCTCGTTCGTGTCGTTCGCGCTCTGGTACCTCGTCGCCATGAGTGCCTTCTGGCTGCTCGACGGCCAGGGCGTGGTGCAGGTGGCCTGGCTCGGCGGCCTCTTCTTCTCCGGGATGCTGCTCCCGCTGAACGTCTTCCCCGGCGCGCTCGGCGAACTCGCCCGCGCCCTGCCGTGGGCCGCCCTGCTCCAGGTCCCGGCGGACGTGTACCTCGGCCGGTACGGCGAGGGCGCGGACCTGGTCCGCGCGTACGGCTTCCAGCTCGGCTGGCTCGTGGTGCTGCTGGCGGCGGGACGGGCGGCGCAGGCGGCGGCCACGCGGAAGGTGGTGGTCCAGGGTGGCTGAACCGCCGCGCGCCGAGGAGCGGTACGGCACTGCCGCCGACGCCTGGCGGACGTACCGCATGGTCGCCGCCATGTGGATCCGCTCCACCCTGGCCTACCGCGCCTCCTTCGCGCTGACCCTCTTCTCCTCCTTCTGCGTCACCTTCTTCGACTTCGTCGTCATCCTGCTGATGTTCGGCCAGGTCCAGGGCCTCGGCGGCTTCTCCTTCGCCGAGGTCGCCTTCCTGTACGGCACCACCGGCACCGCCTTCGGGATCGCCGACCTGGCGCTGGGCTCGCTCCAGCGGATGGGGCGCCGGATCCGGGACGGTTCGCTCGACGTGTTCCTGCTGCGGCCGGCGCCGCTGCTCGCGCAGGTCGCGGCGGACACGTTCGCGCTGCGCCGGCTCGGCCGGGTGCTCCAGGGGCTGATGGTGCTGGTGTGGAGCCTGGTGCTGCTGCGCGACGAGGTGGCCTGGACCTGGGGGAAGACCCTGATGGTGCCCGGGATGGTGGGGTGCGGCGCGGTGATCTTCATGGCGGTGATGGTGCTGGGCGCGTCGGCGCTCTTCTGGCTCCAGGACGCGGCCGAGGTCACCAACTCGTTCACGTACGGAGGGAACACGCTGCTCCAGTACCCGCCGACGGTCTTCGCGCAGGACCTGGTGAAGGGCGTGGTCTTCGTGGTCCCGCTGGCCTTCGTGAACTGGCTGCCCGCCCTGTACGTCCTCGGCCGCCCCGCCCCGGCCGGGGTGCCGTCCTGGGCGGCCTTCGCCTCCCCGCCCGTCGCCCTGGTCTGCTGCGCGGTCGCGGGCCTGGCGTGGCGGGCGGGCGTCCGCTCGTACCGATCGACAGGAAGCTGAGGTCCCGCCATGGGAGAGCCGCTGATCGAACTCGACGGTCTGGAGAAGACCTTCACCGTCCGCCGGAAGACGGGACGGCTGAGACGCGAACGCCGGGAGGTCCGGGCCGTCGACGGCATCTCGTTCACCGTGGACCGGGGCGAGATGGTCGGCTACATCGGCCCCAACGGCGCCGGGAAGTCCACCACCATCAAGATGCTGACCGGCATCCTCACCCCCAGCGGCGGCCGCCTGCGCGTGGCCGGCATCGATCCGGCGCGGGAGCGCACCCGTCTGGCGCGCCGCATCGGCGTCGTCTTCGGCCAGCGGACCACCCTCTGGTGGGACCTGCCGCTGCGCGACTCGTACCGCCTCACCCAGCGGATGTACCGGATCCCCGACGCCCGCCACCGCGAGAACCTGGCCCGCTGCGTGGAGCTCCTGGAGCTGGGCGACCTCCTCGACGTGCCGGTCCGCCAGCTCTCCCTCGGCCAGCGGATGCGCGGCGACATTGCCGCCGCCCTGCTGCACGACCCGGAAGTGCTGTACCTGGACGAGCCGACGATCGGCCTCGACGTCGTCTCCAAGTCCCGGGTCCGCGCCTTCCTCCGCGAGCTGAACGCCGAGCGCGGCACCACGGTCCTCCTCACCACCCACGACCTCACCGACATCGAGCAGCTCTGCTCGCGGGTGATGGTCATCGACCACGGGCGGCTGGTGTACGACGGCGACCTCCCCGGCCTGCACGAGGCCGGCGGCGGCGAGCGGATGCTCGTGGTGGACCTGGCGCACGAGCTGCCGCCGATCGACTCCGTGCCCGGCGCCCGCTTCGTACGGGCGGACGGACCGCGCCAGTACCTCGCCTTCCCGGCCTCCGCGTCCGCCGCGCCGCTCGTCGCGGCGGTGGCCGAGGCGTACCCGCTGGTGGACCTCTCGGTGCGGGAACCGGACATCGAGTCCGTGATCGCGAAGATGTACGGGGGAGCGCCCGGGGGAACTCACGAGGAGCGCCGGGAGTCCCTGTTGTAAGGAGGTCGGGACGGCATGGTGAGTTTCTCGTACACGGCTGCGGACGAGGAGAAGAGCAGGGGCGTCCGCCGCATGAAGGCCCTGGCGACGGCACTGCTGGCGCTGGTCGCGGTGGTCTACGCGCTGGCGACCTGGGCCGAGAAGGCGGGCGCGGGCGCCTGGGCCGGGTACGTGGCGGCGGCGGCCGAGGCCGGCATGGTCGGCGCGCTCGCCGACTGGTTTGCGGTGACGGCGCTCTTCCGCCACCCGCTGGGCCTGCCCATCCCGCACACGGCGATCATCCCCACCAAGAAGGACCAGCTGGGCGCCTCGCTCGGCTCCTTCGTCGGCGAGAACTTCCTCTCGGCCGACGTCGTACGGGGCCGGCTGCGGGCCCTGGGCGTGGCGAAGCGCCTCGGCACCTGGCTGGCGGACCCGGCCCACGCCGACCGCGTCACGGCGGAGCTCTCCACGGCCCTGAGGGGCGCCCTCACCGTCCTGCGCGACGCCGACGTGCAGGCGGTGGTGGGCGAGGCGATCACCCGGCGGGCCGAGCAGGCGGAGATCGCACCGGGCGTCGGCAAGACCCTGGAGCACATGGTGGCGGACGGCGCCCACCGCCGCGCCGTCGACCTGGTCTGCGCCCGCGCCCACGACTGGCTCGTCACCCACGGCGACTCGGTCATGGACGCCGTCCAGGGCGGCGCCCCCGGCTGGACCCCCCGCTTCGTGGACCGCAAGGTCGGCGAGCGCGTCTACAAGGAGCTCCTCCGCTTCGTCACGGAGATGCGCGACATGCCCGGGCACCCCGCCCGCGCCGCCATCGACCGCTTCCTCACCGACTTCGCCGCCGACCTCCAGGCCGACACGGACACCCGCGCCCGCGTCGAACGCCTCAAGTCCGACCTGCTGGCCCGCCCCGAGGTCCAGGACGTCATCGCCTCCGCCTGGTCCTCCGTCCGCTCCCTGATCATCGCGGCGGCCGAGGACGACCAGAGCCAGCTCCGCCTCCGCGCCCGCGCCTCCCTGATCTCCCTCGGCAAGCGCCTCGCCTCGGACACCCGCCTCCAGCAGAAGGTCGACAGCTGGCTGGAATCGGCGGTGACCCACCTGGTCACCACCTACCGCCCCGAGATCACCTCCCTGATCACGGACACGGTCGCCGGCTGGGACGCCGACCAGACCTCCCGGAAGATCGAGGCCAACATCGGCCGCGACCTCCAGTTCATCCGCATCAACGGCACGGTCGTGGGCGCCCTGGCCGGCCTCCTCATCCACACCGTCAGCCACGCCTTCGGCGCCTGACCGCGCGGCGCTCCGGAAACCCCGCGCGCCCGGCTCCGGGCCAACGCGCCCGGCTCCGGGCCGTGCGCCCGGCTCCAGCGACCGTGCGCCCGGGCCCGCGCGCCCGGCTCCAGCGACCGTGCGCCCGGCTCCGGGCCAACGCGCCCGGCCGCCCGGAACGGAGGACTCAGCCCCGCCCGCGGGTCACGGCCCAGGAGGCGGCCCCCATGGCCCCGGCCACGGTGAACACCGCCGGCCACGCCCCCACCTTCTTGGCCAGCGGATGCGACCCCCCGAACGCCGCCACATAGGCCGCCGACAGCCCCACGGCCGTCTTCACCCCGCCCACCCGCTGCCACTCCCGGGCGGCCACCCCACCGGCCACGGCGAGCACGACCCCACCGAGCGGCCGCTTCTTCGTCCACCGAGCGACGGCGTACCCGCCCACGAGCCCTGCGGCGGCGACGGCGGGGGAGGGGATGCGGGGCATGGCGGGACCTTCTTCCGGTCGGAGGGTGTGCGTCCTTCGAGCGTACGAGGAGCCGGAAAGCCTGGGCTCAGTGGGCCTCCAGGTGGCTGAGGAGGGCGTGCATGTCCCACGTGTCCATGCCCCAGGGGGTGGGATCCTCTTCGGGGTCGGCCAGTTCCCGTACGAGGGGGTCGTCCAGGATCTGTCCCATGAAATCGAGCTTGCGGCCGAGACGCTCGTGCACGATGCCGTCGATGGTTCCCTCGGCGACCAGGACCGTCACCCGGGTTTCCGTGTCCGGGTCCAGCCCGAGCCTGTGAATCCGGTCGAGGCTCTGCAGGTAGCGCCCGGCCGCGAAATCCCGGTCCAGGTAGATTGCGTCGTGGCAGACGTGGTGGAGGCTGATCCCCTCGCCGAGCGTGGCGGGGTTGGAAAGCAGCACCATGCAGTCCGGATCTTCCCGGAACCTGCGGATCTGTTCGTCACGGTCGGGAGTGGCACCGTGGACCACTGCGGGGCTGAGGGAGCCGAGGGCCGCTGCGAGCGTGGTCAGGTTTCTGACGAAGGTTGACCAGACGAGGGTCTTCCGTCCCGCGCGGGCATTGTCGGTCACTGTCCGGAGGACGGCTTCGTACTTCGGGGACATCTCGTAACGGGGCAGGTCCCGCATGAGTTCCAGTAGCGGGAGTCCGGTTGAGGCCGGCTGCGGAGTGGCGAAGAGCGGCAGGGGCTGGTGCCGGTCTGACCCGGACTCCAGAAGGGCCGGGTTGGTGCTGGCCATCATCAGGTACACGAGGACCTTGCCCAGCCGGGCGAACTCTTCCTTCTCCCGGTCCTGGAGATCCGTCAGCTGGTTTCTGAGCGCCGAATAGAGCCGCCGGTGGGCGTCGGGCAGCTGGATGTACTTCACCCGTACGTCCACCGGAGGCAGCTGGAGCTCGCTCTTCGTCGTGCGTGTGAACAACGGGCGCAGTACCCGGCTCGCATGGCCGAGGTCACCACCGGACACCGCCCGGTCCACAGCCCTGCGGCCGTGCCCTGGCCAGACGAAGGACAGCAGGCTCTCCAGGTCCTTGGCGCCGTTAGGCGCGGGGGTTCCCGTGAGTATGAGCCGGTGTCTGGCCAGTGGCCCCAGGGCCATGCAGCTGGCGCCGTAGGTACCCCTGACGCCGAGCTTCATCCGGTGGGCCTCGTCCAGGACCATCAGGGCCGGGACGGTCGTCAGCCAGTCGGCGAGCTGGGACTGCTGCCGGCTCAGTCTCTCGTAGTTGACGAGCAGGATTTCCGCTTCGGTGTCCAGGGCGTTCCTGAGGACCCGGACCACTGGAGGGTCCGTGAAGCATTCCATGGCCTCGTCGGTCCATGCCTCGTACGCGGACTTCGGACTGACGACCAGCAGCCGCCTGACCTTTCCTGCCTGGCGGAGGGCCGCGTACACGGCCAGGGCGGCGCGGGTTTTTCCCGCACCGGGCACACTGAAGTTCGCGCCGTGGGTGAGGGACAGGAGCTTTGCGACGTCCCTCTGCTGGAAGCTTGTCAGAGGAGCGCACCAGGCTGGGCCCAGGAGGCCGGGGACCTCGGAGGGTGCGATCTCCTCCGGGACGGGCTCTCCCCGGCTTCCGGCCTGGAGCCGGGCCTCGACAGCCTGGGAATCCCTTACCGATCCTTCAGCGAGTTCCCGCAGGTCCGGTGCGAAGGACACACCGGCCGGATCGTGCCAGTGCGTGAGGAGCGTGAGCTGTGCGAGGAACTCCTCCAGGTCCACCTCCGCTGCCTGAGCACCGCGATGGCTTCCGCTCGCGTAGCGGGCGATGAACCGGACCAGGCGTTCCTGGCTATCGGCAAGGGTGCGGAACACGACCTTGGTCCGGGTCTCGTCAAAGCCGAGTCTGAGCGAGGGCTCTTCGGTTCCGGGCACGTTCAGCTCTCACTCGCCTTGATCAGCCAGGTGACTCCGTCGCCATGCGTGGTGACGCCGCGGCTGGCCTGGCGGGCGAGCTTCGCGAGGCTGCTCCTGACGCGAAGCAGCGCGCTGTCGAAGCTCTCCTCGTCCAGGCTGTTGCTCCCGAGCGCCTGGACCAGGTCGTTCACGCTCTGGTCGATGGCCGCGCGGGCGTCGTCGAGGCGTTCGGCGGTGGTCTGGCGAACCTTCTTCAGACGGTCGTCCCGCTCGGCCGAGTCCAGCGCGCGGCGCATTCCCTTGCGCGCGGCCGCGAGTTCGTGCTGCGCGGCTTCCCGCACGGCGTCCGGGAGGTGGCGCGCGGATTCGGTGGCGTGCGCCCGCAGAATCTGGTCGGTCACTGCCCGGGCCCGGACGACGGGGTCGGCCGGGGGAGCCACGGCGACTGAGAGGCCGGGGATGGCGATCCCCGCCGGCTCGTCCGCCGTGGGCGCGGCGGACTCGAACAGTTCGGGAAGGCTGTCCTCCAGGTACGTCCCCTGGAAGTCCTCGCCGATGTAACGGGTCCTCGTCTTGGCGAAGTCCAGGATGATCGCGGCGATCCGGTTCTCCTTGACCCGCTCCGCCTTCTCCTGGCTTGAGCCGGCCACCTTCATGTAGGTGCGGTACAGCTCCTTCAGGTTCTCCTGGTGGCCCTCGAAGTCCGAGAGGGCGAGCTGGGCACCGTCGGGTGTGACGCTGCGCTCGATCATGTCCCGGATCACTCCGAGGATCCAGCGCTCCTGCTTGAACGTCTTGAGCTGGATGTGGAAGTCGCGGACGATGTCGGCGGCCTCGCGCCCCAGCAGCTCCTGTTCCTCCATCGCGAGCAGGCGGTTGATGTAGGAGTAGTCACGGCGCTTGTCAGGACGCAGCTGCAGAGCCAGCTCGACCGCGTTGATGTCGTCCCAGGTGAAGGAAGGCGGCAGTACGCCCACCCGGATGCTGGAGCGCCCCAGCTTGCGCAGCGCCGCCGCGCGGGTGTTTCCGTTGACGAGGATGCCCTCGTGCGTCATGAGGCCGGGTTCCTGCTGCTCGACGGAGCGCAGGCTCTCCATCAGCGCCTCGAAGTCCGGGTCGGTCTCGTTCGGGTTGGCGGGCTTCCCTATGAGCAGCTTGTTCAGGTAGTCCTGGCTCTCCGCACTCCAGGGGTCCGCCTCAAGACCGCGGGCTAGCACGGGGTCGTGGTCCCGCTGGGCCCTGATCCGGTGAGTCGCCGGGTTGTAGTAGACGTCACCCAGCGGCATGTCGATGACGCCGACGTGGAGAGGCCGGCCGTTCCACTCCACTGTGACGGTCTCGTGGATCTTGTTGCCCGTCGTCGACTCGTGGAGCCGCCGTGCGACGAGTTCGGCGTTCTCCTGGCTCTTCGGCGGAAGAGCGAACTTCAGCATCCCCATGGTTCTCCTCAACTCCGGCACCCTGTCCGTTTCCTGCAGATCTGCGGACCGGCGGCTACGGACGGTCGACGGCCGCGCGGATGGTCTCGCGCGACTCCGCCGGCAAGCTGCGGTACTCGCCCCAGAGCCGTTCCATGGCACTGAAGTCCCGCCGGTCCGCGGACACCCACTGAGCGAAGAGCTCGCGCTCGACTCCGCTCATCTTCGCCAGCCGGCTCAGCACGTCCGTCACGTCCGTCTGCCGGCCCCGGCCGCCCACCCTGCACCTGCGGCATTCGGTGACCATCTCGACGGACTTGCCGCCGGGCTTCAGCACTTCTCGCCGGGCGATGTCCAGCTGCGCGGTCTCGATTCCGCCGTCGTAGGCCTCGCCGGCGGCGATGCCGCAGACCCGGCAGAGGTGATCGTCCTTCTCGAGGATCTCACGGCGCTGAGTCCCGGTGATGGCGGCGGTGGCCGACTTCGCGCGCGCCTGACCGGGCTTCCATACCTCGGCGCCCATCTCGACGAAACGGTGCTCGTGAGGGGAAAGGGTGGGGTCTTCGCGGTTCGTCGCGATGTTCCAGCCGTGCACCCGGAGGTCCCGCATGCGCCGGTCGATCTGAGAGGTTTCCGGAAACGCTTCGCGGAGCTGGGTCTTCGTGAAGACCTCACCCACGCCGACCTCGGTGACGAGCCACAGCGCGCAGCGGACCATCGTTCCCTGTCCGCTGTTCCTCCACGAGGGAATGCCGGCGTTCGTCAAGATTCTCTCCTTTTCCGCCGGTCTGATTCCTTTGCCGCTTAAGGCGGTTGATGTCCGGACCGGTCTGCCCCTCCATTGGACGTGTCGAGAGGCGGGGAGATCAAGCGGTCTCCGGTGTTTGCGGCCGATCGCAAACACCTCGGCCTGCGGTGGGACTTGAAACGCAAACACCGGGAAGCGGCTGGTCGTGCCAACGCAAACACCCAGAGGTGCGGAATAAGGCATTCCCTGTTGCGGAGGGTCCACGTGATCACGAGAGACTGATTGCCCGCCATATCCGCATGCCTATGGAGGTTCGGTGGCCGCTTTAGGTCAGGTTCGTACGACGTTCTGGGACGGGTGCACTCCCGCGCGCACCGCGTTCGTCACCAAGTTCCGCGATCTCGTCGGCGCGATGCCGTCGGAGAAGCAGCGCTCCCGCGCGCTCCAGCTGGCGATCCCGCCCAGCACTTTGTCGAACTACTGGAGCGGGCGCCGCATGCCGCGCGTGCAGACGCTCCGTGCGATCTTCGAGGCTGTGCGGGCGCATGCCGCCGCGGGCCTGCCCGTCACCCTCGCCGAGCTCGAGGAGCTCCGCTCGTACGCCCTGGAGGGACGCCAGAAGCGCGACGTCCAGGCGGTGCTCGTCATCGCCGGTTCCGTGCCCGCCGTGCGGGTGCCCACGTCGGCCGCCGGACGGTCCGGCGAGGTTCCGGCAACGGGACCGGCGGAAGGACCGGCGCGGGACCGGCACAGCGCGCGGAGCGCAAAGGTGAGCGAAACCCTTGAGGTCCTCCACTCCGCGCGGGCGTCTGGTGACCTGCGCCACCTCATCGGTACGGCCTGGTCCGCGAGCAGGACCCTCAGCGAGGCCGATTTCTGTGAGGCGGTGGGGGCGCTGCACGCCACGGGCGATACGGATCTGGCGGAGGCGCTGCTCCTGGCGGACGGGCAGCGGGAGGCCGCCGACACGATGCGGCTCGCGCTCGCCCTCATGGGGGCTGGTCTCCACAGCTCGGCCGAACTGGTCATGCGAGCCAGCCTGCCCTCGGGAGGCGGCACCCGGGGCTAGCACGACCCGCCTCCGCGGCATCTCCAAAGCAGCACCAGTACGGGGTGAGCCACGTCGTCCGCCCCGGTCTTCGCGGCGCCTGGATCCGGGCTGCCTTCACCCACGTCACACTGGAGTCACTTCCTCATGCTGCACTTCTCGCTGCCCGTGATCGTCGCTCTCGGGTTCACTCTCCTCTGGGCGGCCCTCGCCGCCGTGTGCGCCGTCGTCCTGGCCTGGCGTGTGGGGCAGACCACGGCCGCCGCGGTCGTGTGGGGAGCCGGGACCTTCGCCGGCGCGTTCATGATGATGGTCCCGGTGATCACCCTGCTGTACGGGGCGGACGGCTAGCGCCGGCCGGGTGCCGCCGCTGACGGCCTCTCGCGCGTGCGGGTTAGGGGGAGGCCGCATGATGCCTCACAATTGGCGAGCGTTGTTGTCAGTGGGGTCTGTCACCCTCTGTGATAGCTGGTGGCACAAGGCGCCAGCAGGGTTCGTGTTCGAAGGAGGGTGCATGGCCAGCACTGAATCGGAGTTCACCTCGATCGAGATCTGTGCTGGAGCCGGCGGACAGGCCATCGGCCTGCACCGTGCCGGTTTCCGGCACCTGGCGCTCGTGGAGATCGACAAGCACGCGAGGGAGACCCTGCGGCGCAACATCGAGGCGCGGCCGGACTGGGCCTGGGAGAAGCAGCACTGTGACCTTCGTCATGCGGACGTCAAGGACTTCGAGCCCCTGGACACTGTCCTCAAGGACGGGAAGCTGATCGAGCCGGGAGAGCTGGACCTCCTGGCCGGCGGCGTGCCGTGCCCGCCCTTCTCCCACGCGGGCAAACAGCTGGGCAAGGACGACGAGCGAGACCTCTTCCCCCGGATGCTGGAACTCGTCGAGCAGCTGCGGCCGCGCGCCGTGATGATCGAGAACGTGCGGGGCATCCGGGACCCCAAGTTCTCGGACTACCGGGACTACATCGAGGCCAGGCTGCAGAGCGGGACCTACCGTGCCGATGACGGCACACTCGTGACTGACGAGGGACTCGGGTACGAGGTGTGCCACTGGGGCATTCTGGAAGCACACGAGTTCGGCGTTCCGCAGCTGCGGCCCCGCGCGATCCTTGTCGCCATCCGCAAGGACGTCCTCAAGAACGATGTGAAGTACGAATGGCCGACGCCGACGCACGAGCACCCGGTCAGCGTCGTCGAGGCGCTTGAAAAGTCGATGGAGAGGCGTTTCCAGGCGTACCACGGCGGTCCCCGGGACCAGGCGGCGCGGGCCGCCTACGCGCGCTGGCACGCCAAGGCCACCGAGCGCCACCAGGAGCTGGCGGGCAAGGGCAGCGCCGGCATCGCCCCCACCCTCGTGGGCGGATCGAAGAAGCACGGCGGTGCCGACCTCGGACCGAGCAGGGCCAAGGCGGCCTGGAAGCAGCTGGGCGTCTCCGGCCTCGGCGTGGCCAACGACGCTGAGACCGCTCGGAAGAAGCAGTCGGAGGACCGCGATCTGTTCGGTGCCGACGGGCCGATGCTGACCGTCGAACAGGCGGCGATCGTGCAGGGCTTCCCCAGTGACTGGATCTTCGATGGCGGCAAGACCGCTCAGTACCGCCAGGTGGGCAACGCCTTCCCGCCGCCGGTCGCGGAAGCCGTGGGACGGTCGATCATGGACGTCCTGAAGGCCGCCCGGGAACGGGACGCGCGGCAGTCCTGATCACGTCGTGCCCGTGCCGCGTGCACGGGCACGACGCTGTTCCACCTCGGCGGCGATCCGCGCCGCGCACTCCTCTGGGGGTTCGTGTTCCCAGAACCGGAGCACCGTCCATCCGGCCTCTCTGAGGCGCTGGTCCGTATCGCCGTCCCGTGCCATGTTGCCGGCCACCTTGCCGGACCAGTAGCCCGGGTTGGTACGGGGAGCCACATAGTGCTCGGGACACCCATGCCAGTAACAGCCGTCGATGAAGACAGCCACTTTCACAGGCCGGAACACGATGTCCGCCGTCCGCCTGAGGTCGGGCAGTGGGCGAGCGGCCACGCGATAGCGCAGACCTTGTGCGTGCAGAAGCCTCCGGACCAGCTGCTCCGGCTTGGTGTCGCGGCTGCGGATCGCCTGCATGTTCCGGCGCCGGGCGGCTGAGGACGCCCAGGAGCCTTCCGGTGGCGACCATGCCGGTGTGTCACTGGACTGTGGCATTGAACTACTGTTCCTCCCGCTACCAGCCTGCCAGAGCCCATGAGGTTTCCGGGCCGGACGGGGCCAGGCCGGGGCGGCTACTCCGTGTGGGAGGGCAGGGACGGGCCAGGCGCGGGGGCATCCGCAGCCCGGGCGCGGGCCCAGAAACGGCCGTCGAGCAGTACGGCACCGCGTGTGTCCTGCGGACCGACCTCTGTCACTCGCGTGCTCACGAACTCCCCCTCCAGCGGCACGGGGACGCCCAGCCCAGCGGCGACCCGGCGGTGGCTTTCGTAGTCTCCCATGATGAGGAACCCCTCTTTGCGCAGCGCCGAGCGGGAGCCTCCGTTACCCCGTACCCGCTTCATGTAGTCCTTTTGCTGAGCCACGGTGCGGATCACGTTCCGGCTGATCCGGCGGTTCTGGACCCGGCGGAAGAGTTCGTTGAGGCGGGCCTGCCCGGAGCGCTGGAGGAAAACGGCTGCGCGGTCGCCGGGGTCCATGTGCAGAAGTGTGTTCTCGGGAAGCTCCGCGTCACGCCAGAGCCATGCGATCTTGTCGCGGTACTGCGCCTTCACCGTCAGCTTCAGATCGCGGTTGCTGCCGAAGTTCAGCCATTCGTCCCGGACTCTGAAGACGCCGGCACTCCACCGGCTCTGTTCGTCGTTCGCCCAGACGAGCAGGCAGAGGTGTCCCCGTGCCTCTGGCGGGATCATCCAGGCCCCGAACTGCTGGGAGTACTTGCAGTCGACGTCGATGCCGGCGATGCGGTAGTCCATATCGACGCCGTCGTCGAACTTGAACTCTCGCTGGAGTTTGATTTCGACCAGGGTCCCCGCGTGAGTCTTCTCTGTCTTGTAGAGGGACTTCCAGTCGTAGCGCCCGGTGTCCTCGCCGTTGAGCAGCTGGTCGATGGTGTCACGGAGAGCGCGTGCGAAACGGGACTCGGCGGAGTTCACATGGCGTAGGTGATTCCAGACGGCGGCGAGTTCGGGGTCGTCGAGCAGCACGGCTTGTGTGGCGACGTTCATGGCCGCGTCGATGTCTATGGGCAGCAACGACAGGGTCCTGTCTGTGGACGGAACGGGCTGGTGAAAGCCGGCCCGGCTGCCGAGGAGTGTCCCCAGGGCGGCGGGGGCTATGTCAAACCTTCCAGGCCCTGTTCGTCACCTGTCGGCAGGCTCTCCGCCTACCGCCCCGTGGCACTCCCCGTACGTCCGCTCCGAGTCGCACCAGCATGCCTCCGTGCGGAGGGGGGGCCAGGGGAGGGCTCGGGAGCGGGCGGCGAGGGTGGTGGCGTATTGGGGGAGGAGGGCGGGGTGGGAGGGGTGGGTCTGTTCGGAGGCGGCGAAGGCTTCGTAGGAGGGGACGGTGGCGCGGACGATGCCGAGGTTGGGGGTGCCGGCCGCCGCGAGTTCGCGGAGGGAGGCTTCGAGGTCCGTGAGGTGGGCGCGGTAGGTGGGGTACTCGGTCTCCAGTTCCGGATAGGCGGCGAGGAGTTCCGTCAGTTCCCGTTCCGGCCAGTGGAGGACCGCCACCGGGAAGGGGCGGGAGAGGGCCGTGCGGTAGGCGCCCAGTTCGGAGCGGAGGCGGGTGATCTCGGCCTGGAGTTCCGCCGGGTCCGAGGAGCCCAGGGACCAGAGGCGCTTGGGGTCGTGGAGCTCGTCCAGGGGGATCGTGCCCTGGTGGAGGGCGTCCGCCCGGGTGTCCCAGTCGTCGTGGGGCAGGGCCAGCATGCGGCGGATGCGGTGGCGGGTGGCGAGGAGGGAGCGGGTGGGGTGGGGGAGTTCCGCGGTGCCCGGCGGGACGAGGAGCGTCGCCGCTTCCGTGAGGGTCCGCTCCGCCGCTTCCAGCTCGTCGTGGGCCTCCAGGGTCTCCGCCGCGATCTCCCACGGGGGCGCCTCCGTCGGGCGTGAGCGGCGCACGCCCTCGATGATGGCCCGGGCCTCGGCCTCGTGGCCGTACTCCCACAGGTTCGCCGCCTTCAGCGCGCGGATCAGGTGGGGGTCGGCCGGGGTGCCGGACAGGAGGTCGTCGTAGAGGGCCGTCGCGCCCGGGCGGTCGTCCGCCAGCTCCAGGTGGGCGGCGGCCCGGAGCAGCAGCGGTTCCCGGTCGCCGGGGTACTGCTTGGCGGTGCGCAGCAGGCGCTCGGCTTCGGCGGTGTGGGCGGCAGGC
Organism: Streptomyces sp. NPDC058758; assembly: GCF_042746075.1. NCBI lineage: Bacteria > Bacillati > Actinomycetota > Actinomycetes > Kitasatosporales > Streptomycetaceae > Streptomyces > Streptomyces sp. NPDC058758. Next base: position 7,085 of record NZ_JBHYPS010000020.1, on the reverse strand, counting down.
GTGTCGGGGCGCATGCCTTCACCGTACTGCTGTACGGCCCTGGAGAGTTGGCGCCGCAGCGCTTATCGTGCCGGGCGTGCGAGACAGGGGACGCGGGGGACGGGAGCGGGTGCCGGTCGTCGTCCAGGCGCGGTCGGGGCGGAGCGGGCTCGCCCGTGTGCTCTGGGTCGGGGCCGAGACCGTCGTCACCTGCGGTGTTCTCATCCTGCTCCTCGTCGTGCACCAGTTGTGGTGGACCAACCAGCAGGCGCGTGCCGAGGCCGGTGAGCAGGTGGCCGCGCTGGAGCGGGAGTGGGAGATCTCTCCCCCGGGGGGCGGGGGGCTTCCTTCTCGGGACGGCTCTCCCTCCGTCCCCCCGTCGCCGTCCTCCTCGGGGGCTTCGCCTTCCGTCTCCGCTTCCGCCTCCGCCGTTCCCCCTCCCTCCGGTGGGGGTGCTTCCGCTCCCCGGCCGTCCTCCGCGCCCGGCCGTACGCCCTCTGGCGAGGCCTTCGCCGTGCTGCGGATCCCGCGGATCGGGCTGACCGTGCCCGTCGCCCGGGGGATCTCCAAGAGCAAGGTGCTCGACAAGGGGTACGTGGGGCACTACCCCGGCACCGCCTCGCCCGGGCGGGCCGGGAACGTCGCGCTCGCCGGGCACCGGAACACGCACGGCGAGCCGTTCCGGTACGTCAACCGGCTGCGGAAGGGGGACGAGATCACGCTGCGGACGCGGGAGGGGACGTACACCTACGTCGTCGACCAGATCCTGCCGGTGACCTCGCCCCGCGACACCGGCGTCATCCAGCCGGTGCCGCGGTCGATCGTCAAGCCGTCGTACGGGTACTCCGAGGCCGGCTCCTACCTCACCCTCACCACCTGCACGCCCGAGTTCACCTCGCGCTACCGGCTCATCGTCTGGGCGACCCTGCGACGGTGAGGGCTGCGCCGGCCAGGGCCAGGGCCGCCGAGGCCGCCAGGGCCGTGTCCGGGGACGCCGCCGACAGGGCGAGCATCAGCGACACGCCGGCCGCCGAGCCGATGTAACGGGCGGTGTTGTTGGCGCCCGAGCCCATCGCCGCGCGTTCCGGCGGGACGGAGTCGACGGCGAGTCGGGGGAGCGCCGCGTTCAGGAGGCCGCTGCCCGCGCCCGCCACCACCAGGCCGGCGACCAGGCGCGGCCAGGGGAGGGCGGGGGAGTCCGCGGTGCCGAGGAGGACGAGGACGCCCGCCGCGGACAGGACGAAGCCGAGGGCCAGTTGGTACGGGGCGGAGAGCCGGCCCGCGAGCCGGCGGGCCTGGAGCGCGACCGCGAACGCCGTGCCCGACCAGAGGACGAAGAGGCCCGCCGCCGCCAGCGCCGACAGGCCCGCGCCGTGCTGGAGCAGCGCGGGCAGCACGCTGAACAGGCCGATCACCGCCAGCCCGGTGAAGAGCGCCCCCACCGTCGACGCCCGGAAGGCCGGCTGCCGCAGCAGCCCCGGGTCGACCATCGGGTCCGCCACCCGGCGCTCCACCAGCAGGAACAGCGCGGTGAGCGCCACCGACGCCAGGAGCAGCAGGGCGGGAGCGGGCCGCAGCCAGCCGTCCCGCCCCAGGGTGAGGGCCGTCAGCAGCGCGCCCAGCGCCAGCGCCAGGGTCGTCGCGCCCGCCAGGTCCGGGCGCCGGCCGCCGCCCGGAGGACGTACCGCCGGGGGACGTACCGCCGGGGGCTTCGCGAGGGTACGGGCCCCGAGTGCCGCCGTCGCCAGCGCGACCGCCCCCAGCGCCGCGTACGCCGAGCGCCACTCCACCAGGGCGAGCGCCCCGGCGAGCAGCGGACCGAGCGCGATCCCGCCGCTCACCGCCGCGCCCCAGACGCCGGTGGCCCGGATCCGGTCGCGGCCGGAGGGGTACGCGTCGGCGAGCAGGCCCAGGCTGCCGGCGAGGATCGCCGCGCTCGCCGCGCCCTGCGCGATCCGCGCCGCCGTGAAGAGCGCCGTCGAGCCCGCGAAGGCGCCGAGCGCCGTCGTCACGCCCAGCGCCAGCGTGCCGAGCAGGAAGACCCGCCGCCTGCCGTGCGCGTCGGCCAGCGCGCCCGCGACCAGGAGCAGGGCGGCGAGGCCGAGCGGGGTGCCGTTGAGCAGCCACGCCTGCGCCGACGTCGGCGTCCCGAAGGCCTCCGCCGTCTCCGGGAGGGTCGCCATCGGCGCCGTGTAGTTCATGAGCGCGACGGTGGTGGCGAGGGCGGTGACGGCGAGGGTGGGGCCGCCGCCGGGAGTAGTGGCGGGAGCGGGAGTGGGAGTGGGAGTGGGGGCGGGAGTTGTAGTGGGCGTGGGCGTGGCGTCGGGGGTGGGGGAGTGGGCTGCTGTGCGCATGGGGCCTCCGCCCGGGCAGGGGTGCGACGGTCGGTCGGTGGGGTCAGTGGGGTCAGTGGGGTCAGTGGGGTCAGTGGGAGCAGTTCAGTCGGCTGGGTCGGTGCGGTTTGGTTCGGTCGGTTCGGTCATTGAACTCAGACCTTACCCTGATCGGTTCGTTCAATGAACCCTCTTTCGGTACGCTGGTTCCCATGGCCCTCGGCAAGGACTACGCCCAGCAGCAGTGCTCCATCGCCCGCGCGCTGGAGGTCGTCGGCGAGCGCTGGACCCTGCTCGTCGTGCGCGACGCCTTCTACGGCGTCCGCCGCTACAGCGACTTCCTCGCCCACCTCGGCGCCCCGCGCGCGGTCCTCGCCGCCCGCCTCCAGGCCCTCGTCGACGCGGGCGTCCTCGACCGGCGCCGCTACCAGGAGTCCCCGCCCCGCGACGAGTACGTCCTCACCGCTCGCGGCCTCGCCCTCTGGCCCGTCCTGTGGGCCCTCGGTGCCTGGGGGAGGGCCGAGGTGCCCGGCACGCTGCCCATGCGCCACTTCCACCACGCCGACTGCGGCACCGAGCTGGGCCCCTCCGGCGCGTGCCCGGTCTGCCGCGTCCTCGTGGCGCCCGCCGACGTCGAGATGCGGCCCGGCCACGGGCTCGACCCCGACCCAGACGAGCCCGTCGCCCGGGCGCTCCTCGCGCCGCGCCGGCTGCTCACCCCGCTGGACCCGGCGGCCTTCTGAACCGCCGGGAACTCTCCCGTACGGCCGTTCGTCCTACGGGGCGGACAGTGAAGTACGGGGAACGGGGGGCGCGGTGAGCGGGAGTCTGGTCCTGCGGCGAGTCGCGCCCCTCGTTCTGCTGCCGGTCCTCCTCCTGGTGGCCTTCGCGGGGCTCGCGCTCGCGGACGGCTCCGTCGGCGCGGCCGTCGTCCTCGCGGTCTCCGCCGTGGCCTGCGGCTTCTTCGGCGCCCGTACGGCTCCGGCCGTGCCGCCCACGCGCATCCGCACCGCGCTGCGCGACCGGGCCCGCCGCACGGCCTTCCTCCCGCAGCGCGACCCCGACGCCGCGGGCCGGAGCCGGCCCCGGGCGCCCGGGCATCCCCTCCCGACGACCGCCTAGGCGTTCCCGCACCCGCGCGCCGCACCCGCCGCGCCGCGTCACCGCGCCCGTCACCAGGCGCGCCACCACGCGGCGCCGCTGCCACCCGCGCCGCGGCCCACCGCCGCACCGCCGTGCCGCGGCCCACCGCCGCGCCGCAGCCCGCAGCCCCGTGGCCGCAGCCCGCAGCCCGCAGCCCGCAGCCCGCAGCCCCGTGGCCGTAGCCGCAGCCGCAGCCCCGTGGCCGTAGCCGCAGTCGCAGCCCCGTGGCCGTAGCCGCCAGTCGCCGCCGCAGCCCGCCGCGCCCACCCTGCGAGACGCCTTCGCGCGGTCCGTCATGCCGAGACGCACATCCCATCCCCGGCACGACGAACCCCGGAGGGTTCCCTTGTCCTTCTTCCCGTCCCCGCTTCTCGACGCCTTCTCCGCGCTCGTCGACCGGCTCGCCGGGCTGTTCCAGCCGCTCGCCGCCGACGCCTCGACCGCCCTCGCCGTCGTCCTCCTCACCGTGCTCGTCCGGATCGCCGTCCACCCCCTCTCCCGCGCCGCCGTACGGGGCCAGCAGGCCCGGGCGCGGCTCGCGCCCCGGATCGCCGCGCTCCAGGAGAAGCACGGGCGCCGGCCGGAGCGCCTCCAGCGGGCGATCCTGGACCTGCACGCCGAGGAGAAGGTCTCGCCGTTCGCGGGGATCCTGCCGGGCCTGCTCCAGGCGCCCGCGTTCCTCCTCCTGTACGCGCTCTTCTCCTCCGGCGACCGGATGGGCGGACACGCGCTGCTCGGCGCGCCCCTCGACGGCCGCTGGGCCGGGGCCCTCGGCGACGGCGGGCCCTTCGGACCGGCCGGCCTCGTCCACCTCGGCCTCTTCGCGGCGGCCCTCGCCGTCGCCGCGTACCAGTACCTCGGGACCCGCCGGGAGACGGCGCGGGCACGGGCGGAGGCGGAGGCGGAGGCGCAGGCGCAGGCGAAGACGCGGCAGCGGAGGCGGACGCCCCCGGTGCCGCAGGGGCCCGCGGCGGCGGTGGGCCGGTTCCTGCCGCTGCTCTCCTTCGGGACCGCCGTGACCGTCGCCGTCGTGCCGCTCGCCGTCGCCCTCCACCTCGTCACCAGCACCACCTGGTCCGTCGTCGAGCGGGCGCTGCTCATGCGGCGGCCGCTCCCGCCCCGCGTCCCTACTCGCGCGTAAGGGTCCGCAGGCTGAACGGGGTCTTGCGGGCTGAACGGGAGTCTTGGAGGATCGGACGATCCTCCGATGGCCGCACTCCATCGGCCGGGGCACCGAAGGGCCTCCCCCCGGGCCCACCTCGACCACAGGGAGAAGACCATGAAGCTGCTGCGAGTCGGCCCGCCGGGCGCCGAGCGCCCCGCCCTCCTCGACGGGGGCGGGACCCTCCGTGACCTGTCCTCCTTCACCGACGACGTCGACGGCAGTCTGCTCTCCGACACCGCCGCGCTCGACCGGATCCGCGCCGCCGCCGAGGCCGGCGTGCTGCCCGCGTACGGCGGCTCCGGCGACCCCACCGGGCTGCGCGTCGGCCCGCCGGTCGGCCGGATCGGCAAGGTCGTGTGCATCGGGCTGAACTACCACGGCCACGCCGCCGAGACCGGCCAGGCCACCCCGGCCGAGCCGGTCGTCTTCCTCAAGGCCGCCGACACCGTCGTGGGCCCGGACGACACCGTGCTCGTGCCGCGCGGCTCGGTGAAGACCGACTGGGAGGTCGAGCTGGCGATCGTCATCGGCCGGACCGCCCGCTACCTGGAGACCGACGAGGAGGCCCTGGCGCACGTCGCCGGGTACGCGCTCGCGCACGACGTCTCCGAGCGCGAGTTCCAGATCGAGCGCGGCGGCACCTGGGACAAGGGCAAGAACTGCGAGACCTTCAACCCGCTCGGGCCCTGGCTCGTCACCGCCGACGAGGTGCCCGACCCGCAGGACCTCACGCTGCGCCTCTGGGTCAACGGCGAACTCAAGCAGGACGGCCACACCTCGGACCAGATCTTCCCGGTAGCCGAGGTCGTCCGGTACGTGAGCCGGTTCATGACGCTCTACCCCGGTGACGTCATCAACACCGGGACGCCTGCCGGCGTCGCCATGGGGCAGCCGGAGCCCAAGCCCTACCTCCGCCCCGGCGACGTCGTCGAGCTGGAGATCGAGGGCCTGGGGCGCCAGCGCCAGGAGCTCAAGAGCGCCTGACCCGCCGAGCGGCCGCCCGTCGGGCGGCCATCCGCCGCCCGGCGCCGGCCGCTCGGCATCGGCCGCCCGGCACCTGTCGGGCGGCACCTGTCGGGCGGCACCTGTCGGGCGGCCATCCGCCGTTTTGGCGACCGCCGTTCCGCCCCGAGGGCGTCGATTCCGGCAGCACCCCGCGTGGGGTGCCGCCATTTTCGTACCATTTTCTGCATATTGCGGCATATGGAATCCGTGAAGATCGAACGAGCCCCCGTCCGCAGGACGCGTCTCGCCCTCTCCGCCGCGACGGCCGTCCTCGCCGCCGGCGCCCTCGTCGGCGGTCTCGCCGTCACCGGCGCCGCCGACCCGCTGCCCGGCGGGCTCGGTCCGTGCAAACCCGGCACGTGCCCGCCCACGTACCCCGACATCAACAACGGGGCCGTGGTGTGGCGCGACAACGCCGTCAACGTCTTCGTCGGCGGCGACTTCCTGGTCCGCGAGGCCGCCGCCGAGGCCGAGGGGAAGGTCGTCGTCCTCGGCGGCTTCGACCAGGCCAAGCGCGCGGACGTCTCGCAGGTCTACAACGTCGGCGTCGCGGGCGTCGGTTCGCGCGTGGTGCCCGACAACGGCAGCGCCTTCCTCAGCGTCGGGAAGGACGTCACCGTCGCCCCCGGGCAGCGGCTCCTCACCGAGGAGGGCTCCGTCACCGGCAAGACGCTGTACGCGGGGACCGCCACCGGCACCGTGACGCCGGCGCCCGTCAAGGACGCCGCCGCCGTCGCCCCGTACACCGCGCTGCGCGACGAACTGACCGCCGCCAGCCGCTGCTACGCGTACCCGACGGCCGGCGACTCCACCCCCCGCACCCCCACCGGCACCGCCGTCAACAACGGCTCCGAGACGGTCTTCACCGGCGACGGCACCTCCGCCCTCCAGGTCTTCAACGTCGACTTCGACCTGGAGTCGCCGTCCGGCGGACAGCAGGGCATCTCCTTCGCGAACATCCCCGCGAACGCGACCGTCCTCGTCAACCTCCTCGGCGGCGAGCGGACCATCGACACCTACATCGCCGGCCTGCCGGGGCTCCGCGACCGGCTGCTGTGGAACTTCCCCGACGCGACCCGGGTGAAGTTCGAGGGCACCGCGCAGTTCGCGGGCAGCGTCCTCGTCGGCAACCAGGCCAGCACCAGCACCATCACCATGCCGGGCATGAACGGCCGGTTCTTCACCACCGGCAACCTGACCCACGCGTCCGAGCCGGGCGGGGGCGGCGGCCAGGAGATCCACAACTACCCCTTCAACGGCGACCTGCCGTCCTGCGACGAGGACCCGACGCCGACGCCGACCGATCCGACGCCGACGCCGACTGACCCGACGCCGACGCCGACCGATCCGACGCCGACGCCGACTGACCCGACGCCGACGCCGACCGATCCGACGCCGACGCCGACTGACCCGACGCCGACGCCGACTGACCCGACGCCGACGCCGACTGACCCGACGCC
>NZ_JBHYPS010000019.1:0-134080 GCF_042746075.1 Streptomyces sp. NPDC058758 | reverse complement strand
ATTCCTTCGCCGGACTCGCCGGACACCTCTCCGGCGTGACGATCGACTGGGGCCTCGCCCTGACCGTCACCACGGCAGCCGTCCTCGGCAGCCTGGCCGGCGCCCGCCTCGCCGGACGCATCCCACAGGACGCACTGCGCAAGGCCTTCGGCTGGTTCGTCGTCGCCATGGGCGTCTTCGTCCTCACCCGGCAGCTCGACTCCGGCCTCTGGACCCACCCCGTCACCTGGGCGGTCCTGGGCGCGGCGGGAGCGGCGACGGCGGCCGTCCGACTCCGGAGGCGGTCAAGGACGGCACGACCACAGCCGGTACACCGCGTTCGCCAGGACGCGACGCCGAGATAACGCGAGGACACGTCCCCGGGCGTACCCCATGGGGGGAGGAGGAGAATTCCCATGCAGGTGAACGAAGCATCGATGAAGCCCGTCCTGAACCGTCTCAAGCGGGCGCAGGGTCAGCTGGCCGCGGTGATCGCCATGATCGAGACCGGCAGAGAGTGCGAGGATGTCGTCACCCAGCTCGCAGCCGTCTCCAAGGCCCTGGACCGGGCCGGGTTCAAGATCGTGGCGAGCGGGATGCGCGAGTGCCTCGCCGATGATTCCGAGAACCCACCCATGACGCAGGACATCCTGGAGAAGCTCTTCCTCACCCTCGCCTGACCCTCCGTCCCTTCAGCCGGACAAGGGAGCCGGACGTCGCAACGAACCGGAGCCCCCGACCCGCCCCCAACAATCGATGCGGAAAGGACACGCGCCCTGGCGGCCGGAGCCCCGGTGGCCCCGGCCGCCCTGCGGGCCGCCCTCTCCTCACCCCGGCGCCGTCGTGGGTCAGGATCATGGAGCTGTCGGGGTTCGGCACGAGAGCGAATCCAGCCTTCGCGTAGACCTCGTGGGCGTCGAGGGTCGACAGAAGGGCGCGCTTGAGCCGATAAGGAGCAAGGTGGTCGCGGACGGCTTTCGCCGGCCATGTACCGAGCCCTCCGCCCCGGTGGGCGGGTCCACCCGTACGTCGCAGAGCCAGGCGAAGGTGGCGTGGTCGGTGACCACGTGCGCGTAGGCGACCTGGTTGCCGTCGGCGTCGTAGACGGCGAAGTTCAGTGAGCCCTCCATGGATGCCTCGACCGTTTCCCCGGTCCGCCCCAGAGTCCAGAACGCGTCCGTCGAGAGCCACTGGTGCATGCGCTCGACATCGAGGCGGTCAGGATCCGTGGAGAGCTCGTACCAGTCGTTTCCCTTATCCGTGGCCACGGAGTGGCAGCTGTTTTTGATCATGGAGTGGAAAGGCGTCCATCTCGCTTGGTTTTCCAGGTAGAAGTCGGAGGGGAAGCCGGAAGGCCGTTTCTCACTGCTGAGCGGCTCCGTGATCCGGACCGCACGGCGCGGCACGATCACCTCACCGTCGCTCGGGTCCCGAAGGATTGCCGTGTCCTCCCTCCCCGTCGTGCTGCACAACGCCCGAATCGTCGACGGCACGGGCGCCCCGCCGGTCCCCGGCGCGGTCCTGGTGACCGAGGGCCCGCCATCCGCCGGTGCGGCCCCGCCGACGGGCACCCGACGATCCCGACCTGTGCCGTGCGACCCGCGTGAACCTGGGCGGACGGACCGTCTGTCCGGGATTCATCGACGCACACGTGTACTTCGCCCTGCCGGGGTCGGTGGAGAGCCCGCTGGCGGGCGCGGGCGAACCCGTCGGCTACCGGACGCTGAAGGTGCTCGAACGGCTCCGCGTCACCTTGCGCAGCGGGGTGACCGCGGCGCGCGACCTCATGGGGCTCGACGCGGGCTTCCGGCGGGCGGTGGCCGAGCGCCGCGTCGCGGGGCCGCGGTTCCTCGTCGCGGTGAGCATGCTGAGCCAGACCGCGGGCACGCCGCCTTCCGCCTCCCGAGCGGCATCGACGCCCTCGGAGCCGCCGTCGCCCTCCCCCGCCGCCCTCCCGGCATCGTGGACACCGTCGACGACCTCCGCACCCGCGTGCGCGCACTCGTCGCCGCCCTCCTGGAGACCATGCACGACCCCGACCCGTCCACCGTGCCCGCGGCCGTGCACGCCAAGGCCGCCGACCTCGTCGTCTGCGGCACGAACGCCGTGGACGACGTCGACTCCCTCGCCGCCCCGCCCGCCTGCACGCCGTCCTCAAGGAAGGCCGCATCGCCATCGACCGCGCCGGCATCCTCGTCTCCGCGGGCCTGCCCGACCTGATCCCGTAGAAGCACGGGGCCGGGTGAAGGGCCGAGCCGGTCCGAAGTCCCTTTCCGGACCAGCGGCCTCCCGGAGGTCCGGACGCGGACCGAACCACCGGAGAGGGGCAAGGCGCACCCCCTGGCCGCCTCCTTCGGATCCGCCCGAGCGTTCCTCACCCGTGTGAGCGACGCTCGTGATCGATACACCTAGAGGGCGGACCTGCCGCGTCGGCGCAGCTTCCATACCGCGAGCGAAGACCCGCTGGTGGCGAGGAACAGAGCGACAAGTCCGATCGACTGCGCGCGGGCACTACCGGCCTCCGCCAATTCGTCTCCGTAACCACCGGGCGGGTTCGGCGGGTAGGTCGGATGCGTGGGGCCAGGCGTCGGCTCCGTCGGCGTCGGGGTCGGATCCGTGGGTGTGGGCGTGGGATCCGTCGGGGTGGGGGTGGGATCCGTCGGGGTGGGGGTGGGATCCGTCGGGGTGGGGGTGGGATCCGTCGGGGTCGGGGTGGGTGTCGGCTCCGTCGGAGCCGGCCGGTTGTGGACGACGCAGCTGACTGCCGCCAGACGCGGCACGTCCACCGTGAAGGCAGGGGCGGAGGCCGTCCCCGTGTTCGTGACCTCCACCGGCTCGCCGTCGTCGAGGTTGGTGCAGACCGCGTTCTTCGCCCCCTGGGTGACCAGCTCGTAGCCCGGCTGCTGGGCCTCGGCGACCGTGACGTCCGCGTCCGTGACCCCGGGCGGGAAGGTCGGCTTGAAGACGACCCCGCCCGTCCCGTCGCTCACCGTGGTCTCGGTGTCCGGCAGCCCGCCGATCCCGGCCGTGGTGGTCGAGGCGTCGAACTGCCAGCCCTCGCCGGCCGGTTCGGCACCGGTGACGTCCTCGCCCTCCGTGTCCTCGGGCACGATCTGCTTGATGACGGACAGCGTGCCCTCGCACTGCGCCAGGGCCATGTTCCTCAGGGCCTCGCCCGCTGCCGCGAAGTCGGTCGTCTGGTAGTAGTCGGCGGTCTGCGGCGCGGGGTCCGCCGGGTCGAAGGCCTCCTCGCCCGAGATCGCCTTCAGGTTGATCCCCGAGATCCCTTCGACACCCTTGCCCACGCCGACGGCGACGACCCTGGACCCCTTCGCCTTCACCGCGTTGGCGGAGAAGATCCCGTTCTCGACGTCCGCGAAGTGGGTGTTGGTCCCGTCTCCCGCGTACGGCTTGGCGAAACGCGTGGGGTTGCCGTCCGTGAGGACGACCACCAGGTCGTACTCCGGAGCCGATTGCGCGACCGCGTTCAGCCCCTGGTCCCAGTTCGTCCCGGAGCCGAGGGTCCACCCCTGGTACAGGTCCTTGAAGGCCTGCGCGCCGTCCTTGGTGGAGACCGGCATGAGGGCGGGGTGGTTGGCGGTGCCCGTGCTGGGGGAGTTCCGGTCGAAGGAGAACAGCGCGAGCCGCGAAGGCGTGCCCGTGAGCGTGTCCGTCAGTCTGTCGGTCGCCGCCTTGAGGTCCGGCAGCGCGCTGCCGACCGATGCCGACAGGTCGAGGACGACCGCCACGTCCAGGCCGCAGGCCGACGGCAGCGGCGGGTTCACCCGGGACTGCTGCCAGATCCCGCCGGAAGCCACGTACGGCACCGCCGCCCAGTCCGTGCTGCGCATGAAGTCCGTGAGGGAGGAATACGTCTCCCCGCCTTCGAGGGCGGGGGTCCGGAACTGGTACACCGACTCCACCGAACCCGAGCCGCTGCCCTTGCCCGTACGCAGCGACGGGTTGGCGAACCAGCCCGCGGGCACCCCGCCGGGCAGCTGACGCACCCAGAACCGCATCCCGGCGTTCGCTCCCCCGCCCCCCGTGTCCGGCACGGTGAAGCTGCAGTCCCCGTCGGCGTCGGACGTGCACCGCGCCCAGGCGTCCGCGACCGGCTCGGCATCGGCCTCGTCCGCGAAGAGGGCCAGCCGCACCCCGGCGAGAGGGGTGACCCCGGTGTCACCGGTCCGGTCTCCTCCGGTCTTCACGGTGATCACCGACGTGTCGGCGGCGGGTGCCGGGACATCGGCCCTCACTCCGGGAGCGGACACTCCCGCGAGGACGAAAACGGCGGCACCCAGAGCGAGCTGACGGCGTTGCGGACGCATGAACGGTCTCCAGAGAAAGGAAGCACATCAGATCTGAAATTTATCTAACTGTCCGTATATGAGACTCTCTCTGCTCCATAAGTGGGCGGGTCGACAGAACAGAGCGTTTACTTGCATGTGCGTACCGTCCTTCGATGCGCACCTCGCTGTCGTCGGCCCGCCCGCCGACGTCCCGCCGAGGCTCATCCCGCATCCCCGCTGACGCCGAGACGCGGCCTTCGCCCACTGCGGCGCCCAGGCCCGCGAGACCGTCTCCGCGATCCGGGAAGCCGCCATCTGCCGCGTGGCTACGCAGGCGAGAACCAGGAACAGCTGCCGTTTCCCAGGAACGGTGATGTGTCGAGGGACGGGGTCGGTCGGGCCGAAGCGGGGGTTTCCGGAGGTTTTCGCCCCGTCCCGCCGTCCGCGGGTTCAGTCCGTCACGCGGACCGCGCGGGCCGGGCGGATGGAGGCCGCTCGATGGGCCGGGCCCAGCGTGGCCAGGAGCGACGCGATGAAGGTGGCCGCGCTCAGTGCGCCGATGCTCGCCCACTCGACGGGGAAGCCGCCTTCGAGGCCTTCGAAAGCGGCACTGTTCCGGTACATCAGCCATGTCGTCAGCACGCCCAGCAGACAGCCGAGGACGATTCCCTCCGACGCGACGAAGGCACTCTCCCAGAGGAAGGACCGCTGTACGGTGCGGGCTCGGAAGCCGAGGGCCCGCAGGATGCCGATGGTCCGGCGGCGCTCGCGTACCGCACGGACCATGACGACGCCGAGGCCGGTGATTCCCACACCCAGCCCCAGAGCGAGGAAGCCCTGCATGAGTCGGAAGAAGGCCGTGCTGGAGTCGAACTGATGGCGGATGTTCGATTCGATCGGCGTGGCGACCATGCTGGAGGAGAGGCGCTCCCCCTGCAGCCGGGTCCCCAGGGTGTCGGGGGAGACGCCGGGGGACGTCCTCACCAGGGCGGATGCGTTCTGTGCCTGGCTGCCGAAGAGTTCGAGCGTCGCCCGTTCGCTCATCACGACGGGATACGTGGTCGAACTGGCTCCGGTACCGGGGTAGAAGACCATCCCGTTGCCGAGCACGCCGGCGATGACCTTCTGTTCGCTGCGTCCGGTGCGCGGGTCGGTGACGACGAGGGTGTCTCCGGGGTCGTAGTAGTCGCCGGCCGGTCCGCCCGTGCTGCCGAAGAAGCCGTCGAGGACGACGTAGCGGGGATCGTCGGCGAGCGCCCGCCAGACCGCCGGGTCGGTCGCGAGGCCGGGGAGGCGTTCGCGGAAGGTGATGCCGGTGATCGCGCCGTCCGGCACCCCGACGGCCGCGACGTCCAGCGGTCGCGGGTCGCGGCGGCCCGGGTCGGTGGCCCGCCCGCTCGCGTTCAGCAGGGGAGTGGCGGCCGAGATCCCGTATGCGGACGGACCGGTGCGGAGCTCGTCGACCAGGTCGTCGCCCGCTGCCTGGGGGTTGTAGTCGAGCCGGAGCGAGTATCCGGCCGTCGCGTCGTCCACGACCCCGTCGACGCCCGCTCGGAGGATCCCGGAGATCTCCGTCAGAAGTACAAGGACGAAGACGATCAGGGTGTACATCACGAGTGTCGCGCCTGTGCGGAACCGCTTCGCCAGCGGATAGGCGATCGCGAGCCGTGCGGCCAGCCCCGACTCGGAAGGGTGCTCCAGGAAGCGTCGCACGGGGCGGAGGACCCCTTTCTGGTTGTCGCTGACGAGGATCACCGCGGAGAACGCGGCGAGGGCTCCCTGGACGACGTAGACGGACATCGACGGCGTGTCGAAGACCCGGGGGCGCGCCACGGGAGCCAGGAGGGTCCAGGCCAGGACCGCACCCGCGGTCACGGTGGTGACGGTGTGCCGCGGCAGGACGAGCAGCAGGGCCGGGGCGGCGAGGGCGAGGGTGAGCGCCGGCAGGAGGTAGGTCGCGTCCGGTTGGCTGCGTGCCACGGCCGGTACGGCCGCGGCCGCGCACAGGACGGCCAGGGCGGCGCAGAACGCCACCCGCCGACGGCGCGGTCCCCGGCCGGGCGTGGCGGGCAGGTCGCGGATCGCGGCGATGATGTTGAACCTGCTGATGCGGACGCTCGTCGCCAGGATCGAGGCGAAGGCGATGAGCAGCCCCATGGCGAGCCCGTTGAGGACGCTCGTGGGAGTGACGTCGAAGGCGATCCGGATGCTGCTTCCGCCGACCGACCAGCCCTGGAAGATCTCCGCGGCCACCACGGCGACACCCCAGCCGACGGCGATGCCGATGCCGACGCCCGGCAGCGCGGACATCAGCGCGTAGACGGCTCCTTCGAGGGCGAAGGAGCCGACCAGCCGCGAACGTTTCATGCCGATCGCCCGCACCATGCCCATCTGGGCCTTCCGCTCCTCGCCGAGCATCACGAAGATGTTCACCAGGAGCAGGGCGCCCGCGATGATGCTGAAGCTCCCGATCATCAGGAACAGCGCGCCGAGGGAGTCCCCGGCCTGCTTCGCGTCCCGCAGCACCGTCTGCTTCGGCGTGTCGATCGCCGCCTGCCCGGCCAGAGGGCCCAGGGCGTCACGGATGTCGGCGGTGACCTGCGGGGTCAGGGCGTTTCCGCCTTCGACGCCGCCCCGGTTCGACACGAAGGTGACCGAGCGGGCTTCCGTGCCCGCCGCGCGGGCGGCGGCGTCCAGGGTTCCCGGAGCCAGGAACGCGTTGCGGTTCAGGCGCCCTCCGAGCCCCACACCGGCGAGGCCCTGCTCCGGCAGCACGCGTTCGACCCGATAGGTTCCGGGTGTCCCGAACAGGTACAGGGTGAGCGAGTCTCCGGCGCGCACGTCCAGGGACCGGGCCAGCGGTTCGTTGACGACGACCTGGCCCGGCGCCGGGTTCGGCCCGTCGAGGCCCGCCTCGCCGCCCGGCGCACCGAAGCGCGAGGCGTCGGGGAAGTCCACCTGCCAGGCCAGGACGCGCGGTTCGGCGACCGGCCGGCTCCCGGTGGAGCCGAGGGCGGACGCCTGCGTGGCCCGGACGGTCAGGACCCCGTCGACGTCCGGGTCACCGGTCAGGGCCGCCAGCCGCTCCGCGACGGTGTGCCCGGCCGGGCCGGGCGGGGCGATGACGCGCTCGTCCACCGGGCCCAGGGTCCGGTACGCCTCCTGCCGCACGGAGAAGTTCAGGGTGTCGCCGACGACCAGCGCCCCGATCACGATGGCCGTGCCGAGCATCGATCCGCCGATCACCAGCGCGGCCTCGGTGCGTCGCCGGGCCACCTGCCGGAAGGCGAGCCTGCGGGACACCGGTTGCCGGACGGCGATCAGGACGAGGGCGGCGAGGGTGAGCGCCAGTGCGACGAGCAGGGGGAGGAGCAGGTTCGGGTACATGATCAGCCCCGGGTGACGTCGCGGTCCACGGCCCGGTCGGCCACGGACTGGCGGACGTCGTCGACCAGCCGGCCGTCACGCATCCGGATCAGCCGGGGGACGCGCGCCCCGATGGCGCTGTCGTGGGTGACCAGGACGATCGTCTGGCCCTCGTCACGGTTGAGGCCGCACAGCAGGTCCATGACCTGGTCGGCCATGGCGCTGTCGAGGTTTCCGGTCGGCTCGTCCGCCCACACGATGGCCGGCCGCCCGACGAGGGCGCGTGCGATGGTCACCCGCTGCTGTTCGCCGCCGGACAGCTCGCTGGGCCGGTGGTCGACCCGATGGGCGAGCCCGACCCGTTCGAGCGTGGCCAGGGCCCGCCTGCGCGCCTCGTGCGGCCGGGTGCCGACGAGGAGCAGGGGCAGCTCGACGTTCTCCGCCGCGGAGAAGACCGGGATGAGGTTGAACGACTGGAAGACGAAGCCCATGGTGCGGGCCCGGTGCTCCGTGCGCGCGGCGTCCGACATCGCGAAGAGGTCGTGACCGTCGATCTCGACCCGTCCGCCGTCGATGTCGTCGAGTCCGGAGAGACAGTTGAGCAGGGTGGTCTTGCCGGAGCCGGACGGGCCCATCACCGCCACGAGTTCCCCGTGCCGGACGACGAGATCCAGATCGTCCAGCGCGGTGACCGCCACCGAGCCCGTCCGGTAGATCTTGCGGACCCTCGTGGCGACCAGAAGGGGACGGTCGCTGTTCATGCCTTCCATTCGAGACCCCTGGGGCATCAGGCCGCCACGGCCGGTCGGTACCGCACGCGGGACCGACCGGCCCTGTGCTCGGAGCGCCGGACGGCACACAGTGGGGGAAGGAGGTCGGAACGGCCGGGGTCCACTCGGCTATCACCGGCCCGGCCGTCGGGAGCGTGAGTGGCCATGATGTTCTGGAACGGCGGCGGCATGAACGGATGGGGCTGGTTCGCCATGTCGGCAGGAATGATCCTTTTCTGGGGACTCCTGATCACCGCCGTCGTGTTGATCTTCCGAGCGCTTGACCGCGCCGTGGAACGCCCGGCGCGTCAGGACGGCCCCATGGGGCCTGAGAGGATCCTCGGGGAGCGGTTGGCCCGCGGGGAGATCGACGAGGAGGAGTACCGGAGGCGGCTGAGCGCCCTCCGGAGCGGAGCACCGTAGGCCGCGCCGTGGAAGGTCGTCGAGATGCGGAAAGGGTGGCGCCCGGTCCCGCCCGTGGCCTCACCTCCCGGCGACCGGACCCCGGCCGCGTCCGTACCACGTGCGGATACTGCGCAGTCGGCTGCGCGCTGGACGTCGTCGTCCGGGACGAGCGCGTCGCCGCCGTGCTGCCGGCCCGTGACGGCCCCGTCAACCAGGGGCACGCCTGTGTGAAGGGCCGCTTCTCGTACGGCTACCTCACCTCGGCCGAGCGCCTCACCACACCCCTGGTACGGCGCGACGGCGTCCTGACCCCGGTGAGCTGGGACGAGGCGATCGGGGTCGTCGCGGACGGGCTGCGCGCCGCGGTCGGTCGCCGCGATCTCGTCGGCCCGCGCCACCAACGAGGAGAACTACCTCGTCCAGAAGTTCCTGCGGACCGTGAGAGGCACCGACAACGTCGACAACTGCTCCCGCCTCTGCCACGCCCCCTCCGCCGCCGGGCTGACCGCCACCTTCGGGCGCGCCGGCGGCACCGACTCCTTCGACGACGTCGTGACGGCCGACTGCCCCCTCGTCGTCGGCGCCAACCCGGTGGAGGCCCACCCCGTCGTCGGCGCCCGTCTCCTCCAGCGCGCCCTCGAAGGCGCCGCCCTCGTCGTGGCGGATCCGCGGGCCGTGGGACTCGCCCGTCATGCCGACGTCCACCTCCGCCCCCGCCCAGGCACCCACGTCGCTCTCTTCCACGGCCTCGCCCACGTACTCGTCGAGGAGGGCCTGACCGACTCCGCGTTCCTCCGTGACCGAGCCGCCGGACCGGACGAGCTCACCGCGCTCCTGGCGGACTATCCACCCGGGCGGGTCGCCGGGATCACCGGCGTCCCAGCCGGGGACATCCGCAGGGCCGCCCGGCTCTACGGCCGCGCCGAGCGGCCGGCCGTCGTGTACGGCCTCGGCGTCACCGAGCACCTCCACGGCACGGACGGCGTACGCACCCTGGCCAACCTGCCCATCCTGCGCGGTGCCGTGGGAGGCAGCGGCAGGGGGTTCGGCATCAGCCCGCTCCGCGGCCAGAACAACGTCCAGGGAGCCTCCGACAGGGGAGCCCTGCCCGACCTCCTCCCCGTCCACGGCCGCGTCACCGACCCCGAGGCCCGCGCCCGGGCCGAGACGGTCCGGGGGCGGCCGATCGCCTCCGCCCCCGGCCTGAGGATCCCTGAGATGTTCGAAGCGGCCCGTGACGGCCGGCTCCAGGCCCTGTGGATCATCGGCGAGGACGTCTGCGTCACCGACCCCGACAGCCGGCGCGTCGCCGAAGCGCTCCACGCCTGTCCGCTGGTCGTGGTCGACGAACTGCTCCTCGGCGAGACCGCCCGGCACGCCGACATCGTCCTGCCCGCCGCCTCCTGGCTGGAGAAGGACGGCACCTTCGTCAATTTCGACCGGCGGTTCCAGCGGGTGCGTGCGGCGGTCACGCCCCCGGGAGAGGCCCGCAGCGACTTCGACATCGTCCACGCGGTGAGCGCGGCGATGGGCTACGACCTCGGATGCCGCACACCTGAGGAGACCCTCGCCGAGTGCGGGCGGGTGGCCCCCGTCTTCGCCGGCGTCTCGCATGCCCGGCTCGACCGGGAAGGAGCCGTTCCGTGGCCCTGCCCCCGGCCCGACCAGCCCGGCGAGTCCACCCTCCCCACCGAACGGTTCGCCACCCGGAACGGCCGCGCCCGGCTTTCCGCCGCGCCCTACCCGCCGCCGGGAGAGGAACCGGACGCCGACCACCCGCTCCTGCTCGTCACCGGACGTCGCTGGGCCCACTACGACTCCGGCAGCACGACCCGGCGCGGCGCCAACCTCGTGCTCGCTCCTCGGGGCCGTCTCGACCTGCACCCCGAGGACGCCGAGAGGTACGGAGTCGAGGACGGTGCTCCCGTCGTGGTGGACAGCCGACACGGCCAGGCGAGGCTGATCGCCCGGGTGGGGAGCGACGTCGCCCCCGGACAGGTCTTCTGCGCCTTCCACTTCCCGTCCGACGGGGTCGACTCGCTGACCTCGGACCACGCCGACACCGTGACCTCGTGCCCGGAGTACAAGGTCACGGCGGTACGGCTGCGCCCGGCCGTGCGCCCTGGGAGCTGAACCCCGCCCGAACCGGCCCCCCGAGTCCGGGGTCCTGCCGGGATCAGGTGTGCGGTACGAGGGCGACGGGGGCCCGGCTGTGGTGCAGCACGGCATGGGCGACGCCGCCGATGTGCGCGCCCATCGCCGAACGGCGCGTACGCCGGCCCACTACCAGCAGGCCGGCTCCGGCGGCGGCCCGCACGAGTTCGAGGCCGGCCGATCCGATCACCACGGAGGCCGTGGTGGCGACCTCGGGGTACTTCGCGCACCAGGGTTCCAACGTGTCCTCCAGCGCGCGCTCGACCTGCGGCTGCACACTGAGGCGCAGGTCGGGCACCATGGCGGGACCCCAGGCGTAGAACGGGAGCTGCTGGGCGTAGACGGCGGTCAGGGCGCTGCCGCGGCGGGCCGCCTCCTCGAAGGCGAACGCGAGCACCGCGTCCGCGGGCTGTCGCGCGTCGACCCCGACCACGACAGGGCCCTCCGGAGTGACGCCGCCGGTCGCCCGGACCAGGACGACGGGACGCTCCACGACACCGGCCACGGCCAGGCCCACCGAGCCGACCAGATAGCCGGCCGTGCCGCTCAGCGCACGCGAACCCAGGACCAGCAGGGCACCCGCCTCCGCCGCTTCGACCAGCGCCGGGACGGGGCCGGTGGTCGCGATCCGGGTGGACACGGAGAGGCCCGGACGCCGCTCGCGCAGTCCCGCCGCGGTGCTCGTCAGCAGTTCCTCGGCCCACGAGTCCTCCGTCTCCAGGGCCGTGACCCGGGAGACGGAGTCGGGCCAGGGCTGCCGCGCGTGGAGCAGCCGGACACCCGTGCCCCGCAGGGAGGCTTCGTCCGCCGCCCACAGGGCGGCGGCCTCCGCCTCGTCCGAGCCGTCGATCCCGACCACGATGCCCTCGTCCGAGCCGTCGATGCCGACCACGATGCCCTCGTCGTTCATGACCGTCCACCTCCTGACGACGCGGTGACGTCGTCGTTCTCGTGGGTGAGGCGGGTGGAAGAAACCGAGACCACTCCGTCCACCGCCGCGCACATGCGCGCGATCCCCGGGACCATGCCCCGGTGCGGCACGGTGCCGCCGAGCTGGACCCGGCCTCCCTTCACCTCGACGCTCACGGCGTCCGGCGCGAGACCGGGCGTGCCGGCGAGGACGTCCTCGGTGATCTCGCGACGGATGTCGTCGTCGTCGCGGAGGAAGATCCCCAGCAGGTCCCGGCGGCTGACGATGCCGACCAGCCGGTCCTGCTCGTCGACGACGGGCAGGCGCTTGACCCCCTGCACCTCCATCAGACGCGCGGCCTCCACGACCGTCCAGCCGGGACGGGCGCACACCGGGGGAGCGGACATCAGCTCCTCCGCGCGTGCTCCCTCCGCCTTCGCCCGCTCCCACGCCTCCAGTCCCGGCACGGGGGGCGCGTCCCCGGGGACGGCGGCCTGATCGGCCGTCTTCCGCAGGAGGTCGCCCTCCGAGACGATGCCGAGCACCCGGTTCGTCCCGTCCACCACCGGCACGGCGGTGATGCGGTGGTGCGCCAGCACACGCACGATCTCCTTGAACGGCGCGTCCCCGCGGAGGCTCACCACCTCACGGGTCATCAGTTCTTCGATCCGGCGGTGCCGCATCATCCGCTCCTCTCGTGTGAGATCGTCGTCCCGGTCACCAGGTGATCGGCTCAGCCGTCCCGGACGACCGCGACCGGGGCGTCGTCCTCGGTCGGCTCTTTCGCCGAGTTCGGCGAGCGCCTCGACGAAATCGCAGTCCAGCGCGACGCGCTCCCCGTTTCCCTTCCGCAGACGCCGGTCGAAGGCGGTGCGCGCACGTCGGTGGTCGGCCATCACCGGAGCCGCGGGGCGGGCGTTCATCGGGGTGGCTCCACGTCGAGGGCCAGGCTGTCGTACGCGTAGTCGATCGACTGGTGCAGGGCGACGACCCCGTCCACGGAACGGCACAGCCTGACGATCACGGGGATGTCCGCGCGCTCCTCGACCCGGCCGGTCAGGGTGACGACCCCGTCGTCGACGGAGACCCGGAGCGTGTCGGGCGCGAGGCACAGGGTGTCGCCCAGGACGTCGTGCTCGATCTCCTCCCGGATCGCGGTGTCTCCGCGGAGGAACGGCCGCAGCAGATCGGTGCGGCTGACGATCCCGACCGGTCGGCCCGTCTCGTCGATCACGGGGAGCCGCTTGACGCCTTTGCGGTCCATCGTCCTCGCCGTCTCGACGAGGTTCCAGCCGGGCCGCGCCGAGACGGCCGGCGACGTCATCAGATCGGCCGCCGTCTCCGCCTCGGGGAGACCCCGTTCCCGGGACAGAAGCCGGACGCCCGCCCAGCGGCCCTCCAGATCCGGTAGTTCGGAGGTGTCCCTCAGCAGATCGGCTTCCGAGACCACGCCCAGGAGACGCCGGTCCTCGCCGACGACGGGCACCGCCGAGATGTCGTGCTCCACGAGAAGGCGCACGATCTCCTTGAAGGGCGTGCCGGGGGAGACGGTGACCACGCGGTGCGTCATCACCTCGAAAACGGTGCGGTGCCGCATGACGCTTCTCCTTCGCCGGGCGGACGTTCCCCGCCATCCCACCCTGCGGCGCCCACGTCCTCGGCAGGAGTGCCGAACGGGACCCTTCCGGGACCATTGGCCCCTATGGCGAGTGACGGGCATGCCCGCAGGGTGAAGAGAGGCGACACGGCCGCGGCGCCGACGTCCCGTGGCCGCCGGCCCGGAGGAGACAGCCATGAACCGCACCGCAACACGGAACAGCCCGGAGAGTTCCCGCCCCGGCCTGTGGGCCCGCGTGGGCGACCGGTTGATCATCGGTGGTGCCACCGTCGGGGACGAGGGACGAGACGGCGAGATCGTGGCACTGCACCACGAGGACGGGACCCCGCCCTTCGACGTCTGCTGGTCGGACACCGGACGGGTCACCCTCGTCTTCCCCGGCCCGGACGCCCGGGTCCAGCATTTTCCCCGCTCAGCGCGGACGGCTGCGCCACGTCGGTGAAAGCCGCCGTGGCGCCCACGACACCGGGCACCGCCATGACCGGGCCCACCGCCGGATCAGCGGGCAGGGACTCCGGCATCCGGCCGGTGAGCGTCACCACGCCGGCCGTCCCCGTCCACGACGGGAAGCCGCTTCAGAGGGCCGCGTCCCGACCGGGCCACCCCGACGAATCACGGCGTCCCGAGGGACCGTGACGGCCGGTGACGTCACCGGACGGGCTGCCGTCGGGGCCCGTCCTTCGTCGTTCTCCTCGCGGAGTCCTTCTCCGACCCGCTTCCTCACGGAACCCCGTCCTCCGGACCCGGCCGGGACCAGGGCCGAACGGGGCCCTCCGGCCCGGGTCGGGGCCGACCGGGCCAGAGGGGAGCACGGCCGGGCAGAGCCCTGAAGGGGGACCGGTCGGCCCTGTCCCTCCCCTTCGACCGGTGCGAGCGTGACAACAGGCCCCCATACGACCGGAAGGCGGTGGGCAGGATGGAATCCCCCCTGGTAGTCGGCGTCGACGGGTCCGATCCCGCTCTGACGGCCCTGGACTGGGCGGTCGACGAGGCGGTGCGGCAGGGATGTCCCCTGCGGATCGTGCACGCCTCGCTGTGGGAGCGGTACGAGGGCGCCGCGCCCCCCTGGACCACCGACAGGCCGTGGGGTCAGGTCCTGGCCGACAACATCGTCGGCCAGGCCGCGGAACGCGCCCTCCGGCGGGCGCCCGGCCTCCCCCTCAGCACCGACGTCGCCGCGGAGGACGCGTCGGGCGCTCTGCTCAGGGAGGGGCGGGGAGCGTGGGGCGTCGTGGTCGGCGCGCGCGGACGCACCGAACTCGGCGACCTCCTGCTGGGTTCGGTCGGCCTCGTCGTGGCCGCCCGCTCGTCGTGCCCCGTCGTCGTCGTACGAGGGGACCGGCAGGCCCTGGAAGCACGCCACGGGCGGATCCTCCTGGGGGTCGGCGACCATGACGTCGACTCCCCGGCCGTCGCCTTCGCCTTCCGCGAGGCGGCGGTGCGGGACGCGGAGCTGGACGCGGTGCGCACCTGGCGCCGGCCGCTCCACGACCCGCTCGACCACCCGCTCCTGCGCGGAGAGGCCGGGGTGTACCTCGCGGAGGAGGCGTCGGAGACCCTGGACAAGGCACTCGCCGTGCGCGCGCGGGAGAACCCACGGGTACGGGTGCGGCGCAGCACCGTCGAAGGGGCCGCGCACCGGGTGCTGCCCGAGCGTTCCGCCGCTGCCGACCTCCTCGTGCTCGGCGCCCGCCGACGCGACGGCCTCGTCGGCCTCCAGCTCGGCAGAGCGGCCCACCGGGCCCTGCACCACGCGGTGTGCCCGGTCGCCGTCGTACCGCAGCTGTCACCCGCCACCGCGGAAGCCGCCTCGGAAGGGAGCGAGCGATGAACACCACCGACGACCGGCGTCAGCAGAGCGACCTGGGCCGTCGCGTCGCGACGCGACGACGGCAGCTCGGACTGTCCCGTGAAGAGGTGGCGGAGCGGGCGGGATCCTCCCCCGGGTACATCGCCTACGTGGAGGAGCAGCTGCCCACGCCGGGCATCGAGTTCCTGGTCCGCCTCGCGCACGCCCTGGACACGACCATCCAGGAGCTGAGCGGGCTCACGGCCGACCTCGCTCCCGGCGGGGCACCGCCGGGAAACCGGCCGGAACTGGTGGAACTCGACGAGGCGGAGTGCTGGTCCCTGCTCGACGGGCGAGGCGTCGGCCGGATCGGTGTCGAGGGGGCTGACGGACTCGCGGTCTTCCCGGTCAACTACCAGGTGCTCGACGAGAGCCTGGTCTTCTCCACCGCGCCGGAGTCCGCCCTCGGCCGGGCCGCCGCAGCCGGCGCCGAGGTCGCCTTCGAGGAGGACCGACTCGACGAGGCGTTCCGCCAGGGCTGGAGCGTTCTGCTCGTCGGCTCGGTGCACGCGCTCTCCGACCCGGCCGAGGCCATGGGCATGAGCCGGGCCGTGACCGTGCGTCCCTGGTCCGGGGCCGGCCGGGACACCGTCGTGAGGCTCGTGCCGCGTCGCGTCACGGGACGCCGGATCCTCGTGCCCGGCGCGCCCGGAACGTGAAGCGAGGAGAGGGTGAGGGGCGGACCGGCCGGTCCGCCCCTCACCCGCACGCTCATCCCAGCGGGACGACCGCCACCGGCGCCGGACTGTGGTGGAGGACCGCGTGCGCCACGTGGCCGACGTGCGGGCCGACCGGCAGCCGGCGGACGCGGCGCCCCACGACGACGAGTTCCGCCTCCCGCGACGCCTCGGTCATCTGGTACGCGGCCGAGCCCACGACCGCCTTGACCGTCACGTCGGCCCCCGGATACCGGCTGCGCCACGGTGACAGCAGCTCGTCGAGGCCGACGCGTACGCCGGCGCCCAGCTCCTCGCCGATCCCCGGGTCCACCACGGCCGCGTAGCCGTAGGAGGCGGGCACCGTCCAGGTGCTGAGGAACCGCAGCGGAACGCGCCGTCCGGCGGCTTCCTCGAACGCGAAGGCCAGCAGGGGCTCGCACGGGTGGTGGAGATCCACGCCGACCACGATCCCGTGGGCGGACGCCGCCGGGGCCGGGCGCCGCGCGCGCACGAGGACGACCGGCCGCCGGGCCGCGCCGACGACCGAGAGGGAGACGGATCCCACGACGAAGCCGAGGACGCCGCCGAGCCCGCGCGACCCGAGCACCAGCAGGTCCGCCTCGTCCGCCGCCGCGACCAGTTCGTCCGCCGCGCGCCCGCGCGTCCGCTCCGTGGTGACCTCCAGATCGGGGTGCTCCTTCCGGGCCCGGTCCGCCTCGTCGTCCAGGAGCGCCTCGGCCCGCTCGTACACCGTCCGGGCGTGGAGGGCCGGGATCTCCGGAGTGTTCGGCCATTCCTCCACGTGCACCAGACGCAGCGGAACCCCACGGAGAACCGCTTCCCCCGCGGCCCACCGTGCCGCGGCGAGGCTTTCCTCCGAGCCGTCCAGTCCCACGGTGACCTGCGCTGCCATCACTGCCTCCTCGGCCGTCCGTCGATGGCACCAGGCTCGTCCGGCGCACCGCCGCGCAGTGAGGGCCGGGCAGGTCCGCATGGGGGCCGAACGGCCCATCGCGGCCGGCGCAGGCCGGTGTCAGCGTGAGGAGTGACGCCCCTCCGGGGCGCCGTACGAGCCCCGGACGCACTCCCGAGGAGGAGCCATGAGCAGCGAGACCCCGGTCCGGCCCGAGCTGTCCGACGTCCTCGTGGGCGTCGACGGTTCCCCTTCGGCCCGGACGGCCGCCCTGTGGGCCGCCGCGGAGGCGGACCGACGGTCCCGCCCCCTGCACCTCGTCCACGCCGCCGACACCGACCGGCGCGCCTACTGGAGCGACGCCGAGACGATCCAGGCCGTCCGGGAGACCGGTCGTGATCTGCTGGCCGGGACCGAGGCGGCGGTCAGGGAGCGCTTTCCCGACCTCGTCGTCACCCGGCTGCTCGACCGACGCGAACCGCTCGACGGGCTCCTGGAGGCCGCCGGCCACGAGAAGACGGTCGTCGTCGGCAGCAGGGGCCTCGGAGGCTTCTCCGCCCTCCTGCTCGGCTCCGTGGGACTCGGAGTCGCCGCCCGCGCGGACGTGCCGGTGGTCGTCGTGCGCGGCGGGGCGGACGGTCCCGAGGCGGGTTCCGTGACCGCGGCGGTCCGCGACTCCGGGGACCTGGGGTGGCTGCTCCTCGCCGCCGCCGAGGCGGACGTCCGCAAGGTCCCGCTCCGCCTCCTGAGCGTGTGGAACATCCTCACGCACGTCGGTGACGTGGCGACCATGCTCGACGACCTCGATGCCGCCGCGCACCGACGGGTGCGCGAGGTGAAGACCCTCGCCGACCGCGTCCGCGAGTGGTACCCCGACCTCACCGTCGCCCCTCACGTCGAGACCGGGACCTCGACCCCCGGGATCCTCGTCGACGCGAGCGCCCACACCGACCTGATCGTGATGGGCCGGGGACACCGGCCCCTCGGCGTGGGCCCTTCCCTCGGGCGCGTCGCCCACGCCCTCATCCACCACGCCCACTGCCCCGTGGAGATCGTCCCCGTCGACTTCGGGACGCGAGGCGGCGACGCCCCGTGAACGACCTCCTGCTCGGAGTGGACCCCGAAGAGGTCTCCGTACCCGCCCTCGTATGGGCCGCGGACGAGGCAGCCCGCAGACGCCTGAGACTCCGCCTCGTCGTCGCCCTGCCCCCCGTGCACGACCGGCTGAGGTACGACGCCCTGGGCCACCGCACCGCCCTGCGGATCCGCGCGGAGTCCGCCCTCGCCGACGTCGAGGAACTCGTCCGCAGGCTCCACGGCACTCTGCCGACGACCTCGGAGCTCGTGGACGGGGCACCGGCCACGGTGCTGCTCGCCCGGGCGGCCGGGGCCGACCTGGTGGTGGTCGGATCGCGCCGGCTCGGCAGGGCCGCCGAACTGCTCGGCGAGAACTCGGTCGTCGTCCCCCTCACCGCGCGCGCTCCCTGCCCCGTCGTCGTGGTCCGGGCGCCGGAGCACACCGAGGTCCATCCGCCCACCCTCGTGGTAGGCGTGGACGGCAGCGAACAGAGCCAGGAGGCCGTCGCGTTCGCCGTCCGCGAGGCGAGCCTGCGCGAGGCGAGGCTGAGAGCGGTCTGGGTCTGGCCCCGGCCGCTCCTCGCCCACGAGGACACCGGGGCGGGCCTGGCCGAGCGGCGTCGCCTCCTCGCGGAGTCCGTGGCCGGCTGGACGGAGCGCTACCCCGACACGGGCATCGACCAGGACGTCGTGCGCGGGCATCCGGTCGCGGAACTCGCGCTGGCCGCAAGGGAATCCCTCGCAGTGGTCGTCGGTCGGACGGGGCGCGGCGGCTACTCGGGCATGCGCCTCGGATCGACGGTCCACG
Source organism: Streptomyces sp. NPDC058758 (assembly GCF_042746075.1). Taxonomy (NCBI): domain Bacteria; kingdom Bacillati; phylum Actinomycetota; class Actinomycetes; order Kitasatosporales; family Streptomycetaceae; genus Streptomyces; species Streptomyces sp. NPDC058758. The sequence goes on along the minus strand of NZ_JBHYPS010000019.1, from coordinate 115,283 downwards.
GTCTCCTGCACCACGCCGACTGCCCGGTGATCACCGTCCCCTCCGGCGCCCCGGACCTTGGGGGCGACCGCCCCCGGGGCCGGGCCGGTCGGCCCCCTCCCCTGGAGCCCGACCGGCCTCCACCGGGTTGACCCCCTCGGCACTGGGCGCCGTGCACGCCGCCCCCGAGGCTGGTGGAAGAGAACGTCCCGAAGTCCGTTCCAGGCCCCGCGAAGAGGTGAGTGCCATGCAGCGCGTCCGCATCAGCACCAGACCCCGCCGGCCCCGCGAGCAGACCCCGCTGGACCTGCGCACCCCGTCCGGCCGCACCCTGCCCTACCGACCCGGCTCGCCGGCCGGTCCGGCCGGGGCACGAGGAGGACGCCATGGGATCCGTGCGACGCGTCGTCCCCCTCACCGACCTGGGCCGCCAGGACGTCAGCCGGGTAGGAGGCGAGAACGCCTCGCTCGGCGAGCCGGCCAACCGGCTCGGCTCGGCGGGAATCAGGGTTCCGCCCGGATGCGTCACCACCGCGGACGCCTACGGGGAACCGCTCGACATCCACCGTCCGCGTTCCCTTCCCGCCGTCCACGTCCTCCCGCACCGCCGCGACCTCCTGGTGAACGAGCCACCAGGACGCCGGCCCTTCAGGGGCCGGTCGGACCTCCCGGGAACGGGACCGTTCGGCCCTCTCCCACAGCCCCTTTCGACACTGCGCCGCGCGCCGGACGGGCCGCAGCCTGGAAGTACGGAGGCGGACCCGCCGCCACCCGCCGGGGCGGCACCCGGCACCGTGGAAGAGGAGCAGGACGATGACCGGAGCCGAGCCGGAACGCAGGCACAGCTTCTTCCCCGACTTCGACACCTGGTTCGGCCGGGAGTTCCCCGGCCTCCCCGGATGGCGCCCCGCCACGGCCGCCCACGCCATCCCGGTCGAGGTCACCAGTGACGACGGCGTCTACACGCTGCGGGCCGAACTCCCCGGCATGGACCCGGACGACATCGACCTCACGGTCGACGACAACCTCCTCACCGTGAGCGCCGAGCACCGGGAGAGCACCGAGGACAAGGACCACTCGGAATTCCGCTACGGCGCGTTCCGCAGGACCGTACGCCTCCCCGACACCATCCCCGCGGACGACGTCGACGCCACTTACACGGACGGCATCCTCACCGTGCGCGTCCCGATGCCCGCCCCGGACACTCGCACCACACGGACCATCCGCGTCAAGCGGGCCGCCGACGGCGAGAAGGACCGGTCATGACCACGAAGCGCGTCCTCGTGGCCTACGGCAGCAAGCACGGGGCGACCGCCGGCATCGCCGACGAGATCGGCAGGACCCTCCAGGCCGACGGATTCGACACCGACGTCCGGCCGGCCGACACCATCACCGACGTCAGCGACTACGACGGCGTCGTCCTCGGCGGGGCGCTCTACGCCGGACGCTGGAACGGCAAGGCCCGCAAGTGCGCCCGGCGCAACGCCGAACAGCTCCGGCACCGTCCCCTCTGGCTCTTCAGCAGCGGCCCCGTCGACAGCTCCGCCGAACGGCACGACATCCCGCCCGTCCCCGGGGTGGCCCGCCGCATGAAGCGGCTGGGCGCGAGGGAGCACGTCACCTTCGGCGGCGCCCTCACCGCCGACAATCCGGACTTCATCGCCCGGGCCATGGTCCGCAAGGGCAAGGGCGGGGACTTCCGGGACCCGGCCCGCGTCCGTGCCTGGGCCCATCGCATCGGAGCCGCGCTCGACGAGGACGGCTGATCCCGGTCTTCCCGCCCGCGGGGAGACAGACGCCCGGAGGCGCGTCATGACCGAACGCGAACCGTCCCGCACGGACCCGCGACCACCCCGCGGCGGCCCGGGCCACCGGACGGCCGTGATCGTCGTCCTGGCCCTCGCCCTGGTCTGCGGTGCGATCGCCGCGGGATACCTGTGGAGCTTCGGGGCCCGGACGGAGCGCGCCCGCGCCGCCCAGCTCCACCGGGTCACGGCGACCACCACGGGGGCGGCCGCAGGAGCTTCCCCCCTGACACGGAGCGGCGCGGCGAACCGCGCCGTCGCCCCCGCCCGGTGGGAGTACCCGGACGGGGTGCGCCGCTCCGGCACCGTCGAGGTCCCCGCCGGGACGCCCCGGGGACGGACCGTGGCCGTCACGGTGGACGACTCGGGCACCGCCGTCCGCCGGGCCGGCAGCTCGTCGGACATCATGCTGATCTCCCTCGCCGGCGGCACCGCCACGGCAGGAGCGGTCGCGGCCACCGGAGCCGGGGCCCTCGTCCTCATGCGACGGAGGACCGACGGCCGTACGTTCGCGGCCCTGGAGCGCGAGTGGGAGCAGGTCGAGCCCGTCTGGTCCGGTCGCCTCCGGAGGGAGAGCGGCCCGGAGGGCGGCCCCGGGACGGACGATGTCTGACGACGGCGCCGGCCGGACGGCGACCGGTCGCGTCGACCGCCGACCGAGCACCGCCCGGCCGGCCGCCGAGGCGCTTCCGTTCGATCCGAGCGAGCCCCTTCCCCGCCTCCGCCGGGAGCTGGACACCGGCCCGGACGGGCTGTCGGCCCGCGAGGCGGCCCGCCGTCTCGCGGTGCACGGCCCGAACGAGGTGCGCCGCAAGGCGAGCGCCCCGTTCTGGCGGGAGGTGGCCACCCAGCTGGCCCACCCCCTGGCCCTGTTGCTGTGGGCCGCGGCCGCCCTGGCCTTCGTGGCGGACCTGGCCGTGCTCGGCTGGGCCGTCCTCGCGGTCATCGTCGTCAACGCGGGTTTCGCCCTGCTCCAGGAACGCCAGGCGGAACGCGCGGTGGAGACCCTCGCCCGCTACCTGCCCGAGCACGCCCTCGTGGTGCGCGACGGGCGGCCGCTCACCGTGGAGGCCCGTGACCTCGTGCCGGGCGACGTCATCGTCCTGGAGGAGGGGGACAAGGTTCCGGCGGACGGCCGGGTCACCGAGGGCGGTGTGGAGGTGGACCTGTCGATGCTGACGGGGGAGTCGGTGCCGGCGGAACGGGTGGCGGTGGCCGGATTGCTCGGCGCTCCCCTCCTGGAGGAGCCCAACCTCGTCTTCAGCGGGACCACCTGCGTCGAGGGACAGGCCCGGGCCGTCGTCTTCGCCACCGGGGACCGCACCGAGCTGGGACGGATCGCCGCCCTCAGCCAGCGGACGCGCCGCGAGCCGAGTCCCCTGGAGCGACAGGTCAAGAAGGTGGCCTGGCTCATCGCCGGCGTCGCCACGGGCATGGGCGTCCTCTTCCTCGTCGTCGGCGTGGCGGTCGGCCTTCCGGTGACCGACTCGCTCATGTTCGCCATCGGGCTCCTCGTCGCCAACGTCCCCGAAGGACTGCTGCCGACGATCACCCTCGCCCTCGCCGTCGGCGTGCGCGCCCTGGCCCGGCAGGGCGCCCTGGTCAAGCGGCTCAGCGCGGTCGAGACCCTCGGCTCCACCAGCGTCATCTGCACGGACAAGACCGGCACCCTCACCCGCAACCACATGCACCTGCGTGCGCATTGGACCCCCGGTCACGGAACGGACGCGGGGCCCTGGGCCCAGGCCCTGGTGCGGGCCGCCGCCGAGTGCACCACGGTCACCCGGGACACGGACGGCGAGCTGCACGGCGACCCCACCGAGTCCGCCCTCGTGGAGGGAGCCGCCGACGTCGGAGCACCGGTGGACCTCGACCGGCGCGACGGGCGGCGGCAGGCCCTCTTCCGGTTCGACCCACGGCTCCGGATGATGTCCGTGGTCCAGGGCCCGGAAGGCTCCGGGACCGCCCGGGTGGTGGTCAAAGGAGCCCCCGAAGCGGTTCTGGAGCGCGTGCCGCCCGGGCCCGACGGAGAGGCGGCCCGAGCAGCGGCGCAGCGACTCGCCCAAGCAGGCACGCGCGTCCTGGCGGTCGCCTTCCGTGACCTCGGGCCGGACGAGGGTACGCCCGCCCGGCGGCAGGACGCCGAAGTCGGCCTGACCCTGCTGGGCCTGGTCGGTCTGTACGACCCGCCGCGCGCCGAGGTCGCGGCCGCCGTCCGCCGCTGCCACGAGGCCGGTGTGCGCGTGCACGTGGTGACGGGGGACAACGGTGCCACAGCCGCCGCGATCGCACGGGAGGTCGGCATCGGGGTGCCCCGCCCGGAGGTCGTGGCCACCTCCGAGTCCCTGGACGACGGCGAACTGGACCGGCTCCTCGTGGAGGGCGACGCCGAGATCGTCTTCGCGCGCTCCTCGCCCGAGACGAAGCTCAAGGTCGCCGACACCCTGCGGGCCCACGGCCGGATCGTCGCCATGACGGGCGACGGCGTCAACGACGCCCCCGCCCTGCACCGCGCCCACATCGGGGTGGCGATGGGACGCTCCGGCACGGACGTGGCCCGCGAGGCGGCGGCCATGGTGCTGACCGACGACGACTTCGCCACCATCGTCACGGCGATCGAGTCCGGGCGCCGCGTCTACGACGACGTCCGCAAGTTCATCGTCTACATCTTCGCCCACGCCACGCCGGAGATCGTGCCCTTCCTCGTCTTCGCCCTCTCGGCGGGCGCCGTGCCCCTTCCCCTCACCGTGCTCCAGATCCTCGCCATCGACCTCGGCACGGAGACCCTCCCCGCCCTCGCGCTGGGCAGGGAGCGCTCCGAACCCGGCATCATGCGACGGCCGCCGCGCCCTGAGCACCAGAGCGTCATCTCGCGCGACATGCTCATCCGTGCCTGGGGATACCTCGGCCTGGTCTCGGCCGCCCTCGTGATGGCCGGATTCTTCTACGTCCTGTGGCGCGCCGGCTGGCAGCCCGGCGACCCCACCGGCGAGGGGACCCCTCTGCACGGCGCGTACGTGACGGCGACGACGGCCACGTTCGCCGGCATCGTCTCCTGCCAGGTCGGCACCGCCTTCGCCGCCCGCACCGACCACGCCGCGCTCCGCGAGATCGGGGTCCTGTCCAACCCGCTGCTGCTCGCGGGCATCGCCTTCGAACTCTGCTTCACCGCCGCGCTCGTCTACGCGCCGCCACTGCAGCAGCTCTTCGGCACTGCACCGCTCCCCTGGGACGTCGTCCTGTTCATCGGCGCCTTCCCGCTGCTGGTCTGGGGCGTGGACGAGGCGCGCCGCGCCCGGCGGCGTCAGACGGACTCCGCCGCCGGCTCGTCCCCGCCCTGGTCGAGGCGGAAGGGCGGATAGACGTCCGTCATCAGGCTCGCGTAGGCGGCGACCCGGAGGACCCAGCGGTTGAGGCCGACGACCAGGTCGAACAGGTCCCGGGGATAGCGCGAGGTGAAGGCGAGGGCGAAGCCGGCGATGACCGCGAGCAGGGTGATCAGGCCGCCGCTCCACCAGCCGGCGCGCATGCCGCCGGTGAAGAACGCCAGGATCAGGTAGTGGGGTACGGCGAGCAGCCACCACTTGACGAGCACCTGCGAGCGGGAGAGCCGCTTCGGGCAGGCGATGTCGAGCCGGGCCGGGTAGCCGGGTTCGGGGCCGAGGCTGAAGGGCGGGTAACGGTCGGTGCCGAGCGCGCCGTAGGAGTAGTACGAGACCCGCCAGGACCAGCGCAGCACGCCGAGACCGAAGTCGAACAGGGGCCGTGGGTACCGCTCGGTGAACAGGATCGCGAAGAAGGCGATCACCGTCACGACGAGGAAGGCGATCCACAGGAAGAACAGCACGATCCAGTGCGGGATCGCGAGGATCCATTTGACCAGCCACAGCCAGCGGGAGAGCGGGGCGTCGAGCGTGGCCGTCACGCGGACGGGCGGGCGGAGGGTTCGAGGAGCGTCCATGTCGCTACTTCCCTGTGCTGGAGGTCCGGTCGTCGCGCCGGAGCCGGTCCACGACCCCCACCACCCCGTCGACGCTGTTGCAGAGCCTGAGGAGGACGGGCACGAGTCCGGGACGCCGGACCGTGCCGCTGAGGGTGACCCGGCCGTCCTCGACCTCCACGGAGACGTCGGAGGGGTGCAGACCGAGCGTCCGGGTCATGACCTCCTCGACGATCTCCTCCTGGATCGCCCGGTCCCTGCGGAGGAACAGCCGGACCAGGTCGCTGCGGCTCAGAACCCCCACGAGCCGCCCGTCGTCGCCGGTCACCGGCAGCCGCTTCACTCCGGCCCTGTCCATCAGCCGGGCCGCGCGCACCACGCTCCAGTCGGGGCGGGCGACCACGGCGGGGCTCGACATGAGCGCGCCGGCCGTGTCGATGCCGGAGCCGGCCACGTGGCGGCGGACGAGGTCGGCTTCCGAGACGACGCCCAGGGGGCGGTCCTCCTCGTCCACCACACAGACGGCGGTGATGTCGAACTCGTCCAGAAGCCGGGCGATCTCCTTGAACGGCGTCTGCCGCCCGACGCTGACGGCCGTGGGTGTCATCAGCTCGGCCACGCTTCGGTGCCTCATCACCGGTCACCTTCCGTGCATGGATTCCGCTCCCCACCTCTCAGGATCGCCCGTGTCGCCCGGCGGGGGGGAGGGCCGTCCGGCCCCCCTCGGGCGGCCGTGGTCGCGGCCGCCCGGTGGCAGAGCGGGGACGGCGGACACGTCTCCACCGGCCGGGTCTGCGGCAGCGGCGCGGTGACCTCCGGCAGCGGCTCTTTGCCGAAGACGAACCTGCCCTCCGGGACGTCGCTTCGAGCACGCACGGGGAGGCGCCGCCCCGCAGGGGGAGGCGTCGCCGCGTTCACGCCCCGGTGGCGAGGGTGAGGGCGCACCGTACGTCCACCACGCCTTCGACGGCCCGGGCCAGGCGCTCCGCGAGCGGGACGAGCGTGCTGTCGCGCACCTCGCCGGTCAGGGTCACCACACCGGCGTCGACGCGGACCTCGATCCGGTCCCGCGAGAGCGGGAACAGGCGCGTCACGACGTCACGGCGGATCTCGTCGGCGAGTTCCCTGTCGGACCGGAGGAAGACCTTGAGCAGGTCGGAGCGGCTCACGACGCCCTGGATCATCCCGTCGGCGTCTACGACGGGAAGCCGCTTCACCCGACGGGTGGCCATGAGCCGGGCCGCCCGGGGCAGGGACGCCTCCGGGCGTACGGTGACGGCGGGCGTGGTCATCAGCTCCGCCGCCCGGTCGGAGCCGGCCTTGGCGGTGGCGTCGCGTCGCCGCAGCTGCTCGACCATGCCGAGGCGGTGGTCGTGGAACTCCTCCTTGAGGAGCAGGTCCGCCTCGGACACGACACCGACGACCCGCCCTTCTCCCTCCAGGACGGGCAGCGCGGTCACCTTCCAGCGTTCCATCGCGGTGACGATCTCCTTGAAGGAGGCGTCGGGCCGGACGGCGACGACCTTTTTGGTCATCACGTCGGCGACGCTGAACGGTCGTGTGGTCATGGCTCTCTCCTTCAGCGGGCGTAGGCCAGGAATTCGGTGCCGTGCCGGGGAACGAGGCCGTCGAGCAGGCGACCACGGAGCGTCAGCAGCCGGCGGGCCATCGTCGCGGCGACGCACGCGAACACCACCTCCCCGATGGCCGGGTCCCGGTCGCACAGCTCCCGGACCGCTCGGGCGTCGAACTCCAGCGCACGCACCTCCGTGACCGCCGTGGCGCCGAGGTGCCAGACGTACGGCGGCATGATCCAGGAGCAGCCGAGGAGCGCGCCGCCGACGAGGGTGTCGACGGTGGCGTCACGGCGGCCCGGTACGTGGGTGTCGAGCCCCACCCGGCCGGTCTGGAGGATCCAGAAGCGGTCGGCTCGCTGCCGCTCGCGGAAGACGCGTTCGCCGGCGTCGAAACGGACCGGGCGAGAGTGCCCCAGAAGCCGAGTCCGGGCTTCCGGGGAGAGTTCGTCCAGCAGGGTCCGCGTGGTGGTCATGGTGTCCTCCAGCCCTTCTCCTCCAGGATCGCGTGGAGCGTGCCCCGGGAGGCAGGGCCGCGAGGGTCCCGTCCAGGGGCCGATGGGCCCGTCTCAACGGACCAGGACGGTCTCTCCGGAGCGGGGCACGACGGCCGTCCAGCCCAGTTCGTGGTCGAGGCGGTCGCGCAGCGTCGCGGAGGCGGCCGGTTCACCGTGCACGACGTAGGCGGCGTGCGGGGCGGGGGCGTCCCGGAGCCAGTCGACGATCTGGTCCGCGTCGGCGTGGGCGGAGAAGTGGGGGACGTCGGCGACCTCGGCCCGTACGGGCACGTACTCGCCGAACATCTTCAGCGTGCGGGCCCCGTCGACCAGGTCCCGGGCACGGGTGCCGGCGGCGGCGAAGCCGACCACGACGACGGCGTTGCGCGGGTCGGGCAGGAGCCGGTGGAGGTGGTGCAGGACGCGGCCGCCGGTGGCCATGCCGGCGGAGGAGACGATGACGGCGGGGCCGTGCGCGCTGTTGATGTCGATGGACTCCTGGACGGTCCGGGCGGCGAGGAACGGCGCCGGGCTCAGCGCGGCCTCGCCCCGGGCGAGGATCTCGGGTCGCAGCTCCGGGGACCGCCCGCGCACGGCGTCGCGGTAGACGTCGAGCGCGGCCAGGGCCATGGGACTGTCGACGTAGACGGGTACGGAGCGGGGCATTACGCCCGTCTCGCGCAACCGGGTCAGTTCGTGGAGGACGACCTCGGTGCGGTCGACCGCGAAGGCCGGGATCACGACGGTGCCGCCCCGGGCGAGGGTCCGCTCGATCACCGAGGCGAACTCCGAGCGGGCGGACTCCCGGTCGTGGCGGCGGTCGCCGTACGTCGACTCCACCAGCAGCACGTCGGCTCCGGAGAACGGTTCCGGTGGCAGGAGCAGCGGGTGCCCGGGGCGTCCCAGGTCGCCGGAGACGACCAGGGTGTGTCCGTCCTCCAGGGTGAGGCTGGCCCAGGCCGAGCCGAGGATGTGACCGCCGTGGTGGAGCGTCAGCCGGGTACCGGACATGATCTCCACGTCCGCCCCGACGGGAACCGGGTCGAAGAAGGACAGCGTCCTGTCGACGTCGGTCTCGTCGTAGAGCGGTTTCGCCGGACGGTGCTTGGACCAGCCGTGCTCGTCGGCGTGGCGGGCCGCCTCCATCTGGAGCCGGGCGCTGTCCCGCAGCACGATGCCGGCGAGCCGGGCCGTGTGCGGGGTCGCGAGGATCGGGCCGCGGAAGCCCTGCCGGACCAGACGCGGCAGATAGCCGCAGTGGTCCAGATGGGCGTGGGTGACGACCACCGCGCGGACGTCGGCCGCGTCCCGGGCGAACCGGTCCCAGTTGCGCCGCCGCAGCTTCGCGAAACCCTGGAAGAGACCGCAGTCGACGAGGATCCGGGCATGGTCGCTCTCGACCAGGAACTTGCTTCCGGTGACCGTCCCCACGCCGCCCAGGAAACTGAGCAGGGCGGGGCGGGTCACCGACGGGACGGTGTGCGCTGCTGCCTCGGACATGGGAGGGGCCTCCTTCGCGCCGGGGGCCGGTCGCACCGGTCCGACCCCACCTTCACGCCGTCCCGCGCCGCGTGTCAGGGGTCCGAGAGGCCCGGACCGGGGACCGACCGGCCCATGCGCGCGGAGGCGACGCGGGGCGAGCCTGACGGTGGGCTCCGTGGGAGCAGACCCACGGACCGGCCGGGAAGGCGGTCGTCATGAAGGCTCTCGTGTTCCAGGGAACGGGCCGGGTCGCATGGCAGGACGTGCCGGATCCCGCGGTGAAGGACGCGGCCGACGCCATCGTGCGCGTCGACGCCGTCACCCTCTGCGGCACCGACCTGCACATCGTCAAGGGGGACGTGCCCGAGGTCGAACCCGGGCGTGTCCTCGGCCACGAGGCGGTCGGCACCGTGATGGAGACGGGCGGCGACGTCCGGACGGTGCGGCCCGGCGACCGGGTCCTGGTCTCCTGCATCTCCTCCTGCGGACGCTGCCGCTTCTGCCGCGAGCAGCGCTACGGCCAGTGCCGGGGCGGAGGCGGCTGGGTCCTCGGCCACCTGATCGACGGCACCCAGGCCGAGTACGTCCGCGTGCCCTTCGCCGACCTCTCCGTCCACCCGGTCCCCAGCGGCGTCGACAGCTTCGACGCCGTGCTCCTCGCCGACATCTTCCCCACCGCCTACGAGGTCGGGGTCCTCAACGGCGCGGTCCGGCCCGGCGACACCGTCGTCGTGGTCGGGGCGGGCCCCATCGGTCTCGCCGCGATCATCACCGCACGCCTCTACAGTCCCGGCCGGATCGTCGCCGTCGACCGGGACGACTCCCGCCTCGCCGCCGCCCGCCGGCTCGGCGCGGACGCCACCGCGACGGCCGACGAGGGACCGGAACAGCTCGTCGCCGACCTGACCGACGGCCTCGGCGCCGACGTCGTCATGGAGGCCGTCGGGGTCCCGGAGACCTTCGAGATGTGCACCCGGATGGTCCGCCCCGGGGGCCGCGTCGCCAACATCGGTGTCCACGGCAAGCCCGCCGCCCTCCACCTGGAGGACCTGTGGATCAAGGACGTCACCCTCACCACCGGCCTCGTGGACACCTCCTCGACGCCGATGCTGCTGCGGATGATGGCCGCCGGCCGGCTCCCCACGGCGGAGCTGGTCACCCACCGCTTCGAACTCGGGCAGATGGAGGAGGCGTACGACGTCTTCGGCAGCGCCGCCCGGACCGGTGCGATCAAGGTCGCGCTCGGCGGACCGCGGCACACGGCCGTCGACACCGCGCCCGCCACGGGTACCGGATGAACGACCGGGGAGCCGCATGAAAAGCCACGGGGTCCGTCCCGCGCCCCCGCGCGCCGTCGTCCTCGACACCGACGGCGTGCTCATCGACTCCGCCGCCGTCCACGCCGCCGCCTGGAAGACCGCCTTCGACGGCTGCCTTCCCGAGTGGGCGGACGGGGCGGGAAACGGGGAACCGTTCGACGCGGACGCCGACTACCGCCGGTACGTCGACGGCCGGTCCAGGTACGAGGGAGCCGCCTCCTTCCTGGCGGCCCGGGGAATCCGCCTCCCGGCCGGGGCACCGGACGACCTGCCCGGCTGCGACACGGTCCGGGCCGTGGCCGCGCGCAAGGAGCAAGCCTTCCGCGACGCCCTGCGCGCCCGGCCCGTCACCGCCTTCCAGGACGCCTCGCGGGCCCTTGCGGCCTTGAGGTCCCTCGGCGTGCCCGCCGCGGCGGTCTCCGCCTCCCGCCACGCCCGCGCGCTGCTCGCGTCCGCCGGGACGGACCGGCTCCTCACCACCGTCGTGGACGGTGAGGACGCGGCCGGGCTGGGGCTCGCGGGCAAGCCGGACCCGGCGCTCTTCCTGCACGCGGCGCATGTCCTCGGTGTGCGGCCCCCGGACTGCGCGGTCGTCGAGGACGCCCTCGCCGGCGTCCTGGCCGGCCGCCGCGGACACTTCGGTCTCGTCGTCGGTGTCGACCGCACCCCGGACCGGCACACCACCGGCGCGCTGCGCGAACACGGCGCCCACCTCGTCGTCACCGATCTCATGGAGTGCGTGGAGGCGGTGTGGGGAGCGTGGCCGTGAGCTCGGGAAGGAGCGGCTGGACCTGGGAGTACGACGGGTACGCGCCGGAGCGGGAGCGGCTGGTGGAGGCCCTCTGCACCCTCGGGAACGGCCGGTTCGCCACCCGGGGCTCCGCGCCCGAGTGCGCCGCCGGCCCCGTGCACTATCCGGGCACCTACCTCGCGGGCTGCTACGACCGGCGCTCCTCGCCGGTCGACGGCCGCACGGTGGAGAACGAGGACCTCGTCAACCTCCCGAACTGGACGCTGCTGCGGTACCGCTGCCTGCCGGAGGGCGAAGCGGCCGGCCCGTGGCTCTCACCCGACTCCGGCGAGCTGCGCCACCATGCCGTCCGGCTCGACCTGCGGCGCGGGCTCCTCCACCGCGACCTCCTCTTCCGGGACGCCCACGGACGCGGACTGCGCGTGGGGCACACCCGAATCGTCCACATGGGAGACCCCGGGCTCGCCGTCCAGCGCACCACCTTCCACGCCTACGGCTGGAGCGGCGAGATCGAGGTCGAGTCCCTGCTCGACGGCGACGTCGCCAACACCGGCGTCGAGCGCTACCACCACCTGGAGAGCCGGCACCTGTCCGGCCACCGCACGGTCTTCGCGCCCGGCGGGGTCGCCGGGCTGTCCTGCCGCACGGACGACCCGGGCCGCCTGGTCGCCCTGGCCGTCCGCACGGACACGAGTCCCGAACGACCCGCCCGGACCACCTCCACCTCCACCGGCACCGCGCAGGCGTACCGCCTGCCGATCGCCAGGGGACGGCCGGCGTGGTGCGCCAAGACGCTGGCCCTGCGCACCTCGTCGGACCGTCCGCCGGGCGATCCACTCACCGTGGCCGTGGAGGCCGCCGCCCGTGCCCCGGACTTCCCCGCCCTGAGGGCCGCGCACGAAGCGGCCTGGCGGCGGCTCTGGGAAGAGGGCGAGCTGTACGTGCCCGGAGAAGCGGGCCGCATCCTGCGCCTGCACCTGTTCCACCTGCTGCAGACCCTCTCCCCGCACACCGCCGACCTCGACGTGGGCGTTCCGGCCCGGGGCCTGCACGGCGAGGCGTACCGGGGCCACGTCTTCTGGGACGAGCTCTTCGTCCTGCCCTACCTCGGCCTCCACTTCCCCGAGGTGGCCAGAGGGCTGCTGATGTACCGCCACCGACGCCTCCCGGCCGCCCGCGCGGCGGCCCGGCGCGCGGGCCTGCGCGGAGCCATGTACCCCTGGCAGAGCGGTGGTTCGGGAAACGAGGAGACCCAGGAGCTGCACCTCAATCCGCGGTCGGGCCGCTGGCTGCCCGACCGCTCACGGCTCCAGCGGCACGTCGGGTCGGCCGTCGCGTACAACGTCTGGAAGTACGCACGGGCCACCGGCGACCGCGGCTTCCTGCACGGCGAGGGCGCCGAGATCCTGCTGGAGGTCGCCCGGTTCTGGGCGACCTCCGCCGTCCTCGATCCCGCGCTGGAGCGTTACCGCATCCGCGGCGTGGTCGGTCCGGACGAGTACCACGACGCCTATCCCGGCGCGGAGGTTCCGGGCGTCGACGACAACGCCTACACGAACGTCACGGCCGCCTGGGTGCTCGCCCGCGGCCTCGACCTGCTGGGCGAACTGCCCCCCGCCCGGCGGGAGGAACTGTGCGGCCTCCTCGCTCTGGACGACGAGGACCTCGCCCGCTGGGACGACGTGTCCCGCCGTCTGCACGTGCCCTTCCACCGGGGCGTGATCAGCCAGTTCGAGGGTTTCGGGGAGCTGGCGGAGCTCGACTGGGAGGCGTACCGCGCCCGCTACGGCGACATCCGCCGCCTGGACCGGATCCTGGAGGCGGAGGGCGACACCGTCAACCGCTACCAGGCGTCGAAGCAGGCCGACGCCCTCATGCTCGGATACCTCTTCCGGTCCGACGAGCTGGCGACGCTGTTCGCGCGGCTCGGGCACCGGCTGGACGACGAGACCTGGCGGGCCACGGTGGACTACTACCTGCGCCGCACCAGCCACGGCTCGACCCTCAGCAGCCTCGTCCACGGCTGGGTGCTCGCCCGTCTGAAGGGCGCCGAAGCGTGGAGGTACTGCGAGGAGGCCCTGCTCTCCGACGTGGCGGACGTCCAGGGCGGCACCACGGGGGAGGGCATCCACCTCGGCGCGATGGCCGGCACGATCGACCTGGTCGAGCGCGGCATCACCGGCCTGGAGGCCGGTCCGGAGGGGCTGCGCGTGGATCCCGTAGCCCTCCGTGAGCTGCCCCGTTTCGCCTTCACGCTGGCCTGCGGGGGCCATCGGGGCGTCCGCCTGCGCATCCTCCCCGCCCGCCTGGGGATACGCGTCCCCGCCGGCCCGGGAGGCCCCTTCTCCCTCGTCCTGCCGGGAGAGCGGAGGTTCACCGTCCTTCCCGGGGAGGAGCGCTGGTTCAGGCTGTGAGCCGGTCCGCGTCGTGTCAGGCGAAGGAGAGGACGTCCGCGACCGCCCGTCGGGGCGTCGCCCGGCCGGACGGTCCGTAGCCCAGGCGGACGATCATGTGGACGTAACCGACGTTCGAGAGGGGGTCCCGGGCGTCGAAGCGGAGTTCAGGCCATTCCAGGGGTTGCGACATGAGGGAGGTGGCGAGCCCGTCGAGCGTGGCCTGGAGCAGGACGCGTTGCAGGGCCTGGCCGGCCATCAGCCACGACCGCGGTGTGTCCGCGACTGTTCCGAGCAGGGCGATCTGCGGTGTCCTCTCGAAGCGGGCCGACGGACGGGAGGGCGTGCGGCCGGGCGCGCCGAAATCCCGGACGGGCGCGGTCACGTCGTATTGCCGGGGTCCGAAGGCGTAGGCGGGGACGCCGTCGGCGTCGGTCCCTTCGTCGTCCGCTCCTGTACGCGTCCAGGCCGCGATCTCGGCGCGTACGGCGTCGTCGGCGGCCTCGAACAGCTCGGAGGCGTGGACGAGGTCCATGACGGCGTCGGTGTGCCAGTCGCCGGGGACGATCAGGCGACAGCCCTCCAGCCGGGCGGCGGCGCAGAGGCCGTCGAGCAGTTCGACAGGGATCGGCTCCTCGGCGAACGGGAAGCGGCTGGTGTGCCGTCGCGCCAGGGCGGGATGGAGCACGCCCAGGTCGCCGGCGGTCTCCGCAGGGCCCTCGAACCGCACGTCGGCGAGGTGCCAGGGATCCTCGGCTGCGGGCAGCAGACGGACGGCGGGACGAAGGGTCCGGTGCTCGGCGGCCACCCGCAGACCGAACAGGGCGGCGCCGCAGCCGATGTGAAGGGCCCGGTGGACGGGGTCCTGGCGGGGCATGCCGCGGGCCGGGTCGCCGTGGAGCTCGAGAACACCGGACGCCTCCCGGTGCACGAACCGCCATGGCTGGGCGTTGTGCATCGACGGCGCCAGGACGGCTTCCTCCACCAGCGAGGTGACGAGGGGACGAGGGAGAAGGGCGGTGGGGGACACGGTACGTCCTGTCTGTGCGGGGCGGTCATCACGAGAAGTCGTAGGCCGACCGTGTGGGCGGGCCCTCGACGCGGGGTTCGTCGTCACGTGCGGACAGCCGGTCCACGACGGCGACCACGCCTTCCACGCGTTCGGCGAGACGCTGGAGCACCACGGCCTCGCTCCGCAGCCGGACCCGTCCGTCGAGGGTCACCACGCCGTCCAGGACGTGCACGTCGACCGCGTCGGCCGGCAGGTCCAGGGCGTCCGCGAGAACCTCCTCGCGGACGCGCCGCCTGATCTCGGGGTCCGGGCGGAGGAAGACGCGGAGCAGGTCGCGGCGGGTGACGATGCCCACCAGCCGCTCCTCCTCGTCGACCACGGGAAGGCGTTCGACCCCGCGGCGCACCATGAGGCGGGCGGCGTCCGCCGCCGCCTCCTCGGCGTGCACCGTGACGGCCGGAGCGCTCATCACGTCCCGTGCGGTCAGGGCCCTGCGGGCCAGGAGGTCGCTCTCGGAGACCACGCCGACGACGTGGTCGTCGGCGTCCACGACGGGCAGCCCGCTGATGTCGTGCTCGGCGAGGAGCTTCGCCACGTCCCGGAACGACGTGTCGGGGACGGCGGAGACGACGTCGTCGGTCATCACGCCGCCGACCTTGAGGCGCTTCATCGCGGTCCCTCCCGTTCGAACAGACGGCAGGCGGGTCTTCACGCCACCACCGTCCACCGCGCCACCACGCGTCGGCGAGGGGCCGAACGGTCCACCTACGGGCCCGACCGGGCCCCTGCCGGTGCCGCGTCGCCGTCGCGTGGGACCTTTGGCCCCACCTCTGCCCCCAGCGGCCCTCCGGTGCTCCGGTGCGGGGTGCGAGGGTCGAAGGGCAGTCCTCACGCACCCGGCAAGGAGGAGTCATGGCCGCAGCCCCGCGACTCCGGCACTCCGGAAGTGTCGTCGCCGGTGTCGACGGATCCGAAGAGGCGATGTCCGCTGCCCTGTGGGCCGCTGGAGAAGCGTTTCTGCGGGGATCGGTCCTCTTCCTCGTCCACGCGACGGACACGGACGCCCTCGTCCGGTACCTCTTCCAGGAACAGATCGACGAGAGCCGCAGGACCGGGCGCGAGGTCCTCGACCGTACGGCCGAGACCGTCTCCGCGCACCACCCGGGGGTGACCGTCGTCAAGGAGCTGAGCGACCGGCCGCCCTCCGAGGCGCTGCGGCACGCCGCCGCCCTGAGCGGCACGGTCGTCGTCGGCCACCGGGGCCGCGGCGGGTTCGCCTCGCTGCTCCTCGGCTCGGTCGGCCTGCGGACCGCGGCGACCGCGATCACACCGGTGGTCGTCGTCCGGGGACACGCCGGGACAGAGCACCCGGGCGTCGTCCTGGCGGGGATACGGGACGACCACGACCTCGGCTGTGCGCGAGCGGCCGCACACGAGGCCCTGCTGCGACGGCAGCCGCTCCGACTTCTGCACGTGTGGCGGACGGCCTGGGCACGGAGCGAGCGGACGGCACCGCGCGACCGCCCCTGCCCCCGGGCCGCCGACCACGTGCGCGTGCAGTTCCGGACCACCGGACTCCTGCGTGAGGAGTTCCCCGGTCTGAAGATCGAGACCGAGGGCGTGAAGAGCCCCGGCGTGCCCGGAGCCCTCGTCGAGGCGAGCCGGGACGCCGCCGTCCTGGTCGTCGGCGGACGCCGTGGTCCCGGATACCTGGGGCCGACCCTGGGCCGGACCACGCTCGCCCTGCTGCAACACGCCCACTGCCCGGTGGAACTCGTCCCCCGGCACGGACCCGGACACGGGAGCACCTCATGAGCACCACCCCGGAACACCGCGAGATCGTCGTCGGCGTCGACCCCGTGCGCGAAGGGGGCCTCGCCCTGGCCTGGGCCGCCGACGAGGCCCACCGGCGAGGGCTCGCCCTCCGCCTGGTCGTCGCCGTACCGCCCCCGCACGACACCCAGCACGTCGACGACACGCCCCGCCACCAGGCAGGGACCCAGCGCGGCAGGGACGCCCTGCGCGCCGCGGCCGACCGGGTCAGGGCCAGACAGCCGGACGTGCACGTCGGCTCCGCGCTCGTCGACGGCTTCCCGGCGGCCGTGATGGCGGGCATGGCACAGCGCGCCTCCATGACCGTCCTCGGCTCCCGGCACCTGAGCCGCACCGAGGAGTTCCTCAGCGCCGGCTCCCTCGTCGTCCCGGTCACCGCCCAGGCCCGCTGCCCGGTCGTCGTGGTCGGCGACGCCGAGCACATCACCCAGGACCCGCCCCACCTCGTCGTCGGCGTCGACGGCAGCGAATCGTCCCGGGCGGCCCTCGCCTTCGCCTTCGAGGAGGCCGACCTCAGACACTGCGCCCTGCGCGCCGTCGCGGTCTGGCAGCCCCCCGTCTTCACCCTCCACACCGGGGACACCCTCTTCCACGCCGAACGCAGGCTCCTCTCGGAGACCACCGCCGGCTGGGCCGAGAAGCACCCCGACGTCCGCCTCACCCACGAGGTGCTCATCGGCTCGCCCGTCGAACTGCTCGCCGGCGCCGCCGAGCACGCCCTGGCCGTCGTCGTCGGCCGCCGTGGCCGCGGCGGCTACACCGGCATGCGCGTCGGCTCCGTCGTCCACGGCCTCCTGCACCGGGCCCACTGCCCCGTGATCACCGTCCCCTCGGGGTGAGCGCGCGCCATGACGACGCCGGCCGGAGCCGAAGCGGTCCCGACCTCCCCGGCGACAGGACTCACCCCGGCGGAGGCGGCCCGACGGCTCGCCGCCGACGGGCCCAACGAGGTGGCCGCCCGCCGGTCCGTACGGCTGTACAGCCGGGTCCTCGCCCAGCTCCGGGATCCGCTGATCATGGTGCTCCTGGGCGCCGTCGCGCTGACCCTGGCGATCGGGGACCACCCGGACGCGATCGTCATCGGCCTGGTCGTCCTCGTGAACACCACGGTCGGCGTGGTCCAGGAGGTCCGGGCGGACGACGCCGTCGCCGCCCTGTCGGCGCTCAGCGCCCCGCACGCGCGCGTGCGGCGGGACGGAACGGTCCGCGACGTGGCGGCCGCGGAGGTCGTCGTCGGCGACGTCCTGGTCCTCGGCGAGGGCGACATCGTCGCTGCGGACGCCCTGCTCGTCGAGGCGTCCGCTCTGCTCCTGGACGAGTCCATGCTCACCGGGGAATCCGTGCCGGTGGACAAGGACGTGGAGGACGCCCTGAGCGCGGGAACCGTCGTCGTACGCGGCCGGGGCGTGGCCACCGTCACCGCGACGGGCCCGAGGAGCGCCCTCGGCCGCATCGCCGCCCTGCTCGACGACCAGCACGAGGCGACACCCCTGCAACGCCGCCTCGCCGCCCTCGGCAGGATCCTCGCCGCGGTGACGCTCGCCCTGTGCGTGCTGGTCTTCGCCCTCGGCCTCGTACGCGGCCTGCCGCCCGGCACCATGGCGGTCACCGCCATCAGCCTGGCCGTGGCCGCCGTACCCGAGTCGCTCCCCGCCGTCGTCACCCTCGCCCTCGCCCTCGGCGCCCGCCGCATGGCCGCCCGCCACGCGCTGGTGAGACGACTGCCGGCCGTGGAGACCCTCGGCTCGGTGTCCGTCCTCGCCACCGACAAGACCGGCACCCTCACGGAGGGGCGCATGGCCGTCCAGCGGGTCTGGACGCCCGGGATGTGCGTCGAGCTCACGGGCGTCGGCTACGAACCGGCGGGGGAGGCCCTGGTCGCCGGGAGACCCGCCGCCCCGAACGAGCTCGCGCCGGTGCGGGAGCTGCTGAGGGCGGCCGTCCTCTGCAACGACGCCACGCTGCGCCCGCCCGACGCCACGGATCCCCGAAGCCGCTGGACCGCCGTGGGCGACCCTATGGAAGCGGCTCTCCTGGCGGCGGCGGCCAAGGCGGGGTGCCCCCCGGAGCCGGAAACGAGAGCAGACCTCCCCCGGATCGGCGAAGCCCCCTTCGACAGCCTCCGCAAGCGCATGACCACCCTGCACGAGGTGGCCCCTGGGCGGGTCCTCGTCTGTCTCAAGGGAGCGCCCGAAGCGGTCCTCACCCCGGAGGTGCTGAGCGCGGAGCCGCACACCGTCGCACGAGCCGGGAAGGCGGCCGCCGACCTCGCGGGGGAGGGATACCGGGTGCTCGCCGTGGCGTCGGGCGTGCGCGGCGGCGTGCCGGAGCCGGTCGCCGCGGCCGAGTCGGGGCTGAAGCTCCTCGGCCTCGTGGCGCTGAGCGACCCGCCGAAGCCCCACGCGGCCCGGACGCTCGCCTCCTGCCGCGCGGCCGGCATCACCCCCGTGCTCATCACGGGCGACCACCCGGCGACGGCCCGCGCCGTCGCGGACGGCGTCGGTCTCACCGAGGGGACCGGCGGCCCCACGCTCCACGTCGTGACCGGGGAGGACGTCGCGGCCGACCGGGTCCCCGACCTCACGTCCGTCCGCGTCTTCGCCCGCACCGACCCCCAGCAGAAGCTCGACATCGTCGCCGCCTGGCGGGCGAGGGGCGCGGTGACGGCCATGACCGGCGACGGCGTCAACGACGGTCCCGCCCTGCGCCGGGCCGACATCGGCGTGGCCATGGGCGCCCGCGGCACCGAGGTCGCGCGCCAGGCCGCCGACCTCGTCCTGACGGACGACGAACTCACGACGGTCGTGTCGGCCGTCGAGGAGGGCCGGCGCGTCTACGACAACATCCGCCGCTTCCTCGTCTACGGGATGGCGGGCGGGGCCGCGGAGATCCTCGTGATGCTCGCCGGCCCCCTCCTCGGGCTGCCCCTGCCGCTGCGAGCGGGGCAGATCCTCTGGATCAACCTCCTCACCCACGGCCTCACCGGGGTCGCCATGGGCGCCGAACCGGCGGCGCCCGGGACGATGCGACGACCGCCGCGCCCTCCTGACCAGCACATCCTCGGCGGTGGCGCCTGGCAGAGGCTACTGGTCCTCGCTGCCGTCGTCACGGCGGCGTCCCTCGGCGCGGGGCTGGTCGCGCGGACGTGGGGCCTCGAGTGGCAGAGCGTCCTCTTCCTCGCCCTGCTCGCCGCCCAGCTCGGAGTGGTCCTCGGACTGCGAGCCCGGCTGTTCGTCCGGGAGAACCTGTTCCTCCCCCTCTCGGTCATCGCCTCCGCGCTCCTGGCCCTGGCGGCGCTGTACGCGCCCTTCCTCCGTACCGCCCTCGACACGGACCCCCTCGGAGGAGCGGGACTCGCTCTGGCGGCGGCGTGCGCGCCGACCGGATTCCTCGCGGCGCGGGCCGTCCGCACCGCGTTCCGGCAGGCGGCTCCGACAGGAACGGACAGGCCATCCGGACTACCGTGAGAGCGGGCGCCGGGGACGCGGTGTGCCCCGGACGGACCGGAGGTGGCGATGGGCCGGGAAGGCGCCGGACCGGCGAACACCAGGCTGCCGCGCCTGCGCCTCGACGAGCTGCTGGACGAGCTCCAGGCGCGCATCGACGAGGCGCGCGGCACCAGGGACCGCCTCGACGGCCTTTTGGAAGCGGTCATGTCGGTGGGCCGGGAACTCGACCTGCCCTCGGTGCTGAGGGGCATCGTGGAGGCCGCGGTGTCCCTGGTCGACGCCGAGTACGGTGCGCTGGGCGTCATCGGCGAGGACCGGCGGCTCTCCGAGTTCCTCCCCATCGGCATCGACGACGACCTGCGCGAACGGATCGGCGCCCTCCCGTCCGGACACGGCATCCTCGGCGAACTCATCCGGAACCCCGAGCCCCTGCGCCTGACCGAGCTGTCCGAGCACCCCGCCTCGTACGGTTTCCCGGCCCATCACCCGCCCATGCACTCCTTCCTGGGCGTACCCGTCCGGGTCCGCGACGAGGTCTTCGGCAACCTCTACCTCACCGAGAAGCGCGGGGGAGCGGACTTCGACGCGGAGGACGAGTCGGTCGTGACGACCCTCGCCGTCGCCGCCGGCATCGCCATCGAGAACGCCCGGCTCTACGAGGAGGGCAGGCGCCGGCAGCGCTGGCTCGCCGCGAGTTCCGACTTCACCCGTGCCCTGCTGTCCGGCACGGGGGAGACCGAGGTCCTCGACGGAATGCTGGAGCAGGCCGTGGACATCGCCGACGCCGACATGGGCGTCTTCTACCTCGTCGGCCCCGGGGGCGAACTCCGTGGCTCGCTGGCCCGCGGCGACGGCGCCGACACCCACCGAGGGGTCGTCCTGTCCAGCAGCGAGGGCACCCTGGCGGCCGCGGCCCTCGCCGCGACCGACGGGCTGATCACCCTGGGGGACGTCTCCAGCGACGCGCGCGTCACGGTCCAGCCCGAACGCTGGCGGGGCTTCGGCCCGGCGGTCGCGGTCACGGTCGGCACCAAGGAACGCCTCAGCGGCGTCCTGATCCTCGCCCGGCACAGCGGGCGCACGCAGTTCACGGGAGCGGAGACCGCGGCCCTCCCCGGCTTCGCGGGCCAGGCGGCCCTCGCCCTCGAACTGGCCGACCGCCGCCGCGACGCCGAACAGGTCACCCTTCTGGAGGAGCGCGACCGCATCGCCCGCGACCTGCACGACCTGGCGATCCAGCGCCTCTTCGCCACCGGCATCACCCTCCAGAGCGCCCGGCGCTTCATCGAGCATCCGGAGGCGGTGGACCGGCTGACCAGGTCGATCGACGACCTCGACGCCACCATCAAGATCATCCGTTCGACCATCTTCGGGCTCAGGGAACACGACGCCCCAGGCACCGCCCCGAAACTCAGAAGCCGTGTCGTCACCGCGGTCGATTCGGCCGCGTCCACGCTCGGTTTCGCTCCCGCGCTCCGCATGGAGGGGCTCCTGGACACGGACGTGCCCGCCGACATCGCCGACGACGTGGTCGCGGTGATCGGCGAAGCCCTCACCAACGTCGCCCGTCACGCCCAGGCCCACAGGACAGAGGTCGCCGTCGTCGCCGACGACGGGACCCTGGAGGTGACGGTGGGCGACGACGGCATCGGTCTGACACCGGACCGGGCCGACAGGGGGCTCCGCAACCTCGCGGAACGGGCCGAGCGCCTCGGCGGCTCCCTCACCGTCCACTCCCCGCCGGGACCCGGCGGAGGAACCCGCCTCACCTGGCGCATCCCCCTCCCTCCGGACGACGGACAAGAGGACTAACCGCTCTCCGCCCCGCGCTCGTGGGCCTGCGCGGCGATCACGGCCGCCTGCACCCGCCGCTCCACACCCAGCTTGCCGAGCAGCCGCGAGATGTGGTTCTTCACCGTCTTCTCCGACAGGTAGAGCCGCTTGGCGATCTGCCGGTTGGTGAGCCCCTCCCCGATCAGCTCCAGCACGGACCGCTCACGCTCGGACAGTGCCGCGAGCCGCTCGTCCTCGGGCGGCTGCGCCGCTTCCGGATCCCGCAGCGAACGCATCAGGCGAGCCGTGGTGGCCGGGTCGAGCATCGACTGCCCCGTCGCCACGGTGCGTACCGCCGACACGAGGTCCGACCCCTTGATCTGCTTGAGGACGTACCCCGACGCCCCGGCCATGATCGCGTCGAGCAGGGCGTCCTCGTCGTCGAACGAGGTCAGCATCAGGCACGCCAGCTCCGGCATCCGCGACCGCAGCTCCCGGCACACGGCGATCCCGTCGCCGTCGGGGAGCCGTACGTCGAGGACGGCCACGTCCGGGCGCAGCGCGGGCCCCCGGGCCAGGGCCTGGTCGGCCGTGGACGCCTCCCCGACGACCCGCATGTCGGGCTCGTCGTCGATCAGGTCCCGCAGCCCTCGGCGGACGACCTCGTGATCGTCCACGAGGAAGACCCGCGTGGGTCCCTCCGCTACCGGAAGCTCGGTCATGGCGACCCCTGTGCTCGGTGGATGTTCACCCGCTCCCTAAGGATTGTCCGTCACGAAGCGCCTTCATGGGCACCCAGCTCCATCCGGACGTCGACGACCCCCTCCACGGCACGGACGGCGCGCGCCAGCAGCGGCACCAGGGAGCGGTCGGAGAGGACGCCACTCAGCGTGGCGACCCCCTTCGTCACGGTCACGTCCAGGCCGGTGAGCGCCGGCCCGTCGAGAACCGACCGCCGGATCTCCGACGCCATCTCGCCGTCCTCCCGCAGGAACACCTTGAGCAGGTCGCTCCGGCTGACCACTCCCTCCAGCATCCCTATGCCGTTCACCACCGGCAGCCGCTTCACCTTCCGGCGGGCCATGATCCGCGCCGCCTCGGCCAGGGAGGCGTCGGCGTGAACCGTCACCGCCGGACTCGACATGAGGTCCCCCGCCCGCACGGCCCCGGCCTTCGCTTCCTCCTCCGCCTCCCCCGACAGCGGATCCGCGCCCCGGAACGCCTCCTTCGGCAGCAGGTCCGCCTCCGAGACCACCCCCACCACCCGCCCCTCTCCCTCCAGGACGGGCAGGGCGCTCACCTTCCATTCGTCCATCAGAGCCACGATCTCCTTGTAGGGAGCGTCACGGCCGATCGCCACGGCGGTGTGGGTCATCACGTCGCTGACGATGAGAGGCGCAGGGCCTGCGGAGTCCATGATTCCTCCTCGACGATGCCCCTTCCCAGGTTCGCGCGGACCTGGACGGGAAGGGAGGGCCGAACGGTCCCCTACTGGTTCTCCCCTCCAGTAGGCCGTCCCGGGCCGTTGGGGACGCACGTCGGCGGAGGCCGGTCCTGCGTCCCCCGCGCAGTGCCGGAAGGATCCCCGGCCTGCCGGTGCGGCCCGGGTTCATCGGCTGCGGAACGTCGGCCCTTCGCCTCTGGGTGTGCGGCCAGCGCAGGTATCCGGAGCCCAGGAAGATCGGAGGTGGCGAGAGTCTGTCCTGAGCCCCGCCGCCGACATGTGACTTAACCGGATCCGTCCTTCTCTAGACAACGTTGTCATCACTAGGCAGAGTAGTGGCTCGCAGTTCTGACGGTTCTGGAGAGGTGGGGCGGACGATGTACGGAGCGCTGGACATCGGCGGTACGAAGATCGCCGGGGCGCTGGTCGACGCCGAGGGGCGCGTGGTGGTGAGGGCGCAGCGGCCGACGCCCGCGCGCGGGTCCGCCGAGGCGCTGATGGCCGCGGTGACCTCGGTGGTGGACGAGCTGGCCGCCCGGCCCGAGTGGGCGTCGCTGTCCTGCCTGGGGATCGGGAGCGCCGGGCCCGTGGACACCTTCGCGGGCACGGTGAGTCCGGTGAACATTCCGGCCTGGCGTTCCTTCCCCCTGGTGGGGCGGGTGCGGAGCCATCCCGCCGTCCCCCGCGGTGTTGAGCCGGTGCTGGTCGGCGACGCCGTTGCGATGGCGGCGGCGGAGCACTGGATCGGTGCAGCCAAGGGCGCGGCGAACGCCCTGTGCATGGTCGTCTCGACCGGGGTCGGCGGCGGCCTGGTCCTGGGGGGCTCCGTCCACGCGGGGACGACGGGGAACGCCGGCCACATCGGGCACATCACCGTGGACCAGAACGGCCCGGTGTGCCCGTGCGGCGCCCGCGGGTGCGTCGAGCGCTACGCCAGCGGCACGGCGATCGCGGCCCACGCCCTGGAAGCGGGCTGGACGCCCCCGGCGGGCCTTCCCGCCACCGCCCGCGAGGTCGCGGCCTCGGCCCGCGCGGGCGACTTGAGGGCGCTCGCCGCCTTCGACCGGGCCGGCCGCGCCCTGGCCGCCGGCATCGCGGCGACGGCCGCGCTCGTCGAGCTCGACCTGGTCGTCGTGGGCGGCGGCGTCTCCCAGGCCGGCGAGGTGCTGTTCGGGCCGCTGCGCCACCACCTGAAGTCCTGCGCCGTCCTCGATTTCACCCGTGACGTCCCGGTCGTGCCCGCCGCGCTGGCCCTCGACGCCGGACTGATCGGCGCGGCCGCTGCCGGCGTCGCGGCCGCTGGGCTGTCCCGTGCTGGCGCGACCGGCCTGACGGCCACCTGACGCCCGGCTTCCGCCGGACATGAGCGGGACCGCCATGTCCGGCGGAAGAGCACCGACAGCTTCCGCGACGCGTGGCGCCCTGCCCCGGCCCCACCCGTACAGCACTCCAGGAAATGGTCATGGATCTCCTCCACAACACCGTCCAGCCCTACGACTGGGGCTCCCGCACCCTGCTGCCGGAGCTCATGGGGGTGCCACCCACCGGGGCTCCCCAGGCCGAGCTCTGGATGGGTGCCCATCCGGCGGCGCCCTCCAGAGTGCTCCGGGACGGCGTCCCGGTCCCGCTGGACCGGGTCCTCGCCGGGGACCCGGAGGGCGAGCTCGGGGCGGGCGCCGTGCGCAGGTTCGGGCCCCGGCTGCCGTTCCTGCTCAAGCTGCTGGCCGCCGACGCGCCGCTCTCCGTCCAGGTGCACCCGGACCTCGCCCAGGCCCAGGCCGGCTTCGCCCGGGAGAACGCGCTCGGGATCCCCTTGGACGCCCCGCACCGCAACTACCGCGACGACCAGCACAAGCCCGAGATGATCGTCGCCCTCACGCCGTTCCGGGGGCTGTGCGGTTTCCGGAGCCCGGCGGACGCCGCCGACCTGCTCGACTCCCTGCGTGTGCCCGCGCTGCGGCCCTACATCGAGACCCTGCGAGTTCTTCCCGAGCGCCAGGCGCTCGCGGAGGTGTTTCGAGCCTTCCTCCGGCCGCAGGCGGGCCTGCTCGACGCCGTGGCCCAAGGGCTGGCGGCTCGGGCGGGACAAGCCTTCACCATTGCGTACGACCGCATTGCGCGCGCTCACCCGGGAGACCCTGGACTGCTGTCCGCTCTGATGCTCAGGTACGTCGAACTGAGCCCTGGCGAGGCGCTGTTTCTCGGAGCAGGAGTTCCGCACGCGTACCTCTCCGGACTCGGAGTGGAGATCATGGCGAGCTCCGACAACGTCCTGCGGTGCGGACTGACCTCGAAGCACATCGACGTGGAGGAACTGACCAGGGTCGTCCGTTTTGACGCACCTCCGGCCCGGGTCCTGGTCCCTCGGGAGGAGGGAGACGAGGAGACGTATCCGGCGCCTGTGGACGATTTCCGCTTGTCGCGGTACCGCCTGCGCGCCGGGGAGCCACGGCGGCGTGCGGCGCTGGACGCCCCGCAGATCCTTCTCTGCACCGATGGGACCACGACCGTTTCCTCGGCGGGGAAGCGCCTCGGTATGGGGCCCGGCCAGGCCGTGTACGTGCCTGCGGGTGCCGAGGCCGGCCTGGAAGGCGCGGGTACGGTCTTCCGCGCCACGACAGGCACAGCCGAACGTCTCGGGTGAATCCGGGGCGCCAATAAAACCCCACTAAACTTAACCGGTTATGTTTCATCTCTTGTTATCGGTCATCACGGCCTCTAGCCTCAACTCGTCCGCCAGGATTCGGCAGGAGAAATCGCTGACCAACGAAAGCGACGCCCTGAACCGCACCTGCGGTTAACCCCACTGCCCGGAACCGAGCCGCAGCACCATCCGGGCAGTGGGGGGACGGACGGCGGCGGCCTGCCCACCACTTGTGGGCCCGCCCGGGGCGACCGGCCCCGATCGGCCGCGATCTCACTCCATGTCATGCACCGCCGCGCCTGATCTTCCCCTGAGGGCGCGGTCCGAGTGGGGAGCACCACATGAACAGGACACGGGTCCTCTCGGCAGTGACGCTGCTCGCCCTCGCCGCCACGGTCACCTCGGTCCCCGTCACCGCCCGGGCCGCCGAGAGGTCCGACGGCTTCCGCGTCGTGGACGGACGACTCGTCGACGCCACCGGCAAGGACTTCGTCCTGCGCGGTGTCAACCACGCCCACACCTGGTACCCCGACCGCACCGGGCGGTCCCTCGCCGACATCAAGGCGCTCGGTGCCAACTCGGTCCGCGTGGCCCTCTCCACCGGCGCCCGCTGGACGAAGAACGACGCCGCCGACGTCGCGGCCGTCGTCTCCCAGCGCAAGGCCAACCGACTGGTCTGCGTCCTGGAGGCCCACGACACCACCGGATACGGCGAGCAGGGCGGTGCGGCCTCCCTGGCCGAGGCCGTCGACTACTGGCTGGAGGTGGCGGGCGCCCTCAAGGGGCAGGAGAAGTACGTCATCGTCAACCTCGGCAACGAGCCCCACGGCAAAGCGGGTTACGCCGCCTGGACGCAGGACACCAAGGACGCCATCGGCCGGCTGCGCGCGGCCGGATTCGACCACACCCTGATGGCCGACGCACCCAACTGGGGTCAGGACTGGTCGAACACCATGCGCGAGAACGCGCCTGCGGTCTTCGCCTCCGACCCCGACCACAACACCGTCTTCTCCCTCCACATGTACGGCGTGTACGACACCGCCGCCGAGGTCGAGGAGTACCTCGGCAGTTTCGTGGACCGCGGTCTGCCCGTCGTGGTCGGCGAGTTCGGGTTCGACCACTCGGACGGCAACCCCGACGAGGACGCCATCATGGCCACCGCCCGCCGGCTGGACCTCGGCTACCTCGGCTGGTCCTGGAGCGGCAATGGCGGAGGCGTCGAATACCTCGACCTCGCCACCGGTTTCGACGCCGACCAGCTCACCGGGTGGGGCGAGCGCCTCTTCCACGGTCCCGACGGCATCCGTCAGACCTCCCAGGAGGCCGGCGTGTACCGGCGCGGCTGCTCGATCGCGTACCGCGTCGACGACTGGGGCACCGGCTTCAACGCCGACATCACCGTCCGCAACACCGGCGAACAGCCCCTCAAGGGCTGGAAGCTCGACTTCGCCCTCCCGGAGGGCGCCACGGTGAACTCCGCCTGGAACGCCGCGGTCACCCAGGACGGCCGCCAGGTCCGCGCCACCAGCGAGTCCTGGACCGCGTCCGTCCCGGTCGGCGGGGCCGTGAGCTTCGGCGTCAACGTCACGGGCCCCGGCGCCGTGCCCGCCTCCTTCAGCCTCGACGGCGTCCCCTGCGCCAAGGGCTGACCCCCGTACCGCACCCGCCGCATCGGGTGCGGGAGGAGCGGGTTCCGTGGGCACGTCCCTGCCCCGGAGCCCGCTCCTCGTCTGTTTCCGCCCTTCCCGCCGAGCCGACGAAAGGCGTCGAGGGGCTGCCCCTGGAAAGGCAGCCCCTCGACTGGAAAGGCAGCCCCTCGACGCGATGTCCCGGCCTACATACGCCGTGGCGGCCCCGTCGATCCGCGAGGCGTCAAGGACGGAGTGGGCACCTGGTGGGCGCCCGTATGGGTCCCCTCGATGACCCCGAACAGGGTCCGGGCGACCTGTTCGCCGAAGTGGTGCACGTCGTGGCTCATCGCGGACAGCGGCGGGTGGGTCAGCCGGCACAACTGTGAGTCGTCCCAGGCCAGCAGGGAGAGATCATCGGGGACCGAGAGCCCCATCTCCGAGGCGACCGCGGCCCCGGCGACGGCCATGATGTCGTTGTCGTACACGATGGCCGTCGGCCGGTCCGGGGCCGTCAGCAGACTGCGCGTGGCTCGCGCCCCCTCTTCCCCGACGAAGCCGGTCGCCACCTGTCGGCCCCCGTCCAGACGCAGTTCGGCCATGGTCGCCTCGAAGGCGGCGGCGCGGATGCCGCTGTGGCCGAGGCCGGCGGGGCCGCCGACGCGGGCGATCCGCCGGTGCCCGAGCGCCGCCAGGTACCGCACCGCCTCCGCCGCCGCCAAGGCGTCGTCAGTCCACACCGACGGGAAGCCGCCGGTCAGGACCGGGTGCCCGACGGCGACGGCGGGCATGCCCAGCGCCCGCAGGGGGGCGATGCGCGGATCGTCCTGGTGGAAGTCGACCAGGATCGCCCCGCTGACCGTCCGGCTGCGCCACCACTCCTGGTAGAGGGCGGTCTCCTCGTTCAGGTCGCGCACCAGTCGGAGCAGGAGGGAGCAGGAGCGCTCGGCGAGGACGTCCTCGATGCCGGAGATGAACTCCATGTAGAAGGGTTCGAGGCCGAGGAGCCGGGCGGGACGGCAGATCGCCAGGCCGACGATGCCCGCCCGCCGGCCGGAGAGGTTGCGCGCGGTCTGGTTCGGGCTCCAGCCGAGCTCCCGCGCCGCTGCGAAGATGCGCTCCCGGGTCGTCGGGGACACTCCCGGCCGGTTGTTGAACGCGATGGAGACGGCACCTTTGGAGACCCCGGCCAGCGCGGCGACGTCGTTGATCGTGACGCGCCGGCCGGGGATGCGAGGGGCTGGGGCGCTCACGCCGCTCCCACGCTGAAAAGGGCCGCCCGTACGGCGTCGGGGTCGTCGCCCGCCCAGCCGCGCACCGCGATCCGGACTTCCTCGCCCGGCAGCAGGGTCACGAGGCCGTGGTCGACGCTCGCCGCCGGGGCGAGGCGGTCCGCCTGGAGCAGGAGGTCCCGTACGAGGGTGCGGGCGGTGACCGTCACGACCGAGTCGCCGTCCCCGGCCGGCTCGACCAGGACGTCGTACCCGGGCGCCGGGTAGGCGAACTCCTTCTCGTACACGGGGAGGTGAACCGCGCGCAGACCGTCCGCGTCGGCGACCAGCAGTTCCTTGCCGGAGTCGGCCGCCGGCAGGAGGGACACCGGGATGACCACCCGTACCACCGTCCGGGCCGCGGCCTCCAGGTCGAGGGCGGTCTCCTTCAGCACGGTGCCGTCGGCGGCGACGCGGCGCAGGGTGACGGTGGCGCGCCAGGTGGTGCCGGACTGGTTGTCGAGGGCGAGGACCGGTCCGCCGTCGGCGGGGACCAGGCTGAGGAGGCGGTCGGCGTAGACGCGGCGCAGCTCGTGGTAGAGCGGCTTGAGGTGCCCGTCGCCGTCGATGGCGGCCCAGCTGCTCACCGGCCAGCAGTCGTTGAGCTGCCACACGACCGTTCCCGCGCAGACCGGCCAGTGGGAGCGCCAGTGCTCGATGCCGGCGGCGACGGCGCGGGCCTGGACGACCTGGGCGAGGTAGTGCCAGCGGTCGAAGTCGCCGTCGGGGAGGCCGAAGTGGCGCTCGATGCCGCGGTTCAGCTTGCCGTTGCCGTCCTCGGCCTTCTGGTGGTGCAGCATCCCGGGGGAGTCGGGAGCCAGGTCCTCGCCGGGCAGGGCGCGCCGCAGGGTGCTGATCGCGGGCGGGGCCTGCCAGCCGAACTCGGCGCAGAAGCGGGGCACGTCGGCGCGGTACTCGGCGTAGTCCTGCCGGTTCCAGACCTCCCACGAGTGGTGGGTGCCGTGGCGGGGGTCGTTGGGGTGGTGGTCCCAGGATCCGGACCAGGGGCTGCCGGCGGTGTAGGGGCGCGTCGGGTCGAGCTCGGCGACGATTCGGGGCAGGATCCCGAGGTAGTAGCCCTCGCCCCAGGAGTCGCCGGCGAGCGGTTCCTCCCAGTCCCAGTCGCGGAAGCCCCACAGGTTCTCGTTGTTGCCGTTCCACAGCACGAGGCTCGCGTGGGACATCAGTCGGACAACGTTGTCGCGCGCCTCGGCCTCCACCTCTCCCCGCAGCGGCTGCTCCTCGGGGTAGGCGGCGCAGGCGAAGAGGAAGTCCTGCCAGACCATCAGGCCCAGTTCGTCGCAGACGTCGTAGAACGCGTCGTCCTCGTAGATGCCGCCGCCCCAGATCCGCACGAGGTCGATGTTGGCCTCGGCGGCCTGGACGAGGCGCGTGCGGTAGCGCTCGGGCGTGACCCGGGACGGCAGAACGTCGTCAGGGATCCAGTTGACGCCGCGGGCGAAGATCCGCACGCCGTTGACGACGAAGGTGAAGCCGGTGCCGTGCTCGTCCGCCGAACGGTCGACGGTCACCGTACGGAAGCCGATCCGCCGCGACCACGAGTCGAGCGGCGCCCCGTCCTCGTCCAGGAGCTCCACGTCGAGCCCGTACAGCGGCTGGGAGCCGTACCCCCGGGGCCACCACAACTCCGGCTCGGGCACCTCCAGTCGGAGCATGGTGTCCGCCCCCTCGAAGGAGGTCTCGGCGACCGACCCGGCGACCGTGGCCCGCAGGGTGAGCGGACGGCCCGTCCCGCTTTCGGTGCGCGCGGTCTCGACCCGCAGTTCGACGCGGCCGGTGGTGCCGTCCACGGTGACCAGCGGGCGGACCTCTGCGAGCCGCGCGGTCGACCAGTGCTCGATCCTCACGGGCCGCCACATGCCGGCGGTCACCACGGTAGGGCCCCAGTCCCACCCGAAGGAGCAAGCCATCTTGCGGATGTACTGGAACGGCTCGGGGTAGACGTTGGGCCGGTCGCCGGTGAGCGCGCGGACCCGCTCGGCCTCGTCGTAAGCCGAGTCGAAGCGCACCTCCAGGCGGCCGCTCCGCCCCGTGACGTCGAAGCGGTGGACGCGGTGCATGTTCCGGGCCGAGCCGAGGGACGCGCCGTCGATCAGGACCTCGGCGGCGGTGTCGAGGCCCTCGAAGACCAGCTCGCTGCGTTCGTGCCCGCCGTCGTGAGCGGTGAGGTCCGTCTCGTACGACCACGACCGGTGCCCCACCCAGGCGATGTCGGTCTCGTGGAGCCCGAGGAACGGGTCCGGTATCACATCGGCGGCGAGCAGATCGGTGTGGACGCAACCGGGCACCTGCGCCGGGAGCGCCGCGTCCTCGTGGCGCAGGGTCCACCCCTCGTGCAGCTGGGTGAGGTCCTTCATGATGTGCGGCTCCAATCGCCTGGCAGTGGGCGGGATGCGTGTACGGGCCGACAAGTTAGCCGTACATTTACTTAACTGTCCATGAACCGGTGAAGCGCAGCCTGTACGTCGCGCAGCCGATCGGGCACGTGACTTCACCGGCCCTTGACATTCGGTCGACCCGGGTAACGATTAGGCATCACGCTGGAAATCGGTACTTTACCGGTTCACGCCTGGCTGACATAGTGCCGTCATCCCACCGATGACCTGAGCCGTGACTTTGAAGGAGTTGGGCCATGGGGAACAAGAAGACGACCGCGTTCTCGGGCGCCGTGCTGGCTGCCGTGATGCTGGCACTGTCGGCGTGCGGCGGCGGGGGCGGCGGTGCCACCGGCGAGGTGGCCGCTCCTCCGTCGGACCCGAAGGAGGTCTCCGGCGAGATCAAGGTCCTGACCCAGCGGACGGACCTGGTGCAGAACGGGGCGCTGCAGAAGTACGCGGCCGAGTTCAACAAGGTCTACCCGAACGTCAAGGTCAAGTTCGATGGCATCACCGACTACGAGGGCGAGGTGAAGATCCGCATGAACACCAACAACTACGGTGACGTGCTCTTCATCCCCGGAGCGGTGGCCAAGAACGACTACCCGAAGTTCTTCGCCCCCCTCGGCACGACCGAAGAGCTGTCGAAGTACCGCTTCAGCGACAAGACCGAGGTGGACGGCAAGGTCTACGGCATCGCCCAGTTCGGCACCGCCAACGGCTTCGTCTACAACAAGAAGCTCTGGAAGCAGGCCGGCGTCACCACCTGGCCGAAGACCACGGACGAGTTCCTGGCCGGCCTGAAGGCGATCAAGGACAAGACCGGCGCCACCCCGTACTACACCAACTTCAAGGACGGCTGGCCGCTGGTCCAGTGGACCAACAACCTCGGCGTCGTCGGCTGCGACGCCCAGGCGAGCAACGCCCTCGCGGGCCCGGTCTCCCCCTGGAAGGCCGGCGGCGAACTGAACACCATCGACGGCCTCCTCTTCGACATCGCCAAGGAGGGCCTGTCGGAGAAGGACCCGACCACCACCAACTGGGAGATCTCCAAGGCGCTCCTCGGCGAGGGCAAGATCGCCACGATGATGCTGGGCTCCTGGTCGATCACGCAGATGCAGGACGCCGCGAAGAAGGCCGGCGGCTCGCCGGACGACATCGGCTTCATGCCCTTCCCGGTCCAGAAGGACGGCAAGCACTGCGCGGCCCTGGTCTCCGACTACCAGCAGGCCGTCAGTGTCCACTCCCACAACAAGCCCGCGGCGCGTGCCTGGGTGGACTGGTTCACCGAGAAGTCCGGCTTTGCGGAGAAGGAGGGAGTCGTGTCCGCGGTCAAGTCCGCCGCGATGCCCGCCACGCTCAAGGACTTCGTTGACAACGATGTCAGGTTCTTCGACCGGTCCGAGGCGAAGACCGCGGCCGTCAACGACATCGACGAGGCGGCCGAGATCGGCCTCAACAAGCAGGACTACCGCCAGAAGCTGATCGACACGGCCCGCGGGGCCGCGAAGGGCAGCATCGAGGACTTCTTCGCCGACCTGAACAAGAGGTGGGACGAGGCGGCGAAGACCGTCGGTAGCTGATACCGGCGGAGTGGCCCCGGCCGTACGACACCGGCCGGGGCCCCTGGACCTTCCGCAGACGCGGACACGAAAGGCCGACATGACCCACACCACCGACACCGCACCAGAGGGCGCCGCCATGACAGGGCGATCCAGCACGGACAAGGCCAAGGCTGACGCCCAGAGGGGCCGACGGCGCCCGGCGGGCCGCCGGTGCGGTCCCGCCGCCGGAAGGACGAGATCCTGGCGGGATTCACCCCTGCGGCGGATCACGCCCTGGCTCTTCCTGGCGGCGCCGCTCGCCCTGCTGATCACGTTCACGTACGTCCCCGTCGCGAGCATGATCTCGTACAGCTTCACCGACTGGGACGGCGTGAGTCCGGACCGGGAGAGCGTGGGCTTCGACAACTACGTTCAGATCTTCACCCGGCCCGAGCTCTTCCGCGTCTTCTTCGTCAGCGGCTACTACCTCGCGGCGTCCGTGGTCCAGATCGCGGTCGCGCTGTACTTCGCGGTGATCCTCAGCTTCAACCTGCGGTTCCGGAACTTCTTCAAGGGGATCCTCTTCTTCCCCTACCTGATCAACGGCGTCGCGATCGGCTTCGTCTTCCTGTACTTCTTCCAGGACGGCGGCACCCTCGACTCGGTTCTGGCCTGGCTCGGCGTGTCGACCGATCATCCGTGGCTCGGTGATCCGACCTCCGCGAACGTCTCCCTGGCCGGCGTCTCCGTCTGGCGTTTCACCGGACTGAACTTCGTCCTCTTCCTCGGCGCGATCCAGTCCATCCCGGGCGAGCTGTACGAGGCGGCCGAGCTGGATGGCGCGGGGAAGTGGAAGCAGTTCCGGCACATCATCGCGCCGAGCATCAAGCCGGTGATCAGCTTGAGCGCGATCCTGGCGATCTCCGGCTCGCTGTCGGTCTTCGAGATCCCCTACATCATGACCGGCGGCGCGACCGGTACCCAGACCTTCGTCATCCAGACGATCAAGCTCGCCTTCCAGTTCAACAAGACCGGCCTGGCCTCGGCCGCGGCCGTAGTGCTGCTCCTGATCATCCTGCTGATCACCTGGATCCAGCGCCGGCTCGTGCCCGACGACAAGGTGGACCTCGTATGACCTCCCCCGACCTCACCGCCGCCACCGTGAAGGGGCACCGCACGTCCCGTCGCCGTCTGCCCGTGGGGAGCGTGCTGACCTACCTGTCGCTCCTGGTGGCCTCCGCGGTCGTCCTGATCCCGCTGGTGGTCGTCTTCCTGACCTCGCTCAAGACCTCGGAGGAGGTCGGCGACGGCAGCGCGCTCTCCCTGCCGGGGAACTGGTTCAACTTCGACAACTACGTCACGGCGTTCAACGACGGCAAGATGCTGATGGCGTTCGGGAACACCGCCTTCATCCTGCTGTTCTCGATCGGCGGCACGGTGATCATCGGCTCCATGACCGCGTACGCCGTGGACCGCTTCGACTTCCGCGGCAAGAAGCTCGTCATGGCAGGCTTCCTGGTCGCCACCCTCGTGCCCGGCGTCACCACCCAGGTCGCGACCTTCCAGGTGATCAACGGCTTCGGCCTCGTCGACACCCGCTGGGCGCCCATCCTCCTCTACATGGGCACCGACATCGTCTCGGTGTACATCTTCCTGCAGTTCATCCGGGGCATCCCCGTCTCGCTGGACGAGGCCGCCCGGCTCGACGGCGCCAACGCCTTCACCATCTACCGGAAGATCATCTTCCCGCTGCTCAAGCCCGCGATCGCCACCGTCGTCATCATCAAGGGGATCACCACCTACAACGACTTCTACATCCCCTTCCTCTACATGCACTCCGAGGACCTGGGGACCATCTCGACCGCGCTCTTCCGCTTCAAGGGCCCCTTCGGGGCGCACTGGGAGGCCATCTCCGCCGGCGCGATCCTCGTCATCGTCCCGACGCTGGTCGTCTTCCTGCTCCTCCAGCGCTGGATCTACAACGGCTTCGCCCAGGGAGCCACCAAGTAGGCGCCGGAGGGTGGCAAGGCGCCGGGCCGTACGAGGGGACGGTCCGGCCCCTTGCCGGCACGTCGGAGGCGGTCGTCAGCGCGGGGCAGGCGGCGGGGCGGTGCTGCCTCGCGGCACGAAGTGCGCGTATCCGTCGCGGACGCTGCCCACGTCCTCCCCGTCGATCAGCGCGAGGAGCGCGGTCGCGGAACGGACTCCGTACGCGGCGATGTCGCGGGTGACGGCGGACAGCGTCGGACGCACGACCTGTGTCAGCGGCGACTCGTCCCAGGCGACGACCGACACGTCGGCGGGGATCGACAGGCCCAGCTCCTGCGCCACCGACAGCGCGGCCACCGCCATGATGTCGTTGTCGAAGACGAGCGCCGTCGGCCGTTCGGGGGCGATCAGCAGGGCCCGCGCGGCCCGCGCGCCCGCGTCGCCGGTGTAGTCGGTGTGCACCACCGTCGCCTCGGGGATCCCGGCCTCCCGGCACGCCTCCGCGAGGGCCACGTCGCGGACCGCCGTGTGCGCGAGCCCGGCGGGGCCCGCCACCCGTGCGATCCGCCGGTGCCCGAGCGCCGCCAGGTACCGGACGATCTCGTGAATGCTCTCGCCGTCGTCCGACCAGATGGCCGGCAGTTCGCCGGCGACCTCGGGGGGCCCGATGGCCACCGCGGGCAGGCCGATGTTCCGCACAGCGCCGACCCGTTCGTCCTCGGTCTGCAGGTCCATGAGGAAGACGCCGTCGACGCGCCGCTCGCCCCACCAGCGCCGGCAGACCTCGATCTCCTGTTCCTGGTCCCCGGCCATCTGGAGCATCAGTGCGTAGGTGTGCTCGGCGAGTACCGTCTCCACCCCGCTGATGAACTCCATGAAAAAGGGCTCCACCCCGAGGGTGCGCGCCGGCCGTCGGACGACCAGGCCGACCGCCTGTGCCCGTCCGCCGGTCAGCGCGCGGGCGGCGCTGTTCGGCTGCCAGCCGAGTTCCTCGGCGATCGCCTTGATCGAGGCCCGGGTCGTCTCGGACACCCCCGGCTGGCCGTTGAGCGCGTACGAGACCGCCACCTTCGACACGCCCGCCCGCCGGGCGATGTCCGCCATCGTCGGCCGCTTCACCTGCACCCCAGCTCCATCCTGAACCTCGACACCCCGACCCTACCGCCAGGTCATGTGCCGGGCGGCAGGTCTCCATGGCCGCACTGTGGACCACGTCCAGCCTCAGGCGGGTGTCGGCAAGAAATGGGAATTCCCAACAAGCTTACGAGGAAGGCGAGTTGGAGCCATCGACACGTCTCCGCGCCCTCTCTGCGGCCCCCTTCGAAGTTAACCGGTTAATTAATGTCTGGGTGAGCCGCCCCGCGGACGACCGGCTCCTCCTCCCCTCCCCCCGGACGAAAGGGAAACCCATGAGCGCGTCCCCCTCACGCCGTTCCACCGGCAAGACGAGCGGGCCCGCCGGCCCTCCTCTTCGCCGCGGTCCTGGCCCTCACCGGCCTCCTGGTCGCCCGCC
The DNA here is from genome assembly GCF_042746075.1 of Streptomyces sp. NPDC058758. Taxonomy (NCBI): domain Bacteria; kingdom Bacillati; phylum Actinomycetota; class Actinomycetes; order Kitasatosporales; family Streptomycetaceae; genus Streptomyces; species Streptomyces sp. NPDC058758. Next base: position 79,047 of record NZ_JBHYPS010000019.1, on the reverse strand, counting down.
CGGCGCCGGCCGCCGCCGATAGCGCCGACTCCTTCGTCACCCGCTGTGGGATCCGCTTCTGCCTCGACGGCGAGGAGTGCTTCTTCGCCGGCGCCCACGCCTATGACATGTTCACCTTCGGAGCGGGCTCGGGGGACACCGAGACCCAATACATGGACAAGGCCCGCATCGACGCCCACTTCGCCCGCATGGCCGCGGACGGCGTCGACGTCGCCCGGGTCTGGATGTTCAGCCACGAGAGCCGGCACGGCTTCGAGGAGCACGAGGGCGAGTTCAACGAGCAGCAGTACGCCGCCTTCGACTGCATCATCGAGTCAGCCAAGGCCCACGGCCTCCGTCTGATGCCCGTCTTCGAGAACTACTGGGAGGCGTACGGCGGCATCGACACCCGCCTGCGCTGGGAAGGCCTCTCCGGCGGCCACCCGGCCCGCGCCGCCTTCTTCGACAAGAACCGCTGCCCCGGCTGCTTCACCTCGTACAAGAACCCGGTCTCCTACGCCCTCGACCGCACCCACCACTACAGCGGCGTGAAGTACAAGGACGAGCCGGCCATCTTCGCCTGGGAGCTCATGAACGAGCCCCGTTATGAGGGCCAGGGCGCCCCCGAACTCGCCGTTTCCCGCGCCCACTCCGACCGGATGGCCGCCAAGAGCGGCCTCCCGGCTCCACGCCGTCCCCGACCCCGACCACCCTGCCCGCCACGGAACCGACCGGGCCCACCACTCCGCCCACCACCCCGCCGACGACGCCGGCTCCGGCCGGCCGCGCCGTCACCTGCACGCTCTCCGACTGGGGCACCACCTTCAACGCCGGCGTGACCGTCCGCAACACCGGAGGCACCCCCGTCGAGGGCTGGAAGCCGGCCTTCGCCTTCCGCGGTGACCAGCGGATCACCCAGATGTGGAACGCCGTACCCGTCCAGGACGGACGGAACGTCACCGCCGGCAACCCGTCCGGCTACAACGTCACCATCGCCCCGGGAGCCTCCGTGAACTTCGGCTTCAACGGCACGTCGACGGCCGGCACCAACGGAGTGCCCACCGCCTTCACCCTCAACGGAAAGGCGTGCACCACGGCCTGACCGCACACACTGCAGCACAGGGGTGTCCGCACCGGCGGGCACCCCTGTGCTGCATTCCGCATCCGAGACCCGCGGACGTACGCACCATCGCCCTTCTTTGCCGCCGCTGTGAGCACGACCCTGCCGGGCCCGCCGCATCTCACACCCGCGGCAGCGGGTGGCGCCCGCAGCCGTACCCGCTTCCCCGGTCTGGGGTTGTCGGCAGGGCTGCTGCCGAAGAGGGCGGATTGCCACGCCGTACACCCATACGACGCCCGCCGGCTCCTGGAAGAGCCGGCCCACCCCGATGGCGCAGAGGGCGATGAGCCCCCTGCCCACCAGCTGCTCTGCCCGGGTTGCGCTGTTCCGGTCGCCACCACACGCATCGGGACACGGAGGAAGGGCGTGCGCTACTCGACGGGGACAGGGTGCGAGCGGCCAGCACGCTGTCAGAGCACTGGGGAGGGGAGGTGCGCAGAGCCATCAAGCGGGCTTCGGCCCGGCGAAGGGGAAGCGAGACGCGCGACTCGGTGTCTGGCCTTCGTGGAAGACGCCTACCAGCGAGCCGATGGCATCGGGATGTTCGGTGGGACCATGCCACGTAGTCCGCGGATCTCCTACATGCACGTCTCGACCCGGGCCGCCCGCCCAGAGGGGCCTTCGTCTTCTACGACTTCGCCGGCCCGGTGCTCGGGGAGCGCCGCAACCGGGGCCACGTGGCTCTCACCGTCAGTGGAGACGAGTCGTACCCGCGGGGGACGTCGGCCGTGTAAATGGCCATCTGGCCGTCGCGCACCTGGTGACGGGACGGGGCTGGAAACGCCCCTCATGCATCGGCCGGGTTCCGGTGACGCGGCTCTTCGAGGCGGCCGCCTCAAGGAGTGGGGAACGGATCGCAGCGTCGTCGCAGAGGCACTGGCCGCCCAGCAAAAGCAGTTCGGGGGCCGGTCGGTGACTGGCCGGCACCGTCGCATCGGAGTCATCCGCAGAGTACGCCCCGGTGTCATTCCACGGCGCGATACACCGGCGTGACCTGCCAGAACCGGCGAATTTAGCCAGAGTTTCGTAAAGCTTTGATGCGGTACCGCCGACACTGGAATCGGAAGCCCCACGCGCCGCATGCTTTTACGAGAGCACGCCGCCGTTCTCGCCCCAGGAAGACTCCGGCCGTCCCACGGCCGCAGGACCGGGCAGCCCTTGTACCCGGCGGCTCCCCCCGGCCCACGCGCCGCCACCGGACGCGCGCCACGGGCAGAGGCGCGGCCGGTCACGACGAAGGAAGCCGCAGAAGCCATGAATCACAGTCCGCTCGACCACCGTTACCGGGGCGAACACCCGATCCGCACTGTCCACTACCTCTTCCGCCCCGACCAGGCACGGCTCGCCGGGGCCGTCGCGGTCTTCTTCGTCAAGCACGCACCCGTCTGGCTGCTCCCCCCGGTGACGGCGAACGTCATCGACGTCGTCGTCGAGCACCGGCCGATCGCCGAACTGTGGTGGAACTGCGCCGTGATGCTCACGGTCCTCCTCCTGAACCCGCCCCTGCACCTGCTGTACGTCCGCTGGATGCACGGGGCGATCCGCCGGCTCGGCCGCGACCTGAGGTCCGCCCTCGTGACCCGGATGCAGCAGCTCTCCATCGGCTTCCACAGCCGCACCAGCTCGTCCGTGTTGCACGCCAAGGTGGTCCGGGACGTCGAGACGCTGGAGACGGGACTCCAGCAGACGGCGGACAACGGCCTCACCGCCGTCGCGACCCTGGCGGGCGGCCTCGCCGTCATCGCCGTCGTCACCCCGGTCTTCCTGCCCGTCTTCCTCCTGCTCATCCCCGTCGCCGTGCTGCTGATCGGCGCGCTGCGCGCGCGGCTCGGCGAGGGCAACAGCACCTACCGGCGTTCCGTGGAGCGCATGTCTGCCTCCGTCAGCGACATGACCACCCTCATCCCCATCACCCGCGCCCATGCCCTGGAGCGCACGGCCCTGGGCCGCGTCGGACGCGAGCTCGACCAGGTGCAGCGGGAGGGGACCAGACTCGACCTGCTCAACGCCCGCTTCGGATCCCTGTCCTGGGTGGCCTTCAACGGACTCGGCACCGCCTGCCTCGCCGGGGCGGCGCTCGTCGCCTACTACGGGTGGGCGTCGGTGACCGCGGGGGAGGTCGTGATGCTCAGCGCCTACTTCTCCACCCTCACCGGCGCGGTCACCAGCCTGCTCGCGCTGGCACCCGTCGTGGGCAAGGCGGTGGAGTCGCTCAAGTCCGTCGGCGAGGTCCTCCAGGCGCCCGACCTGGAGGTCAACGACGGCAAACGACGGGTGGAGTCGGTCGCCGGGGCGTTCCGGTTCGAGGGCGCCGGCCTCACCCACGGCGACAGCGACGAACCCGCCCTGAGCAACGTCGACCTCGACGTACCGGTCGGCACCACCCTCGCGATCGTCGGTGGCTCCGGCGCGGGCAAATCCACGCTGCTCAACCTCGTGCTCGGCTTTCACCGACCCACTGCGGGCCGGGTCCTCCTCGACGGCCAGGACATGGCCGACCTCGACCTGCGGAGCTACCGCAGGTCCGTCTCCGTCGTCCCCCAGGAGTCCGTCCTCTTCGAGGGGACCATCAGGGAAAACGTCACCTACGGTCTGGAGGACGTCGACGACGGGACGCTGCGGCGCGCCCTTCGCGATGCCAACGCCGCCGAGTTCGTCGACGCGCTGCCGGGCGGCCTCGACACGGTGGTGGGGGAGCGAGGCACGCGGCTCTCGGGCGGCCAGCGGCAGCGGCTCGCGATCGCCCGGGCCCTCATCCGTGACCCTCGGGTCCTGGTCCTGGACGAGGCCACGTCCGCGCTGGACGCCCGCTCCGAGGCGCAGGTCCAGGAGGCCCTCGCCCGTCTGGTCGCCGGCCGGACGGTCTTCGTCGTGGCCCACCGTCTCTCGACGATCAGGAGCGCGGACCGGATCGTGGTCCTGGAACGGGGTCGGGTGGTCGAGACCGGCAGCCATCAGGAACTCCTCGAACGCGGCTCCACGTACGCGCGCCTCCAGGCGACCCAGCTGGCCTGAGTCGTGGTACGGACGCGGGGTGCCCTCCCGTCGGCGAGGACAGGAGGGCACCCCGGTCGCTCAGTGGTCGGCGGCGCTGCCGCGGACGACGCAGGAGCGGTTGTTCTCCCAGCCCCAGCCGTCGCCGTCCGGGTCGGAGGTGCTGCCGTTGGCGCAGTACGGGTAGCCGTTGGGTGCGGTGCCACCGGTGTCGCCGCCGGAGCCGGAGCCGGAGCCGGTGTCGGCGGCGCTGCCGCGGACGACGCAGGAGCGGTTGTTCTCCCAGCCCCAGCCGTCGCCGTCCGGGTCGGAGGAGTTGCCGTTGGCGCAGTACGGGTAGCCGTTGGGTGCGGTGCCACCGGTGTCGCCGCCTCCACTGCCGCCGCCGTAGATCGTGGCGCGGGTGGAGGTGGTGGAGATGCCGTCGGCGCCGTTGAAGAAGCGGTCGCCCCAGGTGGTCAGGGAGCCGGGATTGAAGCCGGTGACCATGTCGAGGTACTCGACGCCGCTGCCGTTACCGCTCCAGGACCAGCCGAGATAACCGACGCGCAGCGAGCGGGCGGTGGCCATGATGGCGTTCTCGTCGGGGTTGCCGTCGCTGTGGTTGTCGCCGAACTCACCGACCACGATGGGCAGTCGGTTGTTCACGAAGTGGTTCAGGTAGCCCTGGACCTCGGCGGCCGTGTCGTACACGCCGTACATGTGGATCGAGAAGATCGTGTTGCGGCGCGGGTCGGAAGCGAAGACCGCGGCAGCGTTGTCGCGCATGGTGTTCGACCAGTCCTGGCCCCAGTTGGGGGCGTCGACCATCAGAGCGTTCTCGATGCCGGCGTTCCGCAGTTTGCCGATGGCGCTCTTGGTGGCGCCGGTCCAGGCGGTGTAACCGCTGTTGCCGAACGGCTCGTTGCCGATGTTGACGACGGCGTAGTCCTCCTGGCCCTGGAGGGCGCTCTTGACGCCCACCCAGTAGTCGGCGGCCTGGTCGAGGGTGGCGGCGGCGCCGTCCTCTCCGTACCCGGTGGTGTCGTGCACCTCCAGGACGCAGATGACCTTGCTCGTCTTGCAGTCGCCGATGATCGACGCCACCTGCGAGGCACTCGTCTCCGTCCAGCGGTCGCCGCTGGAGAGGACGACGCGGACGGTGTTGGCGCCCTTGGCGGCGATGTCGGCGATGGCGTCGGTCTCGCCGGGGTACCAGGCGTGCGCGTGGTTCACCCCGCGCATCACGAACTCGCTGCCGTTGGCCTCGTACACGCGGCCGTTGCTGACGTGGATGCCGCTCTCGGCGGCCTGGGCGGCTCCGGCGGCGCCGAAGACGGGCAACAGCAGCCCGGCGACGCCGGCGAGAGCGCTGCCGGCGGCCGTGAGCCACGTCCTGCGCTGTGACTGGGTCATGCCTCTCCTCATAGGGAAACGTGTGGAAGGAGCCCGCGCACGTCGAAAACTGATACTGAGACAACGTTGTCAGAATTCAAGGACCGAGCCGCTGGTCCGTGTCGTGCCGGGGTGTCCACCATGAGGCACCCGTGGCCGGATACATGTCAAGCATGAAGGACACATTTATTGCGAAGGGATGAATTGGCGAAGTTGGTTCACGGGGCCAGCGCTGAACGTAAGGTCGTTCTTGTGGTTCCGTTGTCACTTATCGGTCATGTATTTACTGAACTGAGGCTTGCCGAACTGAACCATCCGGTCGCATCGCATCGCACTCGCACGCGGGGTGCGAAGTCGAATGACAGGAAGCCCGGTGCTGCTTCCGTCGGGGTGCGGTAGGCGGCCCGTATGGGGGCTTCATGGCGAAGAACTGCCGCGCTGAAGGCCGCCCCGAGCCCCGACGCCGCCGTGACATGGAGACCACCAGAGCGGAGGCGCCCCGCCTCCCGCGCTGAGTCGAGGTTCAGGAAGGGGACGGTTTCCGGGCAATGTCCTCAGAAATCCTACTCAGGTTGAACTCGCGATGTCGGTGGTCAAGATCAGGCGAGAAGCCGCTGTGGCATGCTCTCCGCGTGATCGATGCCCCGAACGATGACTGGTCGTTTGCAACAGCGCGGGAGCCGGCCCGCTTCGGTGCCTGCGAGGTGAACGGCGTTCCCGGTGTCGAGCATGCGGCGGGCCAGCGAGGGACGCTTTGCGGTATCTCTGCGCGGCATACCACCTGCTATCTGCATCTTTTCGTTCCCGACGCCCTGCAGTCGTGCCGGCGGTGTCGCCAGGAGGCTGAGGCGTCCCCGACGCAGCCGTGCGTCCAAGAACGCCTTCACGGTCGAGTCCTGGAATCGACTCAGGGCACGATGCGTGACGAGTTGCTCGCCGCGCTGCGCAAGGGGGCGAACGTCCGCTCGTGGCTCAGCGGCCCCTCCGCAGATCTGGCGAAGTCCTACGCGAAGCTCGACGAGCTGACTGAGGGCACCGGGCCCGCAGCCGAGGCTTTCGCATCCGCAGCGACGATCGGACTGGCGAATGTGGAGGCCGGCCTCTGGCGGTTCCTGGTCGTCCTGCCGGAGGACGGCGGCTCGCCGCTCATCGCTCGCGGACCGCGCGGCGATCGTCGAGGCGGCCAGGATCCTTCGAGGTTGGATGTGATCACGGCAAAGCAGTGGTCAGCCCGGTCGCGGTCAGGCAGCCGTCGATGAGCTGGGGCCGGTACTGGATCTTCCGCAACCCACGCCTGATCGTCCGCACGAGGTGGTCGGGGTCGGCGAAGGCGACGTTGGACAGGAAGCCGCGTCGCAGCAGTGACCAGATGCCCTCGACCGGGTTGAGGTCGGGCGCGTACGGGGGCAGCTGGTAGACGGTGAGCCAGTCCTGGTCGGCGATAAACTCCTTCATGCCGGCGGCCAGGTGGGTGTTCAGGTTGTCCCGGATCAGGACGATCGGACCATCGAGCCGGTTGTGCGCTGCGACGATCAAGTCACGGTAGTCGGTCCAGGCGAAGCTCTTGCGACCTTGCTCCGGCCCTGGCCGTCGTCCAGCCTGGGCCGGTAGATCAGTCGAGACCGTTCACCGGGCTTGTAACAGGTCAGGGCGGCGATCGAGACCCGTCGGCGGGAGCGGCCGCGCACCCTGACGACGGGCGTTCGGCCGCAGCGTCCCCAGGTGCGGGCCCTCGCCGGTGTCATCGAGACCCCGGCCTCGTCCTCGAACACCAGCCAGGCCCCGGGCGCCGCCATCACGTGAGGGCGCGGCCGCGGACGGGCACTCGGACGGAAGGCCGGCGGTCGGCCGAAGCCGTCGGGTCCCGCCCTCCCCTCGCCGGGCGGAGAGTCGTCCCGTCAGGCACCGCGGGGTGCGACCGGACAGGTCGGTCGACGACGGGAGACAGGCACGCGAAGCTCCTGGTGGCTGCGGGCGCTCCCGGCGGGACCGCGTCTGCCGGGAGCTTCGCCGTTCCGCCGGTCCGTTCCCCGCGCGGCCGACACCGTCGGGCCGGAAAAGGTTCACCCACGCATCGACCGGATGCTCTCCCGGGCTTGTGCGGGCCGCAGCGCGCGCGGATGATGGTGCACCGCTGCTGAAGACCGGACCCACCCGTACGGCGGCACCGGTCGGCCTTCGCCGCATGCGGCCCGGACGGTCGGGTAACCGCCCCCTGTGAACGAGAACGAGAACGAGGACGAAGTCAATGGGAGCTGACGCCGACCCAGGCGGCGGTTCCGAATCCCTGCTGGACAGGTTCCTGATGCGGGCCGGCCATGTGCTGGACGGCGGGGGAAGCTGTGTGGCCGAAGCCCGGCGTCACGCCTCCGCCTTTCTGGACCGGGCCCGCACCGAGCATCGGCTGCCGGTGTCCCCACGGGCACGGGACCTGACCGTGCTGGTCGTCAGCGAGCTGGTCACCAACGCCTGCAAGTACGCCCCCGGCCCCGTCCTGATGGAGCTGCGCATCAGGGACGACAGCGTGGACGTCGTCGTGCGCGACGGGAACCCTGCCGTTCCCGCGGCCCGCGCCGCCGATCCGCGGCGGATCGGCCAGCACGGCCTGGAGATCGTCGAAGCGGTCTCCGAGGAACTGCTCATCGAGCAGGAGCCGTTGGGCAAGCGCGTCACGGCCCGCCTCGCCCTGTCGGGCGCCTCCGGCCCGGCGTAGCGGCGGAACGCGACGACGGCCCGGGCAGCCCCGTTCCCTCCCCCGCTCCTCGGCCCCGCCGGTGCCGTGAGCTTCGCCTCACCCCAGCCGTGCGGTCCCCTCGTCGTTTCACGCGCGTGCACGGGTGTGCGACGCTGAAAGGACACGAGACCGGCCGGTGCCACGAGCGGCGGCCTTTGGGATCCGGGAGTTGCCCCCACTCCGGGCACCCGGACCCCGCCATCGTCGTGCACCCCCCCTTTTCCCGGATCCGGGGTGTTTCGTCCGTGGTCTCATCAACCCCCGGAAGGGGGGCGTGTCCTGTATGAACGTCGTCACCACGATCACCGGCACCACCGCCCGCGTCACCCCGCACGGGGAGATCGACTTCGGCACCCTGCCCTTGCTGCACGCCGCTGTGGACCGGTTGCCGCCCCACGTCACCCTCCTGCTGTGGGACCTGGAACACACGCCCTTCACCGACGTGTCCGGCCTGCGCCTGCTGTTCGGCCGCGCCCCGCGGAGCGGCCCGCACCGCAGGACGGCGGCGACGAGGCTGCACGACCAGCCCCTGCACCTTCTGCTGCTGGCCGCCGACCTCTTTCCCGCGGCCTACGACGTCTCCCGGCTCATCCCCGACACCCCCGCCGGCCTGACGGCCCCCCGGTCCTGAGCGATCCCGGGACCGGACCTCCGGAGCACCGGCGCGGGCGGCTCCGGCCGAGCAGAGGCGCCGGACGTCGGCGACCTCGGCCTGCCGTGCTCTCAGGCGTCACTCTCGTGGACGGTGGTGAGCTCGGCGAGACCGGAGATCGTCAGGACGGGAGTGAGCAGCGGGGGCGCGACAAGTTCGACGCGGTGAGAGCGGGCGAACAGCACGCTCAGGGCGGCGCTGTCGAGGTACTCGACCTCCGTGAGGTCGACGACGAGCCGGTCCGGCAGGGCGTCGAGGGCGTCGGCCAGGGCATCGGCGTTGCTCATGTCGATCTCGCCGACCGCCCTCAGCACCGGGGTGCCGTCCGCCCGGCGGCCGGGGGTGAGGGTGAGCGGTGTCGTGGTCATGGGGCGATCCTCGTGCGCATGTCGACGGTGGTTCCGGCCGGGCCGGGGGTCAGGGTGACCTGTTGCATCAGGGCGCGCATGAGGGTCACTCCGCGGCCGCGGTGGGGATGGGACACGGGATCGGGCAGCTTCCAGCGGCCCGTGTCCCGGACACTGAGCCGCAGCTCGCCGCCGAGGGCTTCGGCGCGCAGGCGCACGGCGCCGCCGGGAGAGTCCCGGTGGCCGTGCTCGATCGCGTTGGCGCACGCCTCCCCGGCCGCCACGAGGGCGTTCTGCACCGTCCGCGGAGGCAGGTCGCACCGGCCGAGCCAGCTGCGGAGGGCCCGGCGCACCGTCGCGAGCTGCCCCGATTCCGCGGGGAACGTCACGTCGAGGGGGGCGGGGAGGCGGTAGAGCAGGAGGGCGACGTCGTCGTCGTAACCGTCCGCCGGAGCCAGCCGGGCCATGAGGTCGCCGGCCAGGACGTCGAGGGCCGTGTCGCGGCCGTCCCGCAGGGCGCGGCCCGCTTCGGCGATGCCGTGGCCGAGGGGGACGCGACGGCGTTCGACCAGGCCGTCCGTGTAGAGCAGCAGCGTGGCCCGGGCCGGCACGGTGCACGTGCCGGTCGGGCGGTCCTTCCCCGGGGCGACGGCGAGCGGGACGGAGCGGCCCCCCTCCAGCAGGACGGTGGTGCCGTCGGGGTGTGCGAGGACACCGGGAGGGTGTCCGGCGCTGGAATAGGTCAGGTTTCCGGTTTCGTCGTCGAGCACGCCGCAGAACACCGTGGTGCACAGCGCGCCGGGAACGCCGGCGGCGAAGTGGTCGAGCGCCATGAGGACCTGGGCCGGGTCCGGGTTCCGCAGCAGCAGTGCCCGGCAGGCGCTGCGGAGCTGGCCCATGACCGCGGCGGCTTCGAGTCCGCGGCCGACGCAGTCCCCGACGACGATGCCGGTGCGTCCGTCGGGCAGCGGCACCGTGTCGTACCAGTCGCCGCCCACTTCGAGGGGCCGGACGGCCGGTTCGTAGCGCACGGCGAACCCCTCGGGGAGCCGGGAGGGACCGAGGATGGCCCGCTGCAGGGCGAGCGCGGTCTCCCGCTGCTGGTCGATCTGACGGGCTCGGGTCAGCGCCTGTGCCAGACGGCCTGCCAGCAAGGACAGCAGCAGCCCGTCCTCATCGGTGAAGGGGCGCCGGTGACCGAGGGCGATCCGGAGGACGAGGGGGCCGTCGGGGTGCTGCAGGAGGACGGCGGCGCCGGAGCCGTCCGCCACCGGCGTGAGCGCGGGCCCCCCGCGCACCTCGGTCAGCAGCCGTCGCTCCTCGGCGGGGAGCCGGTCCCACGTCACCGGCGCCCCCGCCACGGTCAGTCGGGGCCGGTCCCCGTTCGTGAAGACGGCGGCCGTCGCCCGGTGCGCACGCCACAGACTCCGCAGTTCGTCCAGCGCGCCGGCGAGGGCTTCGGCCGTGCTGCCGGCCTCCGACAGCCGGGTGCCGAAGGCGGCCAGGGCGCTGTCACGCTGGACGGCGCGGTGCTCGGCGGTGACGTCGCGGAAGGTGCCCACGACGACGCGACGGCCGGTGTCGGGATCCTGGACCCGGACGACGGCGACGCTCACCCAGACCCGCCGTCCGTCCCGGTGGGTGAGGGGGACGGTGGAGGAGCCCTTGGCCGTCCGGGCCAGCCGGGCGAAGGTCTCCTCGACCTGACGGCGGGCCTCCGGGTCGAGCCGCGGGTCGGGCCACCACGGGGGGACGGGCGCGTACGGCAGTCCCTCGGGGCCGTGACCGAGGATGTCGGTGAAGGCGGCGTTGATCTCGACGACGGAGCCCGTCTCGTCGCAGACGAAGAAGCCCTCCTGGAGGGAGTCCACGAGGGCGGTGCGCCAGCGCGCCTGGTGGTTGCGGAGCCTGGAGAGTTCCACGGTGGCGCGCACCCGGGCGAGGAGTTCGACGGCCGCGAAGGGCTTGACGAGGTAGTCGTCGGAACCCGCCCGCAGGCCCTCGACGGAGGCTTCCTGACCGGCCCGCGCGGAGAGCAGCACGACGGGGACGGTGGCGGTGCGGGGGTCGGCGCGCAGTGCGGTCACGAGCGCCAGGCCGTCCAGGCGGGGCATCATCACGTCGCTGACGACCAGGTCGGGCACCTGGGCGCGGATCGCGGCGAGGGCTTCCTGGCCGTCGCGCACCCCCCGCACCTCGTAACCGGCACCCGACAGCAGACGGGTGAGGTACTCGCGCATGTCCGCGTTGTCGTCGGCGACGAGGACCTTCGTGGTGACCGCCGGGACGCTTCTCCCGCTCGGCTCGACGGCGGCCCCGGGGCCGGCGTCCGCGCCGCTTCCGGCGACGGCCGCGCCGCTCTCGGCCGGCGTGCCTGCCGGTCCCGGGGCCGCCTCTCCGCCGGGCAGCCAGCGCAGTGCCTCCTGCAGGTACGGTTCGGCCGCGTCGCCCCTCTCGCCCGGCGGGGTCGCGGGCACCACCGCGTCCGCGGGCAGGTGTGCGGTGCCGAACGGCAGGCGGATCGTGAAGCGGGTGCCCTCGCCCTCCACGGACTCGGCGGTGATGGTGCCGCCGTGCAGCCCGACCAGCTCCCGGACCAGGGCGAGCCCGATGCCGCTGCCCTCACCGGAGCGCGCGCGGGCGTTCTCGACGCGGTGGAAGCGCTCGAAGAGCCGCGGGACCTCGTGGGCCGGCACCCCGGTGCCGGTGTCCGTGACCGTCACCACCGCCTCCGCGCCCTCCGCGCGCACGGACACGCCGATCGTTCCCTCGAAGGTGAACTTCAGCGCGTTGGACAGCAGGTTGAGGATCACCTTCTCCCACATCCCGCGGTCCACGTACACCGGGGCTTCCAGAGTCCGGCAGTCGACCGCGAGGTCGAGGCCGGCCTTGTCGACGGCGGAACGGAACACGCCGGCCAGGTCGGCGGTGGCCGTGGCGAGGTCCACGGGCTCGTAACGGCCTTCCAGGCGACCGGCCTCGATCCGGGAGAAGTCGAGCAGGTCGTTGACCAGCCTGCCCATCCGGAGCCCGTTGCGGTGGATGACGTCGAGTTCGTCGCGCACCGCGGGATCGGCGTCCGCCCACCGGGTGCGCAGCTCCTCCACCGGGCCCGTGATCAGGGTCAGCGGGGTCCGGAACTCGTGGCTGATGTTGGAGAAGAAGGCCGTCTTGGCGCGGTCGAGCTCGGCGAGCTCCTCGGCCCGCCGCTGCTGTGCCCGGTAGCTGCGGGCGCGGGAGATGCCGGCCGCGAGGTGTCCCGCCACGAGTTCGACGAAGCCCCGGTAGTCCTCGTCCAGCGGCCGGTAGCGGTTCAGGGCCGCCACCAGGAAGCCGTACGGTGCCGCGCCCCGGTCCAGCAGGGGCACGATCAGCGCGTGCGTCGGCCGCTCGGACCAGGCGCCGCACGGCAGCGCCTCGTGCGCCGGACCGTCCAGGACCACCAGCGCGGTCTCCTGCCGGTCGGGTGTCCGGGCCGGCCACGGCGCCGACGTGTCGCCGGCCGCCAGCACCTCGGGGGCGGCGGGGTGCCCGGCGGCGATGCCGGTGGTCCCCGCCAGCCGGGCCGAGCCGTCCTCCTCGAACAGGTACGTGAGGGTGAACGGCAGGTCCTCGGCGTTGTGCTCCATCTGCCGGCCCGCGAAGACCACCAGTTCCTGCTCGGTCAGGAGCGCACGGGAGTCCGAACCCAGGTCCCGCAGCGTGCTCATGCGGCGCTCGGCGATGACGCGGTCGGTCTCCTCGCTGACGACGCACAGCACGCCGACGACCCGTCCGTCGTCGTCGCGGAGCGGACTGTACGAGAAGGTGTGGTAGCTCTCCTCCGGGAACCCGGAGCGCCGCAGGAACAACAGCAGTGCCTCGTCCCACGTGGCGCTGCCGGCGAGGACGCTCTCGATCCGCGGGCGGACGTCCTCCCAGATCTCCGCCCAGACCTCCCGCACCGGCCGGCCGAGCGCCCACGGGTACTTGCGCCCGAGCGTGTCGCGGCGGTAGGCGGCGTTGCAGAAGAACGTCAGTTCCGGCCCCCACGCCAACCACATCGAGAAGCGGGACGACAGCAGGATGCTCACGGCGGTGCGCAGACTCTGCGGCCAGCCATCCGGGGGGCCCAGGGGAGTCGCCGCCCAGTCCACCGCCGCGAGATCGGGGCCGATCTCCTGGTCGGCGGCGAACACCCCGGACGCGGCCGTTCCCGTCGTACGGGGCTCCCGGCCCTCACGCTCGACCACTGGCCGCCCTCTCGTTGCCGTGCCCGGGCGTCCCGTCCGCGACGGAGGGTCCACGGCCGCGTCGTCCGCGACCGTCCGTTCCGATCACCGGCCGACACGTCGGTGCCCCGCGAGAACCCCGCATGATCCGTAGGATAAACCTGCCGCCGCGCCCCCGGGCGCGGGCGCCGGTCCGCGAAGCCGGGGAACGCGCGGGCCCACGGGCGGAACCGCACCCGGTCGGAGGCCGGTGACACATGTTCCGCCCAGCCGTGGAGAGGCGAAAGGTCCGGGGACGAGGCCCCGCTCCGTACGCTCCGCACCCCGACCGACGAACCGTACGCCCCCAGCCGCACAGGAGAACCGGTGGACGACCACACCCTCACCATCAGCCCCCAGCACACCGCCCCGGGCGCCACCGTCCTGGTCGTGGACGGCGAGCTCGACCATCACACCGCCCCGCTCCTCGCCGACTTCCTCGGCGAGGAGGCGTTCGTCCCGGACACCCGTGTCGTGCTCGACCTGACCGCCCTCACCTATTGCGACTCCACCGGCGTCACCGTCCTCGTCGGCGCTTACCAGAAGGCACACGCGGCGCGGTGCGTCCTGGCACTCGCCGGAGTGAACGACGACCTGACGCGGGTCTTCGGCATCATGGGGCTGGACCAGGTCTTCACCCTCGTGCCGACGGTCGCGGACGCGCTGGGCCCCGCACGGCCCTGATCGCGGAAGGAAGGAACCGGCCGGGCGGATCGGTGCATCGGACGGGAATCGCGGGGCAGGCGGCTGTCAGGAGGTTGATGACAATGGTTCCTTTGCTTCTGGTCCTGCTTCTCGCCCTGATCCTGTTCGGTGCGGGTTTCGCCGTGAAGGTGCTCTGGTGGGTCGCCATAGCCGTGCTGGTGATATGGCTGCTCGGCTTCGTCATGCGGTCCACCAACGAGGGAGGCGGTCGCGGCCGCTGGTACAGATGGTGAGGTGAGTGACGGTGCGCTTCTTCGCGCACCACGCGCCTCGGGGCCCGGCCGGACGGAAGACGGCCGGGCCCCGAGGCGCTTCGGAGGGCCCGGCGCGGCACGACGGGCACGAGGGGGGCGGGCGTCGCGGAAGGCCTGTGGCACCGGCCCCCGCATCACTCCGAAGGGCCGGTGACGCGGACCGCCATCAGGGCGATGTCGTCCTCCCCGTCGGGCGGAAAAGCCGTCAGCAGCCCGTCGCACACCTTCTCCGCGTCGGTCGGCAGCGTGCCCAGGACGGCCGACAACCGCGTCAGCGAGTCGCCGAGGTCCTCGTGGCGCCGCTCGATCAGGCCGTCGGTCGTCATGACGAGCACGGAGCCGGGGGGCGCGGCCACCCGGACCGCCGGGGGCTGCGGGAGACGCAGACCGAGAAGGGGTCCGTGCTCCTCGACGAAGCGGACGCCTCCGTCGGGAGTGCGCAGGAGCGGCGGCAGGTGACCGGCGTTGGCGACGTGCAGCAGTCCCGTCCCGCTGTCGACGAGGACGATGCACAGGGTGAGGGTGAGCTGCGCCTCGACGGCCACGAGGAGGTTCTCGATCCGGTCGAGGATCGCCTGCGGCGCGTGTCCCTCGATCGCGTAGGCGCGCAGCGCGTGGCGGATCTGCCCCATCAGCATCGCCGCGTCGAGGGAGTGGCCGGCCACGTCGCCGACGGCGAGCAGCAGCCCGTCCCGGGTGGGCAGGGCCTCGTAGAAGTCGCCGCCGATCTCAGTGTGTTCGCTGGCGGGCAGGTAACGCACCGCGAGCTCGGCGAGGGGGGAGCGGGGCAGGGTGTCGGGCAGGAAGCTCCGCTGGAGCGTCAGCGCCAGGTCGTGCTCCTCGGTGTAGCTCCGCAGCGCCTCCAGGGCCAGGGCGCACGCCTGGGCCAGCTGGGTGAGCAACTGCTCGTCGTCCGGCGTCGCGACGGCCTCGGCGGGCACCGCGAGGCAGACCGGGGGGCGCCCCGGCTTCGCCCGGGCGACGCCGACGGCGAGCACGCCGCCGGGCGCCAGGTGGGCCGGGAAGCCCGGCCAGGACCGGGCCTCGGCCCGCAGGAGCCGGGTGCCGGTCCGTTCGCCGGACTTGTGGTACGTCGGCAGGTCCCGCACGTCGACCTCGCCGGCCTCCACGCCGAGGGGCGTCTCCTCGGTCCGCGCCGCCGTGCGGACCGCCGAGGCGGGCTCGCCGTGCGGGGAGATCAGGGCCGCCACCGCCGTCGTCCCCAGCACGGTCGCGGCGCCTTCCGCGGCCGCCCGGGCGACCTCGCCGGCGTTGTCCGCGCGGTAGAGGAGGTGTGTGGCCGCGTTGAGGTGGAGGAGGCGGTCGGCCAGGTGCTCGGCCCGGCGCCGGGCGCGGGCGTAGCGCAGGGCGGCGGTGACCGTGGCGAGGAGCTCGTCCGGTGCGATGGGTTCGGTGAGGTACGCGTCGGCTCCGCGGTTGAGGCCCTGCGTCCGGTCGGTGGCGGTGATCGCCGAGGCGGAGACGTGGATGACGGGCAGGGCCGCCGTCACGGCGTTCGCCTTGATGCGCTCGCAGACGTCGAAGCCGGTCATGTCCGGCAGCCTCACGTCGACGATGGCGACCTCCGGCAGCGGTTCGCCGGACTCGAGGATCGCCAGGGCCTGGGTGCCGTCCTCGGCCTCGACGACCGCGTGACCCGCCCGCGACAGCGTGGTCCTCAGCACGTAACGGTTCGTCGGGTTGTCGTCGACGATCAGGATGCTCGCCGGCGAGTTGTCGGACGGGGACGGGTCGGGGATCACTCTGTCGTCTTTCCGCTCTCGGCGGGCGCGTTCCCCGCCGCCGGGGGAGGGGGAGCGGCGAGCACCGGGTCGAGGCCCAGGGCCGGCAGGATGCGCTCCCGGGTGAGGTGGGTCTTGTTCAGCACGGAGCGCGCGTGGGTGAGCCGGGTCCGGTCCACCTCGCTGGGGTCGGTGGAGGTCAGCACCACGACCGGGATGCGCGCCGTGACCGGGTCGCGGGCCAGGACCCCGAGCAGGGTGTAGCCGTCCGGAGCGGGCATGACGAGGTCGATCAGGATCGCGTCCGGCCGGCGGTCGCGGATGACGTCGAAGGCCTGCGAACTGACCGTGACCTCGGTGACGTCGTCGGCGATGCGCTCCAGCGTCGGGCGCAGCAGGGCGAGGAACGTCGGGTCGTCGTCCACCACCACGAGGGAGCCGAGCCGGGCGGCGGGTTCGGCCGCCTGCGGCGCGTCCCCGTCCGCGCCCTGCGCCTCCATGGGGGAGGCGTCGAGATGGGCGGGGACGTCCACGCGGACGGTGGTTCCCTCCCCGGGGGCACTGGTCAGCGTGAGGGTGCCCCCGAGGATCGTGGTGAGCCGGCGCGCGTACGGCAGCCCCAGGCCGGTGCCGGACCGGCCTCGCTGGTGCACGCCCAGAACCTGGTAGAACTCCTCGAACACCCGCTCCTGCTGGTCCAGCGGGATCCCGACGCCCGTGTCGGTGGTGGTGAACGCGAACCAGGTCCGCCCGCCCCGCGTCTCGGTCTCGACGGTGAGCCGGACCTCGCCCGCCGTCGTGAACTTCAGCCCGTTGGAGAGCACGTTGCGCAGCACGCGGGTCAGCATGACCTCGTCGGTGACGAGCCGAGGAGCGTCCGGCACGTCGGGAATGTCCAGGCGCACCCCTTCGTGTGCCATGCCGCCGAGCGTCCCGCGGAGCTGGTGGAGCAGCGTCCGCAGGTCGGTGTCGACCGGCACGGGCTCCAGTCGCCCGGACTCCGCCTTCGCCACGTCGAGGAGCTCCTCCACGAGTGCGAGGAGGGTGTTGCCGGAGCCGGCTATCAGGGACAGCTGCTGCCGCTGTTCCTCGCTCAGCGGATCGGCACCGGGCGCCATGAGGAGACGCGCCAGGGAGATGACCGAGTTGACCGGGGCGCGCAGCTCGTGGCTCACGTTGGCCCAGAACCTGGTCTTCGCCTCGCTGGCCAGGTGCAACTGCCGGGTCTTGTCCTCCAGTTCGGCGTACAGGGCGACCACGCCGGTGTTCGTCTCCTCCAGCTCCGCGGACAGCTCGCTGTAGAGGGCGACCACTCCTTTGTTGGTCTCCTCCAGTTCCTCGTTCAGCCGCCGCAGCTCCTCCTGCTGGGCCCGCGACTCCTCCAGGGCCCGGAGCAGCTGCCGGTTCTGCGAGCGCAGCTGATCGGCCATGCTGAGGTCGCCCGAACCGAGGAGCGCCGCGCGGGCCCGCTCGACGCGCTGTTCGGGGGGAGTGTCCGTGGAGGGCAGTCGTTGTCCCACCGTCAGCGTGTGCCCTTCGTCCGAGGCGCTGTACCGGCTGTGGTCCAGGAGCCGTTGCGCCGCCCGTACGGTCTCGGCGCCGGGACGCCGGTGCCCGCCCCAGGTGAAGGAGGCGAGGAAGTGAACCCCACCGGGCTCAGGCGCGGTGCGAAGCCCCACGCGAAGGGCCGGGGATCCCAGCAGATCACGCCCCACCTCACTCAGTACGGTCACCACGCGGACCAGTTCGTGACCTTCCAGCCCCAAGGCCTTGCACAGCAGTTGTCCCTGTCTGCGGAGTTCAAACACATCCCTGTCGGCGCTCAGCGGCAGATCGCTGAACTCGTGGCTCCCCACGGCTCTCACGAACCGGCCGCCTTGACGACGACGATGCCGGCGTCGTCCCGTCGCACACCCGCCTGACCGAGGATCTGCGCGGCGATGAGCGCCGGACGCCGCCGGAACAGTCCGGGGAAGGAGGCGGGGGACCAGCGGTCGCTCAGCCCGTCGGAGTGGAGGACCAGGACGCCGCTCCGCTCCAGGGGCACCTGATAGGTCCTCAGGGTCGGCATCTGGTGGCCCACGATGCCGGGAACCGACAGCAGCGCGCTCCGCTTGTCCCCACTGACCACGCAGGCGCTGATGTTGCCCACGCCGCAGTGCTCGACGGTGCCGCGCGAGTAGTCGGCACGTGCTACCGCGACCGCCGCGCCGCGGGTCCCCTTCAGCTCGTCGTGCAGTGCCCTCACGACCAGCTCGGGCGACCTGTGCGCGTGGGCCCTGAACGCGGCCCGTGCCCGTTCGCCCGCCAGCGCCGCCAGCGGGCCGTGGCCGAGTCCGTCGCACATCATGGAGGTGACCACGACCCCGTCGGGCCCCTCGGCGGTGCGCGCGGCCCAACTGTCCCCGCACACGGCCTCACCGCTGATCGGGCGGGTCAGCCCGGCCACCGAGGGCTCGGCGTCTCCGAGCGCGCCGTCGGCCCTGACGGACCAGAACCGGGCGAGCAGCGCCGTTCCGACCCCCGGCAGGGAGTACACGTCGAACGTGTCGGCGCACCGTGCGATGGAGCCCAGGCCCATGCCGAGGGTGCCACGGCTGGATACGCCGTCGGCGAGCGCGGCCGAGAGGTCCGGAATGCCGGGACCGCTGTCCAGCGAGAGCAGTTCGACGGCGGCCCGGCCGGGCAGGCGGACGATCCGCAGCGCGAGGGAGCCGTCCTTCGCGTACTTCTGCAGGTTGGTGGCCGCCTCGGTGACGGCGAGCTCCACCTCGGCCCCCCTGTCCGCGGACATGCCGATGCGGTGCGCCAGACGCGCTGCCTCACGACGCGCCACCGCGTCCAGCGCCGCGCCCAGGCGCATCCACACGACGTCCTCGGCCTCGGTCCCGTGGCCGTCCGCCACGGGATTCACCGTGCCCACTTCAGCACCGTCACCGTGGTGCCGACACCGGGCGTCGAATCGAGCTCGAACTCGTCGACGAGCCGGCGGGCGCCGCTGAGCCCCAGCCCCATGCCGCTGCCGGACGTCCACCCGTCCGTGAGGGCCAGTTCCATGTCCGGGATGCCGGGGCCGGCGTCGGCGAAACGCACCCACACGCCGACCCTGGCCACGTCCCGTACGACCGCCGCCTGAGCGGTGCCCCCGCCCCCGTAGATGAGGGTGTTGCGCCCGAGCTCACTGGCCGCGGTGACCAGCTTCGTCTGATTGACCAGGGAGAGACCGGCCTGCTGGGCGAGCAGACGCACCGTCTGGCGCGCCTTCACCACGTCCCCGCTGGCCTGGATCACCACTTCCTCGCGTGAGGCCTCGTCGGCCGGGTAGTCCCTCACCGGCTCGCCGGAGGTGACACCTGCGCACGACGAAGGTAGCCCAGCCCGAGTTCGAGGTTGAGGGCCGTCCGGACGCCGCCGAGCGACAGTCCGAGCTCCACCAGGGTCATGGCGACCGCGGGCCGCATGCCCACGACGACCGTCTCCGCGCCCAGAACGCGGGAGATCGCCGCCGTGGTGGCCAGCATCCGCCCCACGAAGGAGTCGACGATCTCCAGGGCGGAGATGTCGATGACCACGCCGCGGGCGGAGGTGGCGACGATCTGCTGGGACAGGTCGTCCTGCAGGTCGAGCACCATCTGGTCCTCCAGGTCGACCTGGATGGACACCAGGAGGATGTCCCCGATCTTCAGGACCGGAACGCGATCGCTCACAGCAGGCCCGCCGCACGCGTCGCAGCTGCCTTGTCGATCTCGACGAGCGCGTGACGCAGCGCGTCCGCCAGGGTGGCCTTCGTCGGGATGTCGCCGAACTCGATGCCCAGCCCCACGATGGTCTGCGCGATCTGCGGCCGGATCCCCGAGATGACGCACTCCGCGCCCATCATGCGGGCCGCGACGACGGTCTTGAGCAGGTGCTGTGCCACCTGGGTGTCCACCGCGGGGACACCCGTGATGTCGATGATCGCGTGGGCGGAGTTCGAGTCCAGCAGGGCCTGGAGGAGCTTCTCCATGACCACCTGCGTACGGGCGGAGTCCAGGGTGCCCACGAGCGGCACGCCCACGACGCCGTCCCACAGCTTCACGACGGGCGTGGACAGCTCCAGGAGCTGCTGCGACTGCGCGGAGATGATCTCCTCGCGGGTCCGCGCGTACTCCTCTACCGTGAAGAGGCCCAGATCGTCCAGGAGGCGCGAGAACTGCAGGTAGACGCGGATGTCCTCGACGGACCCGCCGAGCAGGGACTCCAGCACCTCCTTCAGGGCGAACACGCTCACGGCGGTCTCGGTGGGGGTGAAGCCCTGGCGCGCCCGGTTCCGGGAGAGCTCCACCAGGAGGCTGCGCACGACCGCGTACTCCGA
This sequence comes from Streptomyces sp. NPDC058758, assembly GCF_042746075.1. Taxonomy (NCBI): domain Bacteria; kingdom Bacillati; phylum Actinomycetota; class Actinomycetes; order Kitasatosporales; family Streptomycetaceae; genus Streptomyces; species Streptomyces sp. NPDC058758. Next base: position 58,542 of record NZ_JBHYPS010000019.1, on the reverse strand, counting down.
GCTCCGCCCGGCGAACCCGCCGGTCGCGAGGGCGTCGACGACGGCGTCGTACAACTCGCTCAGCTCACGGCCCAGCTCCACGGTGCTCAGCCGGCCGTGCAGGGAGGCCCCGACGGCCTGCTCCCACTGCGCGATCAGCTCGGCGCGGCGTGCCGTGAGCAGTTCCAGCAGCCGCTTTGAATCGCCGCTGTCCATACGCAGTTCCCTCCACGTGTCACCAAGTCAGAACGATGCCGACCCTACGGCACCGTTCGGGGCGCCATCCGAACCCGTCGTCGCGAAGAAAGGCGTTCCCCCACGTCCCCACCCGGTGCCCAGCCCCACGGGCGGCCTCCTGCCCCGGGGGATCCGGTTCACACGTCGAACTCAAACGTGAGGCACATCACGCCGGATGGGGGTGCGGGGCCCGCCCGAGGGCACCGTGACCTCGGCCCGTCGACGGACGGCGCCGCCCGTGCCGGGCTCCCGCCCGTGCCGGCCCCGTGTGCGGTCACGGGCGGGGAACCGGGGAGCGCGGCTCTCCGGGGCGTCAGGGGAGGGGGGTGCCGCCGGTGGCGTTGACGATCTCGCCGGTGATGTAGCTCGCGGCGGGGGAGGCCAGGAAGACGTAGGCGGGCGCCATCTCCGCCGGCTGGGCGGGCCGTCCGAGCGGGGACTGGGCGCCGAACTCCGTCGTGTCCGGCATCGTCGCGGGGATGAGCGGCGTCCACACGGGGCCGGGGGCGACGGCGTTGACGCGGATGCCGCGGTCGGCGAGCATCTGGGCCAGGCCGTGGGTGAAGGAGACGATCGCCGCCTTCGTCATCGCGTAGTCGAGGAGATGGGGGCTGGGCTGGTAGCCCTGCACCGACGTGGTGTTGATGACCGACCCGCCCCGCGGCATGTGGGCCAGGGCCTTCCGCGTCAGCCAGAACATCCCGTACAGATTGGTCTTCATCACCCGGTCGAACTGCTCCGTGGTGATCGTCTCGATCCCGTCGGGCCGGGACATCTGGTAGGCGGCGTTGTTGACGAGGACGTCCACCCGCCCCAGCTCGTCCACCGCACGGTCGATCAGGGCCGTGCACTGCTCCTCGTCCCGGATGTCGCACAGGACGGGCACCGCCGTCCGGCCGGCCTCGCGGACGAGGCGCGCGGTCTCGGCGGCTTCGGCCTCCTCCTCGGCGAGGTGGGTGAAGACGACGTCCGCGCCCTCTCTGGCGAAGGCCAGGCACACGGCCCTGCCGATTCCGGAGTCCCCTCCCGTCACCACCGCCGCGCGGTCCGCGAGCAGCCCGTGGCCCCGGTAGGAGTCCTCGCCGTGATCCGGCCGGGGCCGCATCTCCTCCGTCGAGCCGGGGTGCTCCTGTTCCTGGTCGGGGAAGGGGGGCCGGGGGTGGCGCGTCACCGGGTCGGGGACCCCGGGCACGTTCTCGGGCGTGTTCTCGGGCATGGAAACCTCCGTGGGACCGCCCGGAGCCGGGCCGGCGGGCAGGGCATCGGGCATCGGGGAGTAGGGGATGGGGGGATGGGGGGATGGGGGACGGACGGGGGCGCGGAGCCGTACGGGCTGCCGCTCTCCTGGCGCGGCTACCCGCATCGCCCCGCGTCTCACCTCGCTCGCGCGGTGAGACACCCGGTCGGCCGTACGCGGCCCTCACAGGCGCTGGAGGCGGTGGAGGGTCGCGTGCAGGGGACGGGGGCTCAGGGCGGCCCGGGCCGCGTTGGCGCCCGGCGCGCCGTGGACCCCGCCGCCCGGGTGGGCGGCGGCGGAGGCGAGGTAGAGGCGCTTCACCGGCGTCTCGGGCCGGCCGGTGCCGGGCGTGGGCCGGAAGACCGTCTGCTGGTGGAGGGCGGTGGTGCCGTTGTTGAGGGCGCCGCCGTGCAGGTTCTCGTCCAGGGCCTGGAGGGTCGGAGGGGCGAGGACGCGGCGGGCGGCGATCAGGGAGCGGAAGCCGGGCGCGAGCCGTTCGATCCGGTGCTCGACGCGGTCGGCCATCGCCTCCTGCTCGCGGGGGTCCCACCGGCCGGTGATGCCGTCGGGGCCCGCGTCCGCGGCGACGTGCTGCGGGAGGTGGGTGTAGGCCCACGCCGATTCCGTCCCCGCGGGCGACCGGCTGGGGTCCGCGGTGGTCATCTGGCCGAAGAGGACGAACGGCTCGTCGGGGACGAGCCCCCGGGCGATCTGGGCGGCGAAGCGGGTCAGGCCGTCCACGCCGTCGGCGAGGTGGACGGTGCCGGCGCCGACCGCCCCCGCCGCCGCCCACGGCACCGGTCCGGACAGCGCCCAGTCGACCTTGAAGGTCGCGAAGTCCCACTGGAAGCGCTCCAGGTCCCGCAGGAGACGGGACGGCAGGTGCTGCTCGCCGACGAGTTCCCGGTAGAGGGCGGGCGCCGAGGTGTCGGCCAGCACGGCCCGGCGTGCGGGGACCGCCTCCCCGCCCGCCGTGCGGACGCCCACCGCCGTGCCGCCGCGGACGACGACGGACGTGACGCGCTCTCCGCACCGCAGGACGCCGCCGCGGCGCCGGAGGCGGCGCACGAGCGCCGCTGTGAGCGCGCCGGCTCCGCCGACGGGAACGGGGAACCCGTGGCTCTGGCCGAGCATCGACATCAGCCAGCCGAAGCCGCCGCTGCCCGCCGCCTCGGGAGCCAGGTCGGCGTGGAGGGCGTTGCCCGCCAGCAGCAGCCGGCCGCCTTCCCCGGCGAACTCCTCCTCGCCCAGGCGCCGCACGGGCAGGGCCAGGCTCCGGGCCAGCCGCAGCCCGTCGGGGCCCCGCAGTTTCGCGGCCAGCCGCAGTCCCGCCCGGACCGGCGGGAAGGGCGTGAACAGGGCGCGCAGCAGGTCCGGCTCCAGGCGTTGCCACGTCCGGTACAGCGCTGCCCAGGACGCGCCGTCGCCGTCCGCGAAGCCCCGCAGCCCGGCACAGGTGTCCTCCGCGCGGCGTTCGAGCACCGCGCACCGGCCGTCCGGCAGCGGGTGCGCGAGGACGCGGGGCGCGTGGCTCCAGCGCAGCCCCTCGGAGGCGAGGTCGAGCGCCGCCAGCACGGGCGAGGCGGCGGCGAGCGGATAGAAGGCGCTGAAGAGGTCCGAGACGTGGTCCGGGTGCACCCCCCGGTCGCTCCGCACGGCCCCGCCGGGCTCCTCCTGGGCTTCGAGGACCTCCACGCTCCATCCCGCGTCGGCGAGGAGGTTCGCGGCCACCAGCCCGTTGGGACCGGCTCCGATCACGACCGCGTCAGGCACGGGACGCCTCCTCCGGCCGCCGCTCGACCAGCCTGGCCAGGCGGGCCAGCATCCCCCGGTGCCTGAGCTGGAGGGCCGTCTCGCTCACCGGGTTGTGCAGGGTGCCGCCCAGGCCGCGCAGCGGGTGCTCGTCGCAGACGACGAGCGTCTCCTCGCCCCAGGGCCTGAGCTGGAGGAAGATCCTCGCCGTGCCGAGGGACTTGAACGCCGCCTCCAGTTCCAGCTCCCTGCCGGTCTCCTGGTGACGGACGGTCGTCACGCCGTCGGTGGCCCAGGGGCCCAGCCGGATCGTGTAGCGCAGCCGGGAGCCGGGCGCGGGCCAGGTGTCGTCGAGCGGGACGGACTCGGACGGGCCGACCACCCACTCCCCGTAGCGGGTCGGATCGGCGAGTACGGCCCACACGGCGAGCGGGGGACGTCGGACGAGCTGATGACGGATGGCCACGGCGGATCCTCCTCGCGAACGACGGGCGCGCCGCCCCGCAGGGCCCGGCGGGCGCTCCCCGGGCCCGCTGCCGGAGGCCCGGGGCGGAGCACCGCCCGGGACCCGGGCCGTACGGACGGGCCGCGCGGACAGGTCGTACGGACGGGCCGTACGGAGGGGCCGCGCGGGGCGGGAGGTCCTGAGAAGGGCCTTCCGCCGGCGGTCCGGTCGGAACCGCGCCGGGGCCGGGCGGGACGGCTCCCCGAAGGGAGCGGTGCGACGGTCGTGTCGCGTCTACCCCGGTGACCGCGCCTCACGCGGCCGGGGGCCCGCCCCGGCGCGGGCGGGGCCGCCCTACGCGTCCGGGACCTGCCCACGTGGCAGGGGTCTGCCCCACGTGGCAGGGGCCCGCCCCGGCGCGGGCGGGCCTGCACCACGCGTCCGGGACCTGCCCACGCGTCCGGGGTCTGCCCCAAGAGGCCGGGGTCTGCCCCGGAGCGGGCGGCCGCCCGCGGGAGCATCCTGGAGGGAAGACCGGGGCGCGGGGCGCACGGCGCCGTCGCGGCCGGACCGACGCCGGACGAGTGGAGGCGCCACGTGAGGACCGTGAGGACACGGACCCACGCCCGGCCCCTGCGCGGCCGCACCGTCGTGGTCACCGGGGCGGCGCGAGGGCTGGGGGAGGCGCTGGCCCGGTCCTTCGGCGAACGCGGAGCGCGCCTGGCCCTGCTGGGCCTGGAAGGAGGGCTCCTGGAGGAGGTCGCCGCCTCGTCCCGCACCGAGGCCGCCTTCTGGGAGGTCGACGTCACCGACGACGCGGCCATGGCCGACACGGCCCGGCAGGTCCGCTCCCGCCTCGGGCCGCCCTCCGTGGTGGTGGGCAACGCCGGTGTCGCCCAGGCGGGCCTCTTCGCCGACACCGATCCGCAGGCGTGGCGCCGCGTCGTCGAGGTCAATCTCGTCGGCAGCGCGGTCACGGCCCGCAGTTTCCTGCCCGACCTCCTCGACACCCGCGGCTACTACCTCCAGGTGGCCTCCCTGGCGGCGCTGGGCGCGACCCCCATGATGAGCGCCTACTGCGCCTCCAAAGCGGGCGTCGAGTCCTTCACGCAGGCCCTGCGCGCGGAACTCTCCGCCCACGGCGTCACCGTCGGGATCGGCTACCTCAACTGGATCGACACCGACCTCCTGCGTGACGGGGACCGCCGCGCCGTCCTGCGGGAACTGCGCGCCCACCTGCCGCCGCCCGCCCGGAGGGCGACCTCCGCGGCGCGGGCCGGGGAGCGGCTGGCCGTCGCCGCGGAGCGGCGCGAGACCGCCGTCTACCTGCCGGCATGGCTCCGCGCCGTCCAGGCCGCCCGGGCCTGCGTCCCGCCGGTGGTCACCCACTACGCCCGCGCCCGGTTGCCGCGCCTGGAAGGGGCGCGGAGCCTCGAAGCGACCGGCCTGCTGGGCCCGGGCGGCCGCGCCGCCGAACTCCGCGACGGCGCGCGGGGACCGGACCCGGCGCCCCCGGGGAGCGCGGCCCCGCCGGGCGGGTAGCGACACGGCCGCCCCCAGGGGGAGCCCCACCGCTCCGGCGCGAGCACCGGCCGCCGGGCCCGTACGCTCCGCCCCGCCGGGCCCGTACGTCCCGCTGCCCCGGCCCGGTCCGTACGTCCCGCTGCCCCGGTCGGCCGGACGCGTCCTCCGGCGGGGCGGCGAGGAGCGAGACGCGCCGCCCGTCGGGCCGGCCGGGACGGGGTGCTGCGGACCGCTTCCTTCCGGATGTCCGTTTTCGGCGGCGATCGCCGGGCAGGCGCGCGTCATGGATCAGTCGAAGGCACCTGTTCTCGATGCGTTGGCGGCCTATCACGAGAAGGGGCGGACCCCGTTCACGCCCCCGGGGCACAAACAGGGGAGGGGCGCCGACCCCAGAGCACGGGCCGTGCTCGGCGAAGCGGTCTTCCGGGCCGACGTCCTCGCCACCAGCGGCCTGGACGACCGCACGTCCTCCCAGGGCGTGCTGGAGGAGGCGCAGGCGCTGATGGCCGAGGCCGTCGGCGCGGACCACGCCTTCTTCTCCACCTGCGGCAGCTCCCTGTCGGTGAAGTCGGCGATGCTGTCCGTCGCAGGACCGCACGAGAAGCTGCTGGTGGGCCGGGACGCCCACAAGTCCGTGGTGTCGGGCCTGATCCTCTCGGGGATCGAGCCCGTCTGGGTGGACCCCCAGTGGGACGCCGAGCGCCACCTGGCCCATCCGCCGAGCCCCGAGGCGTTCGAGGCGGCGTTCGCCGAGCATCCCGACGCCCGCGGCGCGCTGGTGACGACCCCGACCCCCTACGGCACCTGCTCGGACCTGGCCGCGATCGCCGAGGTCTGCCACCGGCGGCACCGGCCCCTGATCGTGGACGAGGCGTGGGGCGCCCACCTGCCGTTCCACCCCGACCTTCCCACCTGGGCCATGGACGCCGGCGCCGACGTGTGCGTCACGTCCGTCCACAAGATGGGCTCCGGCCTGGAGCAGAGTTCCGTCTTCCACCTCCAGGGCGACCTGGTGCGGCCCGAGGTACTCAAGAGCCGCGAGGACCTGCTGGGCACCACCAGCCCCTCCGTGCTCATGTACGCCGCGCTGGACGGCTGGCGCCGGCAGATGGTCGAACACGGCGAGGCCCTCTACGACCACGCGCTCGCCCTCGCCCACAAGACCCGCGACCGCATCTCCCGGATCGACGGCGTCCACGTGCACGGCCGCGACGACTTCTGCGGACCCGGCAGGGCGGCCGACCAGGACCCCCTCCAGATCATCATGGACATCAGCGCGTGGGGGACCACCGGCTACCGGGTCGCCGACCGGCTCCGCGCCGACCACCGGATCGACCTCCACGTCGCCGACCACCGCCGCATCAGCGCCCAGCTCACCCACGCCGACGACGGCGACACGGCGGAAGCGCTGCTGGCGGCCCTGACGGACCTGTCCGCGCGCCGGGCGGAGCTACGCCCGGCCCGGAGCGTCGAGGTCCCCTCCCCGGAGGGGCTGCGGCTGGACCAGGTGATGCTCCCCCGCGACGCCTTCTTCGGCCGCACCGAGCAGGTGCCCTGGGAGAAGGCGGAGGGCCGGATCGTCGCCGAGATGCTGACCCCCTACCCGCCGGGCATCCCCGCCGCGGTGCCCGGAGAGCGCCTGAACGGCGACGTCCTGCGCTACCTGCGGACCGGCGTGGCGGCGGGCATGGTCGTGCCGGACGCGGTCGACACCGAGGTCACGACCGTCCGGGTGGTGCGCGACGAGTGATCCGGCAGGGGGTGGCAGCCGCCGCGGCGGGGCGCGGGCGACACACACGGGGGCGGCGGGGCCGGTACGGACGGACGGCCACACGACACGGTTTCCGAGGAGGCGTCATGAGGGCACTCACCTGGCAGGGCAAGCGGGACGTACGCGTGGACACCGTGCCCGATCCCGTGATCCGCGACGGCGACGACGTGATCGTCCGGATCACGACCACCGGCCTGTGCGGTTCCGACCTGCACCTCTACGAAGTCCTCGGGGCGTTCCTCGACCCCGGCGACATCCTGGGACACGAACCCATGGGCGTCGTCGAGGAAGTGGGGCCGGACGTCACCGCCCTGAAGCCGGGGGACCGCGTGGTGATCCCGTTCAACGTCTCGTGCGGCTCGTGCTTCATGTGCGACCGGGGGCTGCACTCCCAGTGCGAGACGACCCAGGTACGGGCGCACGGCACCGGCGCCTCGCTCTTCGGGTACACCAAGCTCTACGGCCAGGTCCCGGGCGGCCAGGCCCAGTTCCTCCGCGTACCCTTCGGGAACTCCCTGCCGATCCGCGTCCCCGACGGGCCGGCCGACGACCGCTTCGTCTACCTGTCCGACGTCCTGCCCACCGCGTGGCAGGCCGTCGCGTACGCGTCCGTCCCACCGGGAGGCAGCGTCGCGGTCCTCGGACTCGGGCCCATCGGCGACATGAGCTGCCGCATCGCCGCCCACCGCGGAGCGGAGACGGTCATCGGCATCGACCTCGTCCCCGAGCGGCTGGAGAGGGCGCGCCGCCGCGGCGTCCACGCCCTGGACCTCAAGGAACGCGGCGCCGAACTGTCCGACACCGTCCGGTCCCTCACCGGCGGGCGCGGTCCGGACGCCGTCATCGACGCCGTCGGCCTGGAGGCCCACGGCAGCCGTGTCGCCGGGGCGGCCCAGACCCTCACCACCCTCCTGCCGGACGCGCTGGCCGCGGCCATGATGAAGCACGCGGGGGTCGACCGGCTCGCCGCCCTCCACACCGCCATCGACCTCGTCCGCCGCGGCGGCACCGTCTCGGTGTCCGGGGTGTACGGCGGCGCGGCCGATCCCCTGCCCCTGCTCACCATGTTCGACAAGCAGCTGAACCTGCGCATGGGCCAGGCCAACGTCCTGCGCTGGGTCGACGACATCCTCCCCCTGCTCACCGACGAGGACCCGCTCGGCGTCGACGACTTCGCCACCCACCGCCTGCCGCTCGAACAGGCTCCGGACGCGTACGAGATGTTCCAGAAGAAGCGGGACGGAGCCGTCAAGGTCCTCTTCTCGCCCTGATGCGGGGCCACCACCCGACAGGCCGGGGCCCTCGGGCCCTCCGCCCTCCTGCTGCTCCTTTGCTCCTCTGTTCTTTTCGTCCCCCAGACCCACGGAAGCGGCTCGCGCCCGGGCCGCGCCCCGACCCGGAGGTGAGACAGGCGATGTCCGGCACCACTCTGACCTCGGCGACGTTCCCCGGCGGCCTGATGGCCCTCCCGAGCGTCTACCGGCCCCAGGCGGACACGAGGCTGCTCGCCGCGGCCCTCGACCACGAGGAGGTCGGGCCCCTCACGGACGTCCTCGAGATCGGCACCGGCACCGGTGCGCTGGCCCTCCACGCGGCGCGCAGGGGCGCCGCGGTCACCGCGGTCGACGTCTCCTGGCCCGCCGTGGCGACGGCACGCGTGAACGCGCTGGTCCGCCGGCTGCCCCTGCGCGTCCTGCACGGCGACTTCGCCGTGCGGACGGAGGGGAGACGCTTCGACCTGGTCGTGACCAACCCCCCGTACGTGCCGGCTCCGGAGGCCCGGCCGCCCCGGCGGGGCGCGGAGCGCGCGTGGGACGCGGGACCCGACGGGCGCCTGGTGATCGACCGCGTCTGCGCGGCCGCTCCGGCGCTGCTGCGCCCCGGCGGCGTCCTGCTGATGGTGCACTCGGGCATGTGCGGGGCGGGCACGACCGTGGACCGGCTGACCGAGGGGGGCCTGTCCGCCGGGGTCACGGCGCGCGCCTCCGTCCCCTGGGGACCGGTCCTGCGGTCGCGGCGGGCCTGGCTGGAACGGCGGGGCCTGGCGGCCGAGGACGAGCAACGGGAAGAGCTGGTGGTCATCCGTGCCCGCAACTCCTGACGGCACCCCGTGCGGGACGCCCGCCCGCCGGGCCTTCGTGGACCCGGAGGGGCCCGTCCTTGTGGAAGGCCCCGTCGAGATCGTTCTCGCCGACGGGACGGTCGCCCGCTCCGACCGCTTCACCGTCGCGATCTGCACGTGCCGGCGCAGCCGCACGTACCCCTGGTGCGACACCAGCCACCGCCGCCGTGAGCGAGCCCCCCGCCCGACCGACGACAGGAAACCCTGATGCCCTCTCCGAGCCCGAGCCCGGGTGTGAGCCCCCATGTGAGTACGAGCCCGAGCCCGGGTGTGAGTAAGAGCCCGATGCCGGGGCCGGGCGCGGGCCCGGGCCCGAGCGCCGTCGGCACCGCTCCCCGTCTCGCGGAGGAGCGGGGGGAGTTGTCCCGCGCCGTGATCCGGGCCCTGCGGTCGGGCGGCCCGCCGCGGTACGGGCCCGGGGCCGTGCGGGATGCCGAGCCGTGGGGCGAGGACCTCCAGCTCGCCCTCTACCTCCTGTACGAACTCCACTACCGGGGCTTCGAGGGGGTGGACGACGCACGGGAGTGGGACCCCGAACTGCTCCGGCTGCGAAGGGCGTTGGAGGAACGGTTCCTCGACGCCCTGCGCGCCGGACTGCCGGACGCGCCGCGGACGGTCGCGGAAGCCTTCGCACCGCTCCTCCTGGAGCCCGTGGACCTCACCGGCAGCCTCAGCCACCGCCTCCAGACGGACGGAGAACGATGGCAGTTGCGGGAGTACGCGGCCCTGCGCTCGCTCTACCACCTCAAGGAGGCCGACCCGCACGCCTGGGTGATCCCCCGGCTCACCGGACGGGCCAAGGCGTCCATGGTCGCCATCGAGTACGACGAGTTCGGCGCCGGCCGCGCCGACCGCGTCCACGCGGAGCTCTTCGCGGACCTCATGGACGACCTCGGCCTCGACCGCTCCTACGGCCGGTACGTGGACCACGCGCCCGCGCCGCTCCTGGCCACCGTGAACCTGATGTCCCTCTTCGGGCTCCACCGCGCCCTGCGCGGCGCCCTCGTCGGCCACTTCGCCTGCGTCGAGATCACGTCCTCGCCCGGATCCAGGCGCCTGGCCAAGGCGATGAGGCGCTGCGGGGCGGGAGCCGCAGCCGAGCACTTCTACGCCGAGCACGTGGAGGCCGACGCCGTCCACGAGCAGGTGGTCCGCCACGGCGTCGTCGACGGGCTCCTCACCGACGAGCCCGCCCTGGAGGCCGACGTCGCCTTCGGCTGCGCCGCGACCGTCCTGCTGGAGGAGCGGCTCGCGGACCACATCCGCGCGGCGTGGGACCGGGGGGACAGCGCCTTGCGCCGCCCCCTGGAGGAGTAGGAGACCGCTCCCGGAGGCCCGGGAGGCCACTGGTCTGGCGGCTGGGGCCGGGGACGGCCGGTCAGTCGGCGGGGTCCCCGGCCGGAGGGGCGGGGCTCATCGGGAACAGGTCGGCCGTGTCGGTGCTCTCCAGGAGGCGCACCATCTGGTGGGAGGGCGCCCGAAGGCGCAGCGCGTGCCCGGAGTCCGCGGCGCGCCGCCTGGCGGTCAGGAGCGCGTCGAGACCGGAGGAGTCGCAGAACGACGAGTACAGGAGGTCGACGATCACCTCGGCCCCCGGCGGTGCTTCGGTGATCGCGCGGAGGAGCGTGGACCGCACCTCTTCCGCGCGATGGATGTCCAGCTCCCCGGACACGCCCACGACCCGTTGCTTCGGAAGCGCTCCGGCCGGGCGGGGCCCCGCCTCTTCTTCCGCCTTGACCCTCATGGCTGTTCACCTCACACCCCGGCGACTGTCCGGAATCGCGCGCGGCATGCGGGCATGCGGGCACGTGGGTGTGGGCACGCGGGGGTCGGCGGGCCGCCGGCCGGGTCGGGCGGGGGCAGGGGCGCTCAGCCGACCGGGACCGCCGTGACGCTGATGAAGCCCTCGGGGTGGCTGAGCGGGACGAGCCCGGCGGCGAGGAAGACGCTGATGAGGGCGGCGTCCAGGGCGTTTCGGATGCCGGGGATCTCCGCGGCGGAGTGCACGTCGGGATCGGAGGCGTGGGCCGTGATGGTGGGCCGGATCAGCCGGTCCGGGTGCCAGGAGACGATGACCGCCGGGCCGTCGGTCTGCGTGGTCAGCCCACTGCCCGGTCCGAAGCCGGCGTCGGCCAGCGCGGTCTGGACCCGTCGGACGAGTTCGGCACTCATGAAGTGCTCCGGTCGTGGGGGAACGCCACCAGGACGCCTCATCCCGAGTGTCCTCTTACGGGGCATATGCGTCAATATTTACCTGAAGCGCGCTTCGCATGATTGGGGGCGATCCTGGGGAGACCGTGGGCATGGGAGAGAACGGAAACGGACCACAGCCGAGGTGGACCTTCCTCACCAACCACGCCCGGGTCCTGCTCGCCGTCGCCCGCGATCCCGAGATGCGGCTCCGGGACGTGGCCGCGCGCTGCGGGGTGACCGAACGGACCGTCCAGGCCATCGTCGCCGACCTGGAGGAGGGGGGATACCTCGCCAGGGCCCGCGCCTCCGACGGACGCCGCAACCGCTACCGCGTCAACCCCGGCGCTTCCTTCCGGCACCCCGCCGAGGCCGGACACGAGATCGCCGGACTGCTGGAATTCCTCGTCCGGGAGGACGCCCGCGAGCCGGGCCGCGCCTCCGGCCGCCCGTCCGCCCGGGAAGCGGGGAGGGACGCGGAGGTCGACGCCTGAGCGTCCGGCGGCCCGGGGCCCACGGGGCCCGGGGCGGCCGGTTTTCGCGCGCCGTCAGTCCCGGGCGGCGCGGCGGCGGGCGATGACGAGGCCCAGCAGGACGCCGACGAGGAGCGTCACGGTGAGGACGCACCAGAGGGGGAGGGTGACCGTCGGGATCCACAGCCGGATGGTGACGGAGCCGGTGTTGGCGGCGATGAACCAGACGGCGAGCGCGGCGACCAGCAGGAACCCGATGGTCCGCAACCGCATGTCCCGCCCCTTGACCGTGACGCTCGCGGGCTGGTGCGGCTTCTTCGCGGTGTTCGGGGACATGAGCCGGTCCTCTCTGGGGGAGGAAGGATGCCCTCCCCAGTATCGGCGCAGGCGGGACCCCTGTCTCCCGGACGGAAGGCGCCCGGGGCGGACGGAAGACCCCCGGCCGGACGGGAGGTCCCCGGCCGGGGGGGGCAAGGGCCGCAGGCCGGACGACGGCTCCGTCGGACGACCGGAGGAGGGGCCCGTCGCACGAGACCCCGCCCGGCCGTCCCGTCCTCACGAAGACCTCCGCCTCACTCCCCGGAGACCTCCGCCTCACTCCCCGGAGACCTCCGCCTCACTCTCCGGAGACCTCCCGCCTCACTCCCCCGGGTGACCGGACCGGGCGCCCGACGCGAGTTGTCCACAGGCTTCGGCGGGCGGCCCGGCAGGGGTGCCGGGGCGGATAGGCTCTTCGGGTGGCCCTCATCGACGCTTCTTCCGACGCCTCCTCCTCGCCGAGCCCCGACGGACCCTCCGACGCCCTGGAGGTCCTCCACCGGGTCTTCGGCTACAGCTCCTTCCGGGGCGAGCAGCAGGAGATCATCGAGCACGTCGTGGCCGGCGGCGACGCCCTCGTGCTCATGCCGACCGGCGGCGGCAAGTCGCTGTGCTACCAGATCCCGGCGCTGGTGCGGCCCGGCACGGGCGTGGTGATCTCGCCGCTGATCGCACTGATGCAGGACCAGGTGGACGCGCTCAACGCACTCGGCGTCCGGGCGGGCTTCCTCAACTCGACCCAGGACCCGTACGAGCGGCAGACCGTCGAGCAGGCCTTCCTCGCCGGCGAGCTGGACCTCCTCTACCTGGCCCCCGAGCGGCTGCGCACCGAAGGCGCCCAGCGGCTGCTCGACCGGGGCACGGTCTCCGTCTTCGCGATCGACGAGGCGCACTGCGTCTCCCAGTGGGGCCACGACTTCCGGCCCGACTACCTCGCGCTCTCCCTGCTCCACGAGCGCTGGCCCGAGGTGCCGCGGATCGCGCTGACCGCGACGGCCACCGAGGCCACCCACGGCGAGATCGCCACCCGCCTCGGCCTGGACGAGGCCCGGCACTTCGTCGCCAGCTTCGACCGGCCCAACATCCAGTACCGGATCGTCCCCAAGAACAACCCGACCCGCCAGCTCCTCGACCTCATCCGCGCCGAGCACGCCGGGGACGCCGGAGTCGTCTACTGCCTGTCGCGCTCCTCCGTGGAGAAGACCGCCGCCTTCCTCGCCGAGAACGGCGTCGACGCCATCCCGTACCACGCGGGCATGGACGCCGCCACGCGCGCCGCCCACCAGTCGCGGTTCCTCCGCGAGGACGGCGTCGTGGTCGTCGCGACGATCGCCTTCGGCATGGGCATCGACAAGCCCGACGTGCGCTTCGTCGCCCACCTCGACCTGCCCAAGTCCGTCGAGGGCTACTACCAGGAGACCGGCCGCGCCGGCCGCGACGGCGAGCCCGCCACGGCCTGGCTCGCGTACGGCCTCCAGGACGTCGTCCAGCAGCGCAAGATGATCGACGGCTCCGAGGGCGACGAGAACCACCGCCGCGCGCTCTCCGCCCACCTCGACGCCATGCTCGCCCTGTGCGAGACCGTCGAGTGCCGGCGCGTCCGCCTGCTCGCCTACTTCGGCCAGAAGTCCGATCCCTGCGGGAACTGCGACACCTGCCTGACCCCCACCGACTCCTGGGACGGCACGGTCGCCGCGCAGAAGCTGCTCTCCACCGTGTGGCGGCTGGCCCGCGAGCGGCGCCAGAAGTTCGGCGCCGGCCAGATCATCGACATCCTCCAGGGCAAGAAGACCGCCAAGGTCATCCAGTTCGACCACGACAACCTCTCGGTCTTCGGCATCGGCGCCGACCTCGGCACCGCCGAGTGGCGCGGCGTGGTCCGCCAGCTCCTCGCCCAGGGGCTGCTCGCCGTGGAGGGCGACTACGGCACCCTCGTCCTCACCGAGGCCAGCGGCGACGTCCTCGGCGGACGGCGCCAGGTCCCGATGCGCAAGGAGGCCGCCAAGGCCGCACCGTCCCGCAAGGAGAGCGGCGGCCGCTCCGGCAAGTCCCGCGTCCCCGTCGACCTGCCCGCCGCGGCCGTGCCCGTCTTCGAGGCCCTGCGCGCCTGGCGCGCGGCGACCGCGCGGGAGCAGGGGGTGCCCGCGTACGTCGTCTTCCACGACGCGACGCTGCGCGAGATCGCGACCACGCTGCCGAAGAGCGTGGCCGAGCTCGGCACCGTCGGCGGCGTCGGCGAGGCCAAGCTCGACAAGTACGGCGAGGGCGTCCTGGAGGCCCTCGCCGAGTTCGCCGGAGCGGACGGCGACGCCCCGGAGGCCCCGGCCGCCGAGGCGGCGGGGACCCCGGTCCGCCCGGACGCCCGGGCCGCGGACCAGCGGACGGCCCGCTCCGTCGGCGCCGCGCCCGTACCGGCGGCCCGCACCTCGGCGGCGCCCGCCCGCCCCGCCCAGGCAGCCCGCCCCGCTGCCTCGGCCCCCGAGGACGAGCCGCTCTTCTTCGGCGACGACGAGGCCGAGCCGTCCTGGGACGACTGGGAGTGACGCGCCGCGGGCCCGGCCGGACGGTCGTCGTCCGGCCGGACCCGCGGGCTCCGGACCGCTGCCCGGCGCGCACCGCCTCGGGGCGGCTCCCTCACGCCTCCGCCGCGGCGGACTCCTTCCCGGCCACCGGCACCGGCACCGCCGCCGGATCGCCCGCCGTGTCCGCCGCCGGGTCGGCCGCCGTGTCCGCCGCCGTCTCCGCCGCGGGCCGGTCGAGACGGGTCAGGCCGCGGATCGCCGGGACGCAGAGCATGGCGCCCAGCAGGACGAACGACACCGCGGAGGAGAAGAGCAGCACCCGGTCCGCGCCGAAGGACTCCGCCACCGGCCCCGCCAGCGCGCGGCCCAGCGGGATCACCATGATCGACCCGGCGATGTCGTAGGCCGACACCCGGCTCAGCACCGCCAGCGGGATGTGGGACTGCACGCTGGTCGCCCACATCACGCCCCAGAAGGCGAAGCCGCAGCCGGCCACCATCCCCGTGACGGCCGTGAGGGCGAAGTTCCAGCCGAGCGCCGGAGCCAGCGGGTTCAGGGCGAAGAAGAACATCGCGCCGACCCCCGCCACCAGCGGCCGGCGCGGCCTGACCCGCATGCCGAGCAGCCCGCCGATGATCGTGCCCAGACCGTCGGCCGAGGCGATCCAGCCGTAGCCGGTCGCCCCGTGCTGCTCCGTGAGGAGCGCCGCGCCCAGCGGCAGCGAGGGACCGAAGACGAAGAGGCCGTACACCGCCCACAGCGAGATGACGCCCCACAGCCAGGAACGGGACCGGAACTCGTGCCAGCCGGTGGCGAGCCGGCGCCACATCGGGTCGTCGCCCTCGCCCCCCTCGTCGGCCCCGCCGCTCCCGTCCTGCCCGGAGGCGAGCCCCCGCAGCGGCAGCAGCCCGCCGGCGCTGACCGCGTACGCCGCCGCGATCACCACGAACGACCCCGCCAGGTCCCAGTGGGCCACCAGGAAACCGGCCAGGCCGGGGCCGATGAGCGTGGCCATCGACTCGGAGATCCGCAGCAGCGCGTTGGCCCGCTGGATGTCCTCCGCGACCCGCGGGACGATGCTCGCGAGCCCCGGCTGGAACATCGCCGTCGCCGCGCCGCTCACCGCCATCAGCGCCATGATCTGCCAGAGCCGCACGCCGCCCCCGGCGAACAGCGCGGCCATGAGGAGCATGGTCACCACCCGGACCGCGTCCGCGCCGACCATCATCACCCGCGGGGTGAAGCGGTCGGCGAGCACCCCGCCGAAGAGGATGAGCACGACGATCGGCACCATCCAGGCGGCGAGCGCGTAGCCCACGCCCGTGGCCCCGAACCCGGCGCCGAGGACCGAGGTGGTCACGGAGACCATCAGCATGCCGTCGGCGAGCAGCGAGGCGCTGCGCGCGGTGAAGAAGAGCCGGAAGCGACGCGACCGCCAGGGGCTGGGCAGCGGCCCGGCCCCCGGCGCCGCGGCGGTGTCATCGGTGGTCATGTGGCATCTCCCGGCTCCGGCCGGTCCCTTCGCTCAGAATCCGCTGCGCCGCGGCGGGGTGCCGCGGCGGGCCCTCGACGAACACGTACCGGTGCGGGGCCAGCACCCCGGGCCGCCCCGGCAGGACGCCCATCAGCGCGGCGTGCGCCCGCTCGGCCGTCAGCGCCCCGTCCGGCCAGGTCCGCTCGTCCGCGCCGACGTACGCGACGAGCCTCCGGCCGCTCTCGTCGCCCCCGGCGTCCTCCTCCACCACGACCTCGACGGGCCGTCCGGGCAGCGCGTCGGCGAGGGCGCCGGCGACGGCGGCGGGGGAGACCCAGCAGCCGTCCACCCGGGTCCACTCCGGCCCGCGCTCGACGGGGCGCACCCCCGTCACCCCGGTGAGCCCGGGCGTTTCGAGCGGTACGTCGGCGCCGGCGACGGCCTCCAGGAGCCGCACCAGACCGGTGGCCAGGTCCTCCGCCGCCGCCCGGGGGAACAGCGCGGGGTCGGCCCACGTCGCCAGGCGCAGGACCGGCTCCGTCTCGTAGACGAAGGTCAGCAGCCGGGTCGGCAGCGAGCGGCTCTCGCCCCAGCCGATCTCCAGCTCCGGGGCGTCCCCGTCGGGGGCCGTCGCGGCGGCGAGCACGGCGGGCAGGGCGCTGATGTCGTTGAAGACGGCGTCGCGCGCGAACTGGCTGCCCCGCTCGGTGGTGACCCGGCCGATCAGCTCCCACAGGTCGAGCGCGTCGAAGCGGCTGTGGCGGTACGCGTTCATCGCCGCGCCCCACGCCTTGGCGAGCAGCGCGTCGAACGACGGCGCCCGGACGTCGAGGTCGAGCAGGGCGTCCTGGGAGAGGGTGCTCACCGAGCGCGCGAGCTTCGGCAGGAAGCGGTTCGAGGTGGGCACCGCGGCGACGCAGACGGACTGGCCCGCCCGGTGGGCGGTGAGCACGCACCAGGCGGTCAGCAGCACCGTGCTCGGGAGGGCGCCGGTGCGCCGCGCGGCGGCGGCCAGCGCCCGGCCGCCGCGCGCCGAGCGGAGGGTGAGGCCCGGGGTGTCGGTCTCGGTGCCGGCGGCGCCGTCCTCGGCGAACATCGCCTGCGGCCCGGTGCGCAGGATCCTCTCCCAGTGCGCCAGGGAGGCGAGCGACTTGCGCCGCCCGGCCGGGGTGTTCTCCTCGGCGGCGAGGTCGAGCGGGGTGGCCGAGGCGACCGGCGGAAGCGGCTCGCCGGCGAGGAGGGCGAGCCATTCGTCCCGGAGGATTCCGAGGGCGCTGCCGTCGGTGACGGCGTGGCTGGCGGCGAGGGCGACGCGGACGGGCCGGCCGGCGCGGGCGAGGATCCTCAGGCGCAGCGGGAAGTCGAGGTCGAGGCGGAAGCGGGTGTCGCGGGCCGAGCGGGCCACCGCCTCGGCGTAGGCGTCGGGGTCCTCGGGGAGTTCGTCGTGGTCGAGGACGGTGACGGTGAACGCGCCGGCGGGGGCCACGACCTGTTCGACGGGGGCGGCGCCGCCCTCCCCGTACGGGAAGGTGGTGCGCAACGCCTCGTGGCGCGCGGCGAGTTCCGCCAGCGCGGCGAGGGCCCGGTCCATCCCGGTGCCGTCGGGGACCGGCCACACGTCGTGGATGTTGATGCTGTCGGGCTCGTCCCGCAGGATGCAGCGGATCATGTTGGCCTGGCCCATGGTGACGGGGCCCCGGCGCGCGGCGCCGCCCGCGTAGCGCACGGTGAGGGCGCGGGCCCCGGTGACGCCGTCGGCGGCGGGGACGGCGGTCACGGCGCCACGGCCGGCGCGGACGCGGCCCGGGGGCCGGCGGGATGGATCACGGTGGTGCCTTTCGCGTGCGCGGTCAGGGAGCCCCAGGCGTCGACGAGCAGGGCGAAGTCCTCCATGTCGGAGCGGGCCTCGGCGAGCAGCCGGCCGCGCCGCTCGGCGAAGAGCGCGGCGGCGGTGGCGTACCGGCCGCCGAGGGAGCGGTAGCGGCGGTCCAGCACGTCGAGCCGGGCCTCGTTGCCCGCGGGGCCGATCAGGGCGCTCTCGCGCAGGAGGGCGGAGACGGCGGCGGGCCGCACCCGCCCGCCGGGGTCGAGGAGCGCGTCACCGGCCGCCGCGAGTCCCGCGTACACCGCTTCGAGGTGGGGGGAGGCGAGCAGGTACTTGGCGAAGCGGAGCTGGTAGGCGAGAAAGCCCTCGTCCGAACGGCGTTCACCGGTGTGGTAGTTGACGATGTGCCGGTTGTGCAGCACCCCGGGCAGCCGGGCCTGGCGCACCACGTGCAGGAGGAAGTAGTCGGTGCCGATGGTGTCGGTGGCGGGCGGCAGCGGGATCCGGCCGTAGACCTCCCGGCCGAACGCCACGTTGCACATGTCGACGCGGGTGGGGCTGACCAGGGTCAGGGTGGACAGGTCACCGGTGAACGGGGTGGTGCCGGCTCCCCGGAACGCCTCGTCGATCAGGTTCCGCCGCCAGATCTCCGGGTGCCCGGAGGGCACGGACAGTCCGACGACCTCGCGGTACGCCTCCGGGTCGAGCGCGCGGATCTCGGCGACGTCCACGGACGGGGCGCCGATGAAGGACGCTCCGGCGAGGGCGACGGTCCGGTCGGCGCAGCCCGGGTCGAGCCGGCTGCGGGTGACCGAGTCCGTCGCGTCGGCCGCCCGCCGCCCGAGGGAGGCCAGCTCGTGGTGGATCGGGTAGACCGGCGCGCCGTCGAGGAGCTGGTAGCGGCTGTCGGAGTCGCGGCGGTGGACCGAGGCGCAGCCCAGCGCCTCGGCCAGCAGGAAGGCGCGGTTGGTGCAGGCGCCGTACGAGACGGCGGCCGGGAGCATCAGGTCGACGAGCCGGTCGGCTCCGGCGGGGTCGGCCGCCGCGGCGACCTCCCGCAGGAAGGCGCGCTGCCGCTCCTCGTCGAGGTGGTGGACGACGACGCCGGGCGCGGGGGGCAGCGCGGCGACCGCTGCCCGGTGCGCGGCGAGGTCGGCGGGTGCCGAGGAGTCGAGGATCAGCAGGTGCACCTCGACGCCGAACTCCCGTGCGCCGTAGGCGGCTTCTCCGGCGACCGCCGCGATCGTCGCCGTGCAGGCGCGGTGGGTGGGGAGGGTCAGGCAGATGCGGCGCACGCGGGCTCCCCGGTCGGGGCGGCCGGGGTCTCCGCCTCGCCGGCGGCCTCCTCGTGCCAGGAGGTGAGGCCCAGCAACCGGGCGCCGAGCGGCGTGAGTTCGGCGGTCGGGTAGCGCTTGGACTCGTGCAGCACGGGGTCGCCGACGAGGGTGCGGTTCCAGCGCGGGGTGCGCAGGTGGCGCCAGGACTCGACGCGGGAGCGGCGCAGCTTCGCGTGCTCCTCCAGGGCGGGCATCATCGACAGGTACTGGACCGCGCGGACGCCGTTCTCCGAGGTGTTGCGGGCCACGCCGTGGGCCAGCAGGCCGTTCCAGATCAGCAGGTCGCCGGGGTGCAGCTCGGGGCGGACCACGGGGTACTCGGCGCGGTCGAGGTCGGGGCGGATCGGGTCGCGGTCGCCGGGCTGGGTGAGCTTCCACTCCTCGAAGCGGCGGAACAGCTCGGGGTCGCACTGGAAGCCGCCGGTCTCGGGGCTGGTGTCGTTGAGCGCGATGATGCCCTGGACGCGCTGCGGCGGCACCCCGAGGGTGGTGTCGATGTCCCAGTGCAGCTCGATGTCGAAGCCCCGGTCGGTGGGTTCGATGAGGGCGCGGTCGCGGTTGCGGATGTTGGGCGGGTTGAGGTTGAGCCGGTCGAGGGTGACCCACAGCTCCTCGCAGTCCCACACGTCCACGAAGGCGTCGTAGACCCGCTGGGCCTGGCGGCTGTCCCAGAGCAGCTGGTGGTGGTAGGCCTCGACGAAGCCGTAGACGAGCAGCTGCCGGTCGAGTTCGGAGCGCAGCGGCCGCTCCTCGTACCAGCTCTCCGGCCGTTGCGGGTCGAGCCCCTGGAAGTCCCAGGTGAAGTCGAGGAGCCGGCGGGCCGCCTCGGCCGGGATCGCCTCGCGCACGATGACGTAG
Organism: Streptomyces sp. NPDC058758; assembly: GCF_042746075.1. NCBI lineage: Bacteria > Bacillati > Actinomycetota > Actinomycetes > Kitasatosporales > Streptomycetaceae > Streptomyces > Streptomyces sp. NPDC058758. The sequence continues at coordinate 38,478 of NZ_JBHYPS010000019.1, read as the reverse complement.
CCGTACGTCTGCCAGTGCGCGAAGTCCGCCTCGGAGAGCACCCGCAGCGGGCGGGTCTTCTTCAGCTCCCGCAGGGTCGTCGCCGCGAGGTAGGACTCGCCGTCGTCGCTGAAGTACGGGCGCTCGGTGGCCGCCCGGTGCAGGTACGGGGTGCGCGGGCGGCGCGGGGCGGGGGCGGGCGTGGTCGTCAAGGGTCCCTCCAGGCGGGAGTCGGGCGGCGTGCGGCCTCGGGGGCGGGGCACGGCGGGACGGGAGCGGGGCGCGGACCTGGCGACGGTGGAGGAGCCGCGGGGGACGAGGGAAAGAATTGGTGTAGACCATCATCGGTGTCAAGTGACCCGCCGGTATGCCCCGCGTGTCGGCCAAAGGCCCGAAATCGAGCCCTGGGCAGGCCCGTTGGGCCCCGATCTTTGGTCTAGACAACCATCGGCCGACTGGCCTACTGTCCCCCTTGCGCAGCGCCGGAACCGACCCGACCGGTCGAGCCGGCCCGACCACTGCGCCCCGGTCGACGGCGACCGCGAGCGAGGCCCCGCCCGCCGCCCCGCCGTCCCGTCGGCGTGGGCACGGGGACGGGACGGCCGCGCCCGCCGCCCCCCGACCGACCACCACGCCGAGAGGGAACGGTTCCATGAGCACACCCAGCGCCACGACCCCGTCCGTCGCCGGTCTCCAGAGCCCCGGCCCGGGCCTGATCACGCTGGACCCGGTGCACACCGCCCTGCTGCGCGGCCTCGACGCCCTGCTCGCCGGACTCGCCGCACGGCTCTCCGCCCCCGAGGTCACCGGCCCGCCGCTGCTCTCCGCCGACGGACTCGCCCGCCTCGACTACTTCCGCAACTTCCCCCATCTCGGAGTCTCCGCGGGCCGGTTCGCCCCCGACGCCCACGACGGCCTCGCCGCCGGCCAGGCCCCCGGCGGCCGGCCCCTCGAACCCACCGGCTACCTGCTGCCCTCCGCCACCTGCTACGGCCTGCTGCTCTCCCTGGAGGGCGCCGACGTCGGCGAGGACGGCCTGCGGATCTCCGCCACGGGCCGCTGCTTCCGCAACGAGACCCACTACGACGGCCTGCGCCGCCTCTGGGGCTTCCACATGCGCGAGGTCGTCTACCTCGGCACCAAGGAGGGCGCCGTCGAACACCTGGAGCGCGGCGGCGAGTTCGTCCAGGAGACCGCAGGACTCCTCGGCCTCGACCTCACCCGCGCCACCGCCGACGACCCCTTCTACGACAAGGGCGGCTCCCGGGCCCGGCTGATGGCGCTCGACCCGGTCAAGCACGAGTACAGCGCCCCCGACGGCACCGCCATCGCCTCCGTCAACCGCCACCGCAACTTCTTCGGCGAGCGCCTCGACATCCGCGCCGGCAGCCACGGCCCCGCCTACAGCGCCTGCGTCGCCTTCGGCCTCGAACGCTGGGTGCACGCCATGCTCCAGGCCCACGGCGGCCCCGAGCGGGCCCTCGACCGGCTCCGCGCCGTCACCGGCTGACGGCCCGTCGGCACCGGTCCGCCCGCCCGACCCGCGCCCCACCGACCCGCAACCCACACCCCCGCCCCGACCCGCAGCCCCCGACCGGCAAACCCCCGCCCCGCAACCCACGACCCGCAAGGAGTGGAGAACCGCACCATGGAACGTGTCGCCGCCTGGATCCAGGAGAAGAACCCCGGCCTCGACGGCCCGATCGACGCCCACGAGGACCTCATCGAGGCCCGGCTGATCGACTCCATGGACTTCCTGGAGTTCATCGACCTCCTGGAGGACATCTCCGGCACGTCGATCGACCTCCAGGAGGTCACCATCGACGACTTCCGCACCCTCGCCCGCGTCCGGGAACGCTTCCTCACGCCCGCCGGGTGACCCCCGGCGCCTTCGCGGTGGTGGCGACGACCCGGGAGGTCCTGGCCGCCCCCGGCCTCGGCCCGCGGCTCCTCGCCCCCTGGGAGCGCCGCCGCCTCGCCGCGATCCGCGTGCCGTCCCGCCACGACGACGTCCTGGCCGCCCGCCTCCTGCTCCGCCTCTGCGCCGCCCGCCTCACCGGCCGCTCCCCGGAGGCCGCCGGCGTCGCCCAGCGGTGCCCGGACTGCGGCCGGGACGGCCACGGACGCCCGTACCTCGCCGACCGCCCCGGCCTCGGCCTCAGCCTCAGCCACGCCGACGGCCTGGTCGCGGCGGCGGCGGGCCCCGGCCCGGTCGGCGTCGACGTGGAACCGGCGGCCCGCCGCCCCGGCCCCCTCCCGGTCCTCCGCCGCGTCCTGCCCGGACCCGACCTGCACGAGGCCCTGGCCCACCCGGACCCCGGCCCGGCCCTGCTGCGCGCCTGGGTCCGCGCGGAGGCCCGCTTCAAGGCGGGCCCCCCGCCCCCGGAGGCCGTCCACCACCTCACGGAGCGGACGGACCGCTCCCGCGCCGCCGTGGCGGCGGTGGTGGCGGCCGGCGCCCCGGCGGTCCTCCTCCCGCCGTCGGCGGTCCTCGGCGGACCGGCACCGCCGCCCGGCCCCGGCCGGCCGGGCCCGCCGGTCAGGCCCCGACGTACCGCGCCAGGTGCTCGCCTGTGAGGGTCGAGCGGGCGGCGACCAGATCGGCGGGGGTGCCCTCGAAGACGACCCGGCCGCCGTCGTGGCCCGCGCCGGGCCCCAGGTCGACGATCCAGTCGGCGTGCGCCATCACGGCCTGGTGGTGCTCGACCACGATGACCGACTTGCCGGAGTCGACGAGACGGTCGAGCAGTCCGAGCAGCTGCTCCACGTCGGCCAGGTGGAGACCGGTGGTCGGCTCGTCGAGCACGTAGACGCCGCCCTTGTCGCCCATGTGCGTGGCCAGCTTCAGCCGCTGCCGCTCGCCGCCGGAGAGCGTCGTGAGCGGCTGCCCCAGCGTGAGGTAGCCCAGCCCGACGTCCACCAGCCGCTCCAGGATCCGGTGCGCCGCCGGCGTGCGCGCCTCGCCCGCGCCGAAGTACTCCTCCGCCTCGGACACGGACATCGCCAGGACCTCGCTGATGTCCCGGCCGCCGAGCTTGTGGTCGAGCACCGAGGCCATGAAGCGCCGGCCCTCGCACTCCTCGCAGGTGGTGGCCACGCCCGCCATCATCGCCAGGTCGGTGTACGTGACGCCGGCGCCGTTGCAGGTCGGGCAGGCGCCCTCCGAGTTGGCGCTGAAGAGCGCCGGCTTGACCCCGTTGGCCTTGGCGAAGGCCTTGCGGATCGGGTCGAGCAGCCCGGTGTACGTCGCCGGGTTGCTGCGCCGCGAGCCGCGGATCGGGGTCTGGTCGACCGAGACCACCCCGGCGTCCGCCGGGATCGACCCGTGCACCAGCGAGCTCTTGCCGGAACCGGCGACGCCGGTGACCACGGCGAGGACGCCGAGCGGGAGGTCCACGTCCACCTTCCGCAGGTTGTTGGCGGTCGCGCCGCGGATCGGCAGGACTCCGGTCGGCGTCCGGACCGCCTCCTTCACCGAGGCCCGGTCGTCCAGGTGCCGGCCGGTCACGGTGCCGCTGCCGCGCAGCCCGTCGAGCGTGCCCTCGTAGCAGATCGTGCCGCCGCCGCTGCCGGCGCCGGGGCCGAGGTCCACCACGTGGTCCGCGATCGCGATCGTCTCCGGCTTGTGCTCCACGACCAGGACGGTGTTGCCCTTGTCCCGCAGCCGCAGCAGGAGTTCGTTCATCCGCTGGATGTCGTGCGGGTGCAGACCGGCCGTCGGCTCGTCGAAGACGTAGGTGACGTCGGTGAGCGAGGAGCCGAGGTGCCGGATCATCTTCACCCGCTGCGCCTCGCCGCCCGACAGGGTGCCCGCCGGCCGGTCGAGGGCCAGGTAGCCGAGGCCGATCTCCACGAACGAGTCCAGCGTCCCGCGCAGCGACTCCAGCAGCGGCGCCACCGACGGGTCGTCCAGCCCGCGCACCCACGCGGCCAGGTCGCTGATCTGCATCCGGCAGGCGTCGGCGATGCTGATGCCCCCGATCTTCGAGGAGCGGGCGCCCTCGTTCAGCCGGGTGCCGTCGCACTCCGGACAGACCTGGGTGGTGGTGGCCCGCTCCACGAAGGCCCGGATGTGCGGCTGGAGCGACTCGACGTCCTTGGCCAGGAACGACTTCTGGAGCTTGGGGATCAGGCCTTCGTACGTGACGTTGACCCCCTCGACCTTGACCCGGGTCGCCTCCTTGTACAGGAGGGTCTCCCGCTCCCGCGCGGTGTACTCCCGGATCGGCTTCGCCGGGTCCAGGAGGCCGGAGAGCCGGTAGGTCCGGCCGTACCAGCTGTCCGCGGTGTAGCCGGGGATGGTCAGCGCGCCCTCGTCGAGCGACTTGGCCTCGTCGTACAGCTGCGCCAGGTCGATGTCGGAGACCCGGCCGCGGCCCTCGCAGCGGGGGCACATGCCGCCGGTGATGGTGAAGCTGGTCCGCTCCTTCACCGTCCGGCCGCCGCGCTCGACGGTGACGGCGCCGGCGCCGCTCACCGAGGGGACGTTGAAGGAGAAGGCCCGCGAGGAGCCGATGTGCGGGGTGCCGAGCCGGCTGAAGAGGATGCGCAGCATCGCGTTGGCGTCGGTGGCGGTGCCGACGGTGGAGCGCGGGTCGGAGCCCATCCGCTGCTGGTCGACGATGATCGCCGTGGTCAGGCCGTCGAGCACGTCGACGTCGGGCCGGGCGAGCGTCGGCATGAACCCCTGGACGAAGGCGCTGTACGTCTCGTTGATCAGCCGCTGGGACTCGGCGGCGATCGTGTCGAAGACCAGGGAGCTCTTGCCGGAGCCGGAGACCCCGGTGAAGACGGTCAGCCGGCGCTTGGGGATCTCGACGCTGACGTCCTTGAGGTTGTTCTCCCGCGCGCCGAGCACGCGGATCAGCTCGTGGCGGTCGGCGAGGTGCGGGGCGGACGGAGCCGCGCCGTTCCGCTGGGCCGTGCTCAAAGGTTTCTCCCTCGTCAGGGCGGGACCGGTCGGTGTCCGACCACCTTAGGCGGAGGGTCCGACAGCGGTCCGGCCGTCGGGGGATCCGGCCGGCGGGCCGACTCGACAGGCAAGTGGCGACTTGCCTATGGTGGCGGCATGCAGGAGGATCTGTTCAAGGCGCTGGCCGACCCGGCGCGCCGGGCGATCCTCGACGAGCTGACCGAACGCAACGGGCAGTCCCTCTTCGAGATCTGCGCCCGGCTGGCGACCCGGCACGGCCTCGCCCTCTCCCGGCAGGGGGTCAGCCAGCACCTCGCGGTGCTGGAGTCCGCCGGACTGGTCACGGCCCGCCGCGAGGGCCGCTACAGGTTCCACGACCTCGACCCCAGCCCCCTGGAGCACATCGTCACGCGATGGCTCGCCCCCGCACCCCCGGAGGACACCCCATGAGGATCAACCTGACCAGCGTCTTCGTCGAAGACCAGGAGAAGGCGCTCCGCTTCTACACCGACGTGCTCGGCTTCGCGGCCAAGCACGACGTGCCCCTCGGCGAGGACCGCTGGATCACCGTGGTCTCCCCGGAGGACCCCGACGGCACCGAGCTCCTCCTGGAGCCCTCCGGCCACCCGGCGGTCCCGCCGTACAAGGCGGCCCTGGTCGCCGACGGCATCCCGGCCGCCGCCTTCGCCGTCGACGACGTCCACGCCGAGCACGCCCGCCTCGCCGCCCTCGGCGTCCGCTTCACCCAGCCCCCCGTCGAGATGGGCCCCGTCACCACCGCCGTCCTCGACGACACCTGCGGCAACCTCATCCAGATCGCCCAGTACGCGTAGTCGCCGCCCGGCGGACCCGGTCAGTCGCCGACCGCGAGCCGTACCGCGAAGGCGCCGATCACCGTGCCCGTGACCCGGTCCAGGACGCGCCGGGCGCGGGCTCCCCGCAGCCGGGTGCCGAGGGCGGTGGCGGAGGCGATCAGGACCGCCGACCAGAGCGTGCCGAGCACGACGTGGACGGAGGTCAGCGCGAGGCCCATCGCGAAGTGCGGGGCCTCGGCCGGGATGAACTGCGGCAGGACGGCGACGTAGAAGACGCCGACCTTGGGGTTGAGCAGGTTCGTGAGGGCGCCCTGGCGCCAGCCGCCGCAGAGGGTGTCGGCGCCGCCGACCTCCACCTCCGCCGCGTCCGCGCCGCCGCGCCGGAACGTCTGGGCGATCATGCGGCCCGCCATCCACAGCAGGTAGGCGGCGCCCGCCCAGCGGAGGATCTCGTACGCGAGGTGCGAGGCGGTCAGGAGCGCCGTCACGCCCAGCGAGGTCAGCGCGCCCCAGACCAGCGTGCCGGTCTGGATGCCGAGGACGACGCCCCGGGCGCGGGCGCGGCGGCCGAGCGCGGCCGTGCGCAGGACGAGGGCCGTGTCGAGGCCCGGAGTGAGGGTGAGGAGTCCCACGACGAGCGCGAAGGACCAGAGTGCGGTGCTCGATGCCATGGAGTGCCACCGTAGCGCAGCCGTCCCGCCGCCGGTCGTGTACCCGTCGGTTCCGCCGCGGCCCCGGCCCCTCCGGGCCCGTCCGTAGGGTGGCCGCATGAGAGAACTGTTCCTGCCGGACCTCCGGGCGCACCTGCGGTGGATCGACCTGCCGGGGGACGGCCCCGTACGGGTCTTCCTGCATGGTCTCGGGTGCACGGCGGCCTCCGACTTCGCGCACATCGCCACCCGTCCCGAACTGGGCGGCGGCCGGTCCCTCCTGGTCGACCTGCTGGGGTACGGACTGAGCGACCGGCCCGACGACTTCGACTACCGGCCCGAGGGGCAGGCCGCGGCCGTCGCCGCGCTCCTCGACCACCTCGACCTGACCGGTGTCGACGTCGTCGGCCACTCCATGGGCGGCGCCGTCGCCCTCCACCTCGCGGCGGCCCGGCCCGGCCGGATCGCCCGGCTGGTCGTCGCGGAGCCCAACCTGTACGCGGGCGGAGGCGCGTTCAGCAGCCCGGTGGCGCGCCAGTCGGAGGAGGACTTCGTCCGGAGCGGGTTCGCCAGGATGCTCGCCCTGGCCGACCGGGCCGACTACGCGGCGCGGCTGCGGCTCGCCGACCCCCGGGCCGTGCACCGCAGCGCGGTCGCGCTCGTCGAGGGCGGCGACCCGGAGGCCGGTGACGTGCTGGCGTCGCTCACGATGCCCCGGGCGTTCCTGGTGGGGGAGCGGAGCCTGCCGGACCGGGGGGCCGAGCAGGCCGCGGCGATGGGCGTCCCCGTCCTGGAGGTGCCCGCCGCCGGCCACAACCTGATGCTCGACAACCCGGACGGCTTCACGGCCGCCCTGGCCCGCGCCCTGACGCTCCCTCACTGACCGGCCGGAACCGGTCGGACCCAACGGGGCCCCGCCGTAGAGGTCTTGCGCGGGGCCCCCACCCTTCCCTACGCTCGGCGCGCCGATAGTTAGGAACGTTTCCTAACGAGCGATTGACCGGAAGAGAATGGGAGTTGTCATGCGCCGACGAAGCGTCATCCCGCTCGGACTCGCCGCCGCTCTGCTGGCCCTGCCCCTCACCGTCCTGCCCGGGGGCGAGGCCGAGGCCGCCGACGGCCTCGTCTCCGCGGGCAAGCCCGCCACCTCCTCCTCCGTGGAGGGCTCCGGCTTCGCACCGGGCCTCGCGGTGGACGGCAGCGCCACCACCCGCTGGGCCAGCCTGGAGGGCGTCGACCCGCAGTGGATCCGGATCGACCTCGGGGCGAACCACACCCTCTCCCGGGTGAAGCTGAACTGGGAGGCCGCCTACGCGAAGACGTACCGCATCCAGACCTCGGCCGACGGCTCCACCTGGACCGACGCCTACTCGACCACCACCGGAGACGGCGCCGTCGACGACCTGGCGCTCTCGGGCAGCGGCCGGTACGTCCGCATGTACGGCACCGGGCGGGGCACCCCGTACGGCTACTCGCTCTGGGAGTTCGAGGTCTACGGCGCCCCGACCGGCACGGGCGGCGGCACCGGCCCCGGCGTGCCCTTCGGCAGCCACCTCAAGCCCTACGCGGCCGGCATGCTCAAGCCCTCCGGCTCCCAGGCCGGCATCGACCAGAAGGTCGTGGACTACTACAACCGCTGGAAGGCGGCCTTCGTCCGGCAGAACTGCGGCAACGGCTGGTACCAGGTCATCTCGCCCGACGCCGACCACCCCTACGTCGCCGAGGCCCAGGGCTACGGCATGGTCATCGCCGCCACCATGGCGGGCGCCGACCCCGACGCCAAGAAGATCTTCGACGGCCTGGTCAAGTGGAAGATCGACCACCCCTCGTCGGTCAACCCCGACCTCCTCGCCGCCGAGCAGGACGTCAACTGTCGCAGCGTCAACGGCGGCGACGGCGCCACCGACGGCGACATGGACGTCGCCTACGGCCTGCTCCTCGCCGACAAGCAGTGGGGCAGCGCCGGCACGTACGACTACAAGGCGCTCGCCCTCAAGCACATCGCGGCCATCAAGAAGGACGAGCTGAACCCCACCACCAAGCTCCTCAAGCTCGGCGACTGGTCCAGCTCCGGCGACCAGTACTACTACATCTCCCGCACCTCCGACTGGATGGTCGACCACTTCCGCGCCTTCCGCGCCGCCACCGGCGACACCACCTGGGACGCGGTCCGCACCGCCCACCAGACCCAGATCGCCAACCTCCAGTCCGGCTACGCGCCGGCCACCGGCCTGCTCCCCGACTTCGTCGTCGACACCGCCACCAGCCCCAAGCCGGCCCCCGGCGAGGTCCTGGAGGACCCGAACGACGGCCAGTACTGGTGGAACGCCTGCCGCACCCCGTGGCGCATCGCCGACGACGCCGTCACCAGCGGTGACGCCAAGTCCCTCGCCGCCGCGCGGAAGTTGAACGGCTGGATCAAGAGCAAGACCGGCGGCGACCCCAACAAGATCGCCATGGGCTACAAGCTCAACGGCACCCAGATCTCCGCCGGCAGCGAGGCCGCCTTCTTCGCCCCCTTCGCCGTCGCCGCCATGACCGACTCCGGCAGCCAGGCCTGGCTCGACGCCCTCTGGAACAAGATGACCGCCACCCCGATCGACACCGGCAGCTACTTCTCCGCGAGCATCCAGCTCCAGGTGATGATCACGGTCTCCGGCAACCACTGGGTCCCGTAGGGCCGCAGGATCAGCCCTCGGGCACCAGCCCCGCACGGGGATCGGCGCGGACGTCCGCCCGCCAGGCGGTGGGTTCGCACCCCTCCCCGTTCGGGGTGACCCTGCGCAGCGCGAACCGCCCGGAGAACTCGCGCACGACCCGGCCCCCGCCGGCCGGGTCGACGACCGAGAAGCGCAGCGCCACCTCCCGCTCACCGTCCTCCCCGGGCAGAGGCACGTCGAGGAGGGCGAGGGAGTCCTCCGCCGGCGCCGCCGCCCGCTCCCGGCACTCCTCGTCGGCGCACAGCCGCAGCCGCGCGCCGGCGGGGAAGTCCGCCGGCCGCCAGGTCGCCGTCACGCCGGACTCGGCCCCCATGTCGGTGCAGTTCGGCCCCTGCCATGCCTGACAGCCGGTCAGCGACAGCAGCGCGACCGCGAACGCGAGACGTACGGATGTGCGCACCATGCGGGTCAACTACCCACGGGAGACGGAAAGTTCACCGGAGCGAGGCCCCCCGGCGCCAGCGTCCCCTCCCGTGGTCACCCGCACGAGCCGCGGAGTCGCGGGACAGGCGGCCCATGAGATCACCGGGTCACGGGCTCACCGGGTCACGGGCTCACTGGCCCACGGGATCGCCGGGTCACGACATCGCCGGGTCACGACATCACCGGGCCACGGGATCACCGGGCCGCCCCGGTGCGCCCCCCCGAGCCGGCGGCCGGCCCCTCCCTCCCCGGGAGCCCGCCTCGGCGCGGGCGCCGCCCGCGGCCACCACCGGGCTCCCTCCCCCCGGCCGCGATCCGCCCCTCCTCGGGGCGCTCTCCTCGCACAGGAGGGCGTATGGGCCGAAAATGGACTCACCTGACGAAGGTGAGGTGTGTATGGACGGCGAGCCGGAAACGCCCGGAAGCGGTCCGCCGCCCGGCCGGCCGGACCGGTTCGGGGTGGAGGTGCGGCCCTCCTGGGGCCGGGAGACCGTGGTGATCGCCCCCTTCGGGGAACTCGACCACGACACGGTCGAGCCGCTCGGCGTCGCCCTGGAGAAGCACGCCGACGCCGCCCGGATCGTCGTCGACTGCGCGGGGCTCGACTTCTGCGACTCCACCGGCCTGAACCTGCTGCTCAGGGCCCGTTCCCGGGCCCAGGAGGCGGGGGCGCGGCTGGACCTGGCCGGGCTGCGGCCCCCGGTGGACCGGATGTTCGAGATCACCGGGGCCCTGCGCGTCTTCCAGGTGTACGCGGACGTCCGCGAGGCCCTCGCCGCCGACGCCACCGACGACCGCGACCCCGAGCGGGACCGCGGCCCCCGCCGCTCCGGGGGCGCACCCCCCGGCCGGGCATCCGACGCGCCCCCCGACGGGACCGGTGGGGGAACCGGCACCCGTCCCGGTGGCCTGGTGTGACGGGCCCACCGGCCGTGCGGGAGGGCGACGACATGACCCCGGATGACGGCGCACCCCCGCAGACCCGCCGGCTGCTGCTGCACGGCAGCGCGGGCGCGGTCTCCCGCTGCCGCGACTTCACCGCGCGGGCGCTCGCCGACTGGGGCTGGATCCCGGCCGCGAGCCCCCTGGCCCGCGAGCGGGTCGAGGACGTCCTGCTGCTCGTCTCCGAGGTGGTCACCAACGCCTGCCTGCACGGCGGCGGCCCGGAGGAGTTCGTCCTCCGGCACGCGGACGGACTGCTGCGGGTCGAGGTCGCCGACCGGAGCCCCGAGCACCCCCGTCGGCTGGCCCCCCGCTCGCCCTCCCTGCCCGGCGGCCACGGGCTGATGGTCCTCGACCGGCTGGCGTCGGACTGGGGCTCCTCGGACCGGGGGCCGGGGGTGGCGGGCAAGGTGGTGTGGCTGGAGGTCAGCAGGCCGTCCCGTCCGCCGTGGCGCCGTCGTCCAGCAGACCGGCCCTGAGCTCGCCGAGGATCCGGGCGAGCAGCCGGGAGACGTGCATCTGGGACAGGCCGATCCGCCGCCCGATCTCGGCCTGGGTCAGCTCCTGGCCGAAGCGCAGGCCGAGGATCAGCCGGTCGCGGGCGTCGAGCCGGTCGAGCAGCGGGCGCAGCGAGTCCAGGTCCTCGATCAGCTCGTAGGCGGGCTCGTCGACGGCGGTGCGCCGCCCCGCGGTGCCCCGCGGGGCACGGGCCTCGTCGTCGCCGACGGGGGCGTCCAGGGAGTGGGCGGTGTAGGCGTTGGCCGCGAGCTCCCCCTCGGCCACCTGCTCGGGCGCGAGGTGCAGCAGCTCGGCCAGTTCCGCGCGGTCCGGCCGGTGCCCGTCGCGCTGCTCCAGGGCGTCGGACGCCTTGGCCAGGTCGATCCGCAGCTCCTGGAGGCGGCGCGGCACCCGGACGGCCCAGCCGGTGTCCCGGAAGAACCGCTTCATCTCGCCGACGATCGTCGGCAGCGCGAAGGCGGAGAGCTCGACCCCGCGCTCCGGGTCGAACCGGTCGATCGCCTTGATCAGACCGATCGTCCCCACCTGCACGATGTCCTCCATCGGCTCGGGGCGCCCGCGGAACCGCCGGGAGGCGAACTTCACCAGGCTGAGGTTCAGCTCCACCAGGGTGTTGCGCACGTACGCCCGCTCGGGGGTGCCCTCGTGGAGTGCGCGGAGCCGCAGGAACAGGGTCACGGACAGGGTCCGGGCGTCCTCGGTGGAGGAGGCGAGGGGGTTCTCCGGCTCCGGCAGGCCCCCGAGCGCGCGCCGCCGGACGGCGGCCGGCGCGGGTGGCCGTTCGCGGTCGGGGGGCCGCGAGGAGGGGGCGTAGAGGGCTCGGCCGGTGGCCATGGGAATCCTTCGACGGTTCCGAGGGTCGGCGCCGCCCCAGATGTGGGGGCAGGTGTTCCGGCCCGTCGGTTGAACGTCCTCTCAGGAAGAATGCCCTGGAAGGGGTTATTTGACGCATTGATACTGGTTTATGCCTGATTTTTAAGGTCAGGCGCGGGTCATGGGAGCCCGTGGGAGCAGGCGGACGGCATGCTCGCGGCGGTACGTGCTCGGCGGTGGGCCGGGCACGGCCGGTGCCTTCCGCGACCTCTCCACCCAGGCCGTGGCGGACTGGTACGGCCCGCTCTCCCCGGCCGCCAGAAGGGCCGCGGACGACGTGCGGCTGCTCGTCACCGAACTCGTCGCCCACGCGGTGCGGTGCGGGGAGGTTCCGTACGAGCTCCGCCTCGACCGCTCCGTGGACGGCGTCTGGGTCCAGGTGAGCGACACCGGCTCGGCGGGCCCCCGCCCCGGAGACCGGCACCGCCGGGGCGTCCCGTCCGGGAACGGCCTCTATCTGGTCCAGCGGCTCGCCGCGGCCTGGGGCTGGGTGCCCCGGGACCGGGGCAGGACCGTGTGGTGCGAGGTCCGCTTCCCGGCGTCGCCGACCGGAACCCCGCTGTCTGAACGCGCCCGGGCCGGGTAACCGCCCGGAAGGGACGACCCCGCCGCCCCGGGCGGGGACCGGACCGGAGGAGGTGCCCGCGATGGACGAGGCCCGGCTCTCCGCGTACGAGCGGCGCGTGCTCGCCGAGATCGAGGAGGATCTGAGCGCCGACGACCGCCTCGCCCGGCGCATGGCCGGACGGCGGCCCTCCCTCCGCCCGCACCTGCCCCGGATCACGGCGCGCGGCGGTCTGGCCGCCGCCGTGTTCGGGGCCGCGGCACTCGCCCTGCTCGTCCTCGCGGCGGCCACCTCGGCCCCGGCCCTCATCTGGGGCTTCGCCGCCGCCTGGGTGGTGACGCTGGTCCTGCTGCTGCGCCTGGTGGTCCGCTGGACCCGGCGGCACGGCCTCGGCGGGCGACCCGACGAATGAACCGGAAGACACGAGAGGAGCGCACGATGCCCCGCGGATCCAACGCCAAGCGCGAGAGGCAGTACGAGCACATCAAGGAGAGCGCCCTGGACCGTGGCGAGAGCGAGAAGCGCGCGGAGGAGATAGCGGCCCGCACCGTCAACAAGGAACGCGCCCGGTCGGGCGAGTCCAGGACGGCGAGCAAGAGCTCGACCCAGGACATGTCCTCGTCCAAGCGCGGCGGGCAGCGCTCGCACAGCGGCTCCCAGGGCCCCACCTACGAGCAGCTCTACGCCGAGGCGCGGCGCCGCAACCTGCAGGGCCGGTCCCAGATGAACAAGGCCGAACTGAAGCGGAAGCTCGGCCACTGACGCCCCGGCCGCCCCGGGCCCCGGCGACGGCCGGGGCCCGGCGACGGCCGGGGCCCGGGGCGGTCCCGCCCGTCCTCAGGGACCGCCGGCCTCCGGCCGCGCGCCGACCACGCCGCGCACCACCCCGAGGGCCACCAGGTCCTCCGGGCTCAGCCGGAGCCGGTCGGCGGTCGCGTCCGCCTCCTCCGGGGGGCGTTTCAGGATGGCCGCGGCGAGTTCGGGCGCGATCACGGAGAAGTACGAGTCGGGGGTCGCCCAGGTGTTGCCGGGCGCCGCGAGGGCCAGCGCGCCGCCCGAGCCGCCCTCGCCGACCAGCAGGGCGGTGACCGGGACCCGGGCCTCCGCGACCGCCCCGAAGAGTTCCGCGATCGCCGGCCCCGCACCGGCCCGCTCGGCCTCGGCGTCGTTGGCGGCGCCCGGGGTGTCGATCAGCGTCAGCACCGGGATGCCGAGCCGGTCCGCGAGCCGCACCAGCCGGGCGGCGGTGCGGAAGCCGGCCGGCCGGGTCGCCGTCCCGCACTGCGCCGCGTACGCGGCCGTGCGTCCGTCGGGAAGGCGGCCGAAGCCGCACCGCGTCCCCGGATCGGTTCCGCCCGCCCGGTCGCCGGACAGCTCGGCCCGCTCGGTGAACACCTCCGCGAGGTAGCGGTCGGCCCGCGGCCGCTCCGGGCGGCGGGCCCGGGCCACCGCCTCGCGCCCGCTCGCGGAGGGCGCGGTGGAGCCGAGCGCGTACGGCGGCGGGACGGGGCCCGCGGCGGGGCGGGTCAGCAGCGACAGCCAGCGGCCCAGCACCTCGCGCAGCCGCTCCGCCGGGACGACCGCGTCGACGTGTCCGTGGGCGAACTGGGAGGCGGCGGTGTACGCGGCCGGGTCGGCGTCCGGCGGCCGGACCCGGGAGCCCGCGAAGCCGACCTGCGCGCCCGGCAGCGCGAGGACCACGTCGGAGCCGGCCCCGAGGGTGGCCCACCCGCCGCCGGTCGTCGGATCGCGCAGGACCGCGAGCTGGGGCAGCCCGGCGGCCCGGGTGAGCGCCGACTCCCCGGCCAGCCGCTGGAGCTGGACCAGCGCCCGCATGCCCTCGTGCATCCGGCTGCCGCCGGTCGCGAGGAGGACGGTCACGGGCAGCCGGCGCGCCCGGGCGTGGGCGTGCGAGGCGGCGACCCGGGCCCCGGCGCCCTCGCCGATGGAGCCGCCCAGGAAGCCGAACTCGAAGGAGACCAGGACCGTCCGGGTCCCGCCGACGGTGCCGGTGCCGCAGACCACGGACTCGGCCTCGCCGGAACGGGCGGCGGCCGCCGCCCGGCTCCGGTCGTAACCGGGCCAGCCGATCGGCCCGTCGCCGCCGGACGGGCCCTCGGCGAAGGGGAGTTCGGTGAAGTCGTCGGTGACGAGGGCCAGTGCCTCGCGCGCGCTCGCAGGTGCTGTCATCGGGGTCTCCCGCCCGTCGCCAGGTCACGTCACCGTACCGCCCGGTAGCCGGCCGGCAGGGGCCCGCGGACCGGGTGCGGCGGAGATCACGCCGGGCCGCCGCCCGGCGGTCCCGGGACCCCGGGGCGGGTGCCCGGCCGGCCGGCGGGCCGGGGCCCGAGGGCGGGCCGGCGCCCGCGATCCCCAGCGCCGCCCCGAAGAGGAGACCGCCCGGGCCGGACGCCTCCCAGGACGCGGGCGAGGCGAGCGGGCCGGCCGCCGCGCGGCGGCGCGGATCGCCCACCACCAGCACCCCGCGGACGCCCCTCGGGAGCGGCACCGGGTACCGGCGCCCGCCCGTGCGGAGCGCGTCCGGCCCGGCCCGCCGGCCGGCAGGATCCCGGAGTCCCCGGCACGGGGGCGAGCCCCGCGCCGAACGGCCGCCGACGCCGCCGGTCCCGCCACCGCCGGAGGCCGACGCCCGTGTGCCGGGAAGGAGTCAGGCCATGATCCCGCTGCCGTGCGGCGCGTACAGGTCGAGCAGGCGCACCCGGGTCACCTGGAGCCGGTGCGCCAGGATCGACCCCACCCAGAAGTACAGCGCCGCCCCGAACTCCCGGTCCGTGTGGCACAGCGACCGCACCGCCGTCGCGTCGAACGCGTACGCCCGGACGGGGGTCATCGCCTCCGCCCCCGACTGGCACAGGTACGGCGGGAACAGCCACGACAGCCCCACCAGCTCGCCGTGGCGCAGGGTCTCGATCACCGGCGACCCCCGCCCCGGCACCTTGGCGTCCAGGTTCACCGCGCCCGTCTTCACGATCCAGAACCGGTCCGCGTGGCGCTGCTCCTCGAAGAGCCGGTCCCCGGCCTCGAAGTACACGTCCTCGGCGAAGGCCATCAGCCGCTCGCGGTGCTCCGCGGGCAGGCTGCCGACCTTGGGTGCGGCACTCCTCATGACGGGCCCTCCTCCTCGCGCGTACGGCTCCGCTCCCAGTCTCCGCCCACCGCGCCCGGAGCGCAGGCGGCGGACGCGCGGCACCGTCCCTCCGGCCGCCCGGACGGGCCCCCGGAGGGCCGCCGAACCGGACGCCTCCCCCCGGCGCCCGCCCGTCCGGCGTGCGCCCGGGCGGTGCAGGGCGGAGCATGAGACCGAGGAGGGAACGGCACCAGGGGGCGTGAGCCAGGAGGGTGACATGCCCGTCCCGGAAGGGTCCGTCCCGGACGACGGCGACGCGCTCGTCGTCCTGCGCGGGGTCGACAAACACTTCGGCAGCCTCCACGTCCTCCGGTCCATCGACCTCACCATCCGGCGCGGCGAGGTCGTCGTCGTGATCGGCCCCTCCGGGTCGGGGAAGTCCACCCTCTGCCGGGCGATCAACCGCCTGGAGACCGTCGACGGCGGCGAGATCCGCATCGACGGCAGACCCCTGCCCGCCGAGGGCCGGGAACTCGCCCGGCTCCGCGCCGACGTCGGCATGGTCTTCCAGTCCTTCAACCTCTTCGCCCACAAGACCGTCCTCGACAACGTCACCCTGGGGCAGATCAAGGTCCGCAAGAAGGACCGCCGGAGCGCCGAGGAACGGGCCCGCTCCCTCCTCGACCGGGTCGGCGTCGCCGCCCAGGCCGACAAGTACCCCGCCCAGCTCTCCGGCGGGCAGCAGCAGCGCGTCGCGATCGCCCGCGCCCTCGCCATGGACCCCAAGGTGATGCTCTTCGACGAGCCGACCTCGGCCCTGGACCCCGAGATGATCAACGAGGTCCTGGAGGTCATGCGGCAGCTCGCCCACGAGGGCATGACCATGGTCGTCGTCACCCACGAGATGGGCTTCGCCCGCTCCGCCGCCCACCGCGTCGTCTTCATGGCCGACGGGCGGATCGTCGAGGAGACCACCCCCGAGGAGTTCTTCGGCAACCCGCGCAGCGCCCGCGCCCGCGACTTCCTCTCCAAGATCCTCCACCACTGAGCCCCCACGGGGTGATCACCATGAACCCGCTCAGGACCAGCAGGACCCTCGTGGCCTCCGCCACGGCCGTCGTCCTCGCCCTCGGCTCCGCCTCCCTCGCCCACGGCGCGGTGCCCGCCGACCACTCCGACGACGACCGGATCACCATCGGCATCAAATTCGACCAGCCCGGCATCGGCCTGAAGACCCCCGACGGCACGTACACCGGCTTCGACGTCGACGTGGCCACCTACATCGCCAAGCAGCTCGGCCACGAACCCGACCAGATCGTGTGGAAGGAGGCCAAGAGCGCGGACCGCGAGACCATGCTCCAGCGCGGCGACGTCGACTTCATCGCCGCCTCGTACTCGATCAACGACGAGCGCGCAGAGAAGGTCGACTTCGCCGGCCCCTACCTCCTCGCCCACCAGGACGTGCTGATCCGCGCCGACGACGACTCCATCAAGCAGCCCTCCGACCTGAACGACAAGAAGCTCTGCTCCGTCACCGGCTCCACCTCCGCGCAGAACGTCAAGGAGAAGATCGCCCCCGACGCCCAGCTCCAGGAGTACGGCGGCTACTCCGAGTGCCTCACCGGCCTGGAGAACGGCGTCATCGACGCCCTCACCACCGACGACTCGATCCTCGCCGGATACGCGGCCCAGGACGAGTTCAAGGGCAAGTTCAAGCTCGGCGGCTTCGAACTGAGCAACGAGAACTACGGCATCGGCGTCCAGAAGGGCAGCGAACTCAAGGGCAAGATCAACACCGCCCTGGAGAAGATGGTCGAGGACGGCTCCTGGGACGCCGCGGTGAAGAAGAACTTCGGCCCGGCGAACTACCGGAACGAACCCGCCCCGAAGATCGGCGTGATCGTCGAGAACGACTGAGCCGGCCGCCGTGTTCGACTTCCTCGAAGGCTACGACCTGCTGGGCGCCTTCTGGGTGACCGTCCAGCTCACCTTCTGGTCCGCCCTCGGCTCCCTGGTGTGGGGGACGCTGCTCGCCGCCATGCGCGTCGGCCCCGTCCCCCTCATGCGGGCCTTCGGCACCGCCTACGTCACCGTCGTCCGCAACATCCCCCTCACCGTCATCATCGTCTTCACCTCCCTCGGCCTCTTCCAGACCCTCGGCATCAGCCTCGGCGCCGACCGCTTCACCACCATCAACTTCCGGCTCGCCGTCCTCGGCCTCACCGCCTACACCAGCGCCTTCGTCTGCGAGGCACTGCGCTCCGGCATCAACACCGTCCCCCTCGGCCAGGTCGAGGCCGCCCGCGCCATCGGCCTCAGCTTCCCCCAGACCCTCCGGATCGTCGTGCTCCCGCAGGCCTTCCGCTCCGTCGTCGGCCCCCTCACCAACGTCCTCATCGCCCTCACCAAGAACACCACCGTCGCCGCCGCCATCGGCGTCGCCGAAGCCGCCCTGCTCATGCGGGAGATGATCGAGAACGAGGCCCAGCTCATCCTCGTCTCCGCCGTCTTCGCCTTCGGCTTCATCTGCCTCACCCTGCCCACCGGCCTCCTCCTCGGCCGGCTCGCGAAGAAGGTGGCGGTCAAGCGGTGAAGAACACCCCCGGGACGAAGGCCGAGGCGAACCCGAAGGCCCCGGCCGGACCGAAGCCCAAGCCCAAGGCCGAGTCCGCCACCGTCCTCTACGACGTCCCCGGCCCCCGCGCCCGCCGCCGCAACCTGCTGTGGACGCTGCTCTTCCTGGCCGCCCTCGCCGCCGTCGCCTGGTGGGTGATCGCCGGACTCGACGCCAAGAACCAGCTGGAGGCGGCCAAGTGGGAACCCTTCGTCACCGACGGACGCGTCTGGGAGACGTACCTCCTGCCCGCCCTGAAGAACACCGTCGTCGCCGCCGGCCTCGCCATGGCCCTCGCCCTGCCGCTCGGCGCCCTCCTCGGCATCGCCCGCCTCTCCGACCACCGGACCGTGCGCGCCGCCGCCGGCACCGTCGTCGAGTTCTTCCGCGCGATCCCCGTCCTCATCCTCATGCTCTTCGCCAACGCCGCCTACGCCGAGTTCACCGACATCAGCCCCGAGACCCGCCCCCTGTACGCGGTCGTCACCGGCCTCGTCCTCTACAACGCCTCCGTCCTCGCCGAGGTCGTCCGCGCCGGTATCCTCGCCCTCCCCGCGGGCCAGACCGACGCCGCCAAGGCCATCGGCATGCGCAAGGGCCAGACCATGGCGCACGTCCTGCTGCCCCAGTCCGTCACCGCCATGCTCCCCGCCCTCGTCAGCCAGCTCGTCGTCATCGTCAAGGACACCGCCCTCGGCGGCGCCATGCTCGGCTTCGCCGAACTCCTCGCCTCCGTCCGCCCCATGAGCGCCAACTACGGCGCCAACACCATCGCCTGCTTCACCGTCGTCGCCGTCCTCTTCGTCCTCCTCAACGCCGCCCTCACCACCTTCGCCTCCCGGCTGGAACGCCGCCTGCGCCGCGGCAAGCGCTCCACCGGCGCCGTCGTCGGCGCCGAAGCCGTCGAGGACCTCGCCACACCGGGCGAACCCCCCAAGCCGTAGCTTCCGACAGGAGCATTCGGACGGGACTTGGGGGACACTGCTCCCGTGCGTGGACATCTACCGGACGAGAACCCGGGATTCGCAGGCCGCCGCACGGAACTGAAGCGCATCACCGCCGCGCTGGCGGAGCACCGCCTCGTCACCGTGACCGGCGTCGGCGGCGTCGGCAAGACCCGCCTCGCGCTGCGCGCCGCCCACCGGGCGCGCCACCGCCACCCCGACGGCGCCTGGTGGGCCGACCTCGGCCAGCTCGACGGCGAACGCCTCCTCGTCGCCCTCGTCGCCGACTCCGTCGACCTCGCCGACCACACCCCCGGCACCGACACCGGCGCCCTGCGCCGCCGGCTCGCCGAGACCCGCCTCCTCCTCGTCCTCGACTGCTGCGACCACCTCGCCGACGCCTGCGGCCGGCTCGTCGCCGAACTCCTCGACGCCGCCCCCGGCCTCACCGTCCTCGCCACCTCCCGCCGCCCCCTCGGCGTCCCCGGCGAGCACACCGTCCTCCTCGACCCGCTCCCGCCCGCCGGCGACGACGCCCTCGCCCTCCTCCGCGCCGCCGCCGGCGAGGACCTCCCCGCCGGACCCGCCGGCGAGATCTGCGTCCGCCTCGAAGGCATCCCCCTCGCCCTGGAGCTCGCCGCCGCCCAGATCCGGCTCCAGGGCGCCGAAGCCGTCCGCGACCAGCTCGGCAGCCGCCTCACCGCGCCCCCCGACGCCCGCTTCGACCTCCTCGCCCACCCCGAACGCGTCTGGCCCGCCCGCCACCAGACCCTGCGCGCCGCCATCGGCTGGAGCCACGAACTCGCCGACCCCCTCGAACGCCTCCTCTGGGCCCGCCTCTCCGTCTTCCGCGGCCCCTTCGACCTCGCCACCGCCACCGCCGTCTGCACCGGCGGCCCCCTCACCCCCGCCACCCTGCCCACCGCCCTCGACGGCCTCGTCCGCGCCTCCGTCGTCCGCCCCGCCGACACCGCCGGCCGCCACCGCCTCCTCGACACCATCCGCGAGTACGGCGCCGGCTGGCTGGACCGGCTCGGCGAGGCCGGCACCGTCGCCGACCGCCACGCCGCCCACTTCCGCGCCCTCGCCGCCGAGGGCAGGACCGCCTGGCACGGCCCCCGCCAGCTCCACTGGCACCACGCCGTCGACACCCACCACACCGACCTGCGCACCGCCCTCGACCGCCTCCTGCGCACCGACCCCGACGCCGCCCTCGACCTCGTCGGCTCCGTCGCCTTCGCCTGGTCCAGCCGCGGCCGCCTCCGCGAGGCCCGCGACGGCCTCGAACAGGCCCTCCTCCTCAGCGACGCCCGCGGCCGCGCCCGCACCCGCGCCCTGTGGGCCCTCGGCGTCACCCTCGTCCTCCAGGGCGACCTCGGCCCCGCCCAGGACGTCAGCGAACGCTGCGCCCGGGAGGCCCGCCACACCGAGCACCCGCCCGAGCGGCCCTGGGCGCCCTCGGAGCCGTACGGCCCCGGCGAGCTCACCCTCGACGCCGCCGCCCTCGCCGGCCTCCTCGCCCTGACCACCGGCCGCGCCCGCGCCGCACTCGTCGTCGTCGACCACGTCCTCGACTCGGCCGGCGGCCGCACGGCCGACTCCGCCGCCACCCTCCGCTGCCGGCTCGTCCGCGTCTTCGCCCTCACCGGCCTCGGCCTCCTCGCCGAGGCCCGCACCGCCGCCCTCGCCCTGCGCACCCTCTGCGACACCCTCGACGAACACTGGACCCGCACCGCCCTCGCCTACCAGCTCGCCCTCACCGACCTCCTGGAGGGCGACCCGGCCGCCGCCGCCCGGCACGCCCGCGCCATGCTCGCCGGCACCCGCGCCCTCGGCGCCGGCCTCGGCACCGCCCTCGGCCTCGACGTCCTCGCCACCGCCCACGCCGCCGCGGGCGACGGCGCCCGCGCCGCCGACGTCTCCGGCACCGGCGAGGCGTACTGGCGGGCCACCGGCCAGCCCCGCCGGGGCCTGCCCGGCCTGCGCGCCCTCCACGCCCACCACACCGCGGGCGTCCGCGCCGCCCTCGGCGAGCCCGCCTACGAGGAGATCTTCCTCCGCGCCCTCACCGACCTCCCCCAGTCCGGCCTCGACCGCGCCCTCGCGGACGGCCCCTGACCGGCCGCGCCCCGGAACCGCGGCGGCCCCGCCGACGACCCCGCCGACGACCCCGTCCAGCGCGTCGAAGTGCTCCGCGCCCCGGAGCCGGAGGCCCGGGCACGGCCGGCCACCCCGTAAAGTCGGAGACGTCGCCCGTACCCGCCTCCACGAGGAGATTTCCGTGACCGACCCGGCGCCCATCGCCCGCCAGCAGCAGATCGCCCGGGAGCTCCAGGTCTCCGAGGGCTTCGACCCCGCCGCCGAGATCGAGCGCCGGGTGGCCTTCCTCGCCGAGCGCCTCACCACCACCGGGCTGCGCTCCCTCGTCCTCGGCATCAGCGGCGGCGTCGACTCCACCACCGCGGGCCGGCTCTGCCAGCTCGCCGTCGAGCGCGCCCGCGCCGCCGGCCACGAGGCCGTCTTCTACGCCATGCGGCTGCCCTACGGCGTCCAGGCCGACGAGAGCGACGCGCAGACCGCCCTCGACTTCATCCGCGCCGACCGGGTCCTCACCGTCGACGTCAAGGCCGCCAGCGACGCCGCCCTCGACGCGGCCCTCGCCGCCGGCCTCGCCTTCCGCGACGCCCGCCACCAGGACTTCGTGCACGGCAACATCAAGGCCCGCCAGCGCATGATCGCCCAGTACGCGGTCGCCGGCGCCCAGGACGGCCTCGTCGTCGGCACCGACCACGCCGCCGAGGCCGTCTCCGGCTTCTTCACCAAGTTCGGCGACGGCGCCGCCGACCTCGTCCCGCTCACCGGCCTCACCAAGCGCCGGGTCCGCGCCGTCGCCGCCGAGCTGGGCGCCCCCGCCGGCCTGGTCTGGAAGGTCCCCACCGCCGACCTGGAGACCCTGGACCCGGGCAAGCCGGACGAGGACGCGCTCGGCGTCACCTACGACGAGATCGACGACTTCCTGGAGGGCAAGCCGGTCTCCGAGGCCGCGTACGCGGCGATCGTCCGCCGCTACGACCTCACCGAGCACAAGCGGCAGCTCCCGATCGCCCCCTGAGCCCTCCCGAGCGCCCTCCGCCGGACGGGCGGATCCTGGAAGGGCGGGAGCCCCGCCCTCCGGGGCCCGGAAGGGAGCACGCCATGTTCGGCGAGACGACGGCGTACAGCAGCTTCTCGGTGGACGACCTGGACGCCGCGCGCGACTTCTACGGCGACCGGCTCGGCCTGACCGTGGAGGAGACCGGGGGCGGGGACACGCGGATGCTGTTCCTGACCCTGCCGGGCGGCGCCCGGGTCTTCGTCTACCCCAAGGAGGACCACGCCCCGGCCTCCTTCACCGTCCTCAACTTCGAGGTCGACGACATCGACCGCGCCGTCGACGACCTGGTCGCCCGGGGCGCGACCTTCGAGCGCTACCCGGAGTTCGAGGCCGACGAGAAGGGTGTCGTGAGGGGCGACGGCCGGGGCGGCCCGGCGGGCATCGCCTGGTTCACCGACCCCGCCGGGAACGTCGTCGCGGTGATGCAGGCCTCCTGACGCCCGCCGCGCCGGCCCGTGATCCACTGGGGGCGAGTACGGAGCAGCACCAGCAGCAGGAGCACCGTTGACCACCTACCGTCAGCCCGGCGTCGTCGTCACCGACCACCACTTCCCCGTCCCCCTCGACCACGCCCGCCCCGACGGCGAACAGATCGAGGTGTACGCCCGCGAGATCGTCGCGAGCGGCCTCGGCGACCGGGAGCGCGAACGGCTCCCCTGGCTGGTCTACCTGGAGGG
This sequence comes from Streptomyces sp. NPDC058758, assembly GCF_042746075.1. Classification (NCBI taxonomy): domain Bacteria; kingdom Bacillati; phylum Actinomycetota; class Actinomycetes; order Kitasatosporales; family Streptomycetaceae; genus Streptomyces; species Streptomyces sp. NPDC058758. Next base: position 15,603 of record NZ_JBHYPS010000019.1, on the reverse strand, counting down.
CGGCCCCGGCTTCGGCGCCCGCCGCTTCATCGGCCGCCAGGCGTGGATCGGCCGGGCCGTCCGCGAGTTCCGGGTGCTCCTGCTCGACCAGCGCGGCACCGGCCGCTCCACGCCCGCCAACCGCCAGACCCTCCCGCTGCGCGGCGACGCCGCCGCCCAGGCCGACTACCTCGCGCACTTCCGCGCCGACTCCATCGTCAAGGACGCCGAGCTGATCCGCCGCAGGCTCACCGGCGGCGCCCCCTGGACCGTCCTCGGCCAGAGCTTCGGCGGCTTCTGCGCCGTCCACTACCTCTCCACCGCCCCCGAGGGCCTGGAGCAGGTCCTGATCACCGGCGGCCTGCCGTCCCTCGACGCCTCCGCCGACGAGGTCTACGCCGCCGCCTACCCGCGCGTCCGCCGCAAGAACGAGGCCCACTTCGCCCGCTACCCGCGCGACGCCGAACGCGTCCGCGCGATCGCCGCCCACCTCCTGGAGCGCGAGGTCGCCCTCCCCGGCGGCGGCCTCCTCACCGTCGAGGCCTTCCAGTCCCTCGGCATCCTCCTCGGCTCCGGCGAGGGCACCCACCAGCTCCACCACCTCCTGGAGGGCGCCTTCCTGCCGACCCCCGCCGGGCCCGCCCTCGCCGACGCCTTCCTGGAGCAGGTCCAGGCCCACCTCTCGTACGCGGGACACCCGCTCTACGCCGTCCTCCACGAGGCCATCTACGCCCAGGGGCAGGGCCCCACGGCCTGGGCCGCCGAGCGGGTCCGCGCGGACTTCCCCGAGTTCGACGCGGCGGCGGCGCTCGCCTCCGGAGCGCCCGTCCTGCTCACCGGCGAGACGATCCACCCCTGGCACTTCACCACCGACCCGGCCCTCCGACCGCTGCGCGAGACCGCCGGACTCCTCGCCGGGCGGGAGGACTGGGCCCCGCTGTACGACCCCGAGCGGCTCGCCGCCAACCGGGTGCCGGTGGCCGCCGCCGTCTACCACGACGACATGTACGTCGACACCGCCCACTCCCTGGAGACCGCCGCCGCGATCCGGGGGCTGCGCACCTGGGTCACCGACGAGTTCGAGCACGACGGCGTGCGCGCCGGCGGCCCCCGCGTCCTCGACCGGCTCCTCGCCCTCTCCCGCGACGAGCTCTGACGCGGAGCCCGTACGGGCACGTCCCCGGGTTTTGCGACGTACGGGCAGGCCCTCGGGTCCGGCGCGCGCGAAAGTCCAAGCGCCGGACCCCGATCGCACATGGTCCGCGCCCGCCACGGACCGCTACAACTCGGTCCATGAGCGCACACGTCACCGCCGAGATCGCCGGCCAGCCCGACTGCTGGCGCCGCGCCGCCGCCCTCGCCGGGCCGCTCGCCGACCGGCTGCCCCGGCCCGGCGAGCGGCTCGCCGTCGTCGGCTGCGGCACCTCGTACCTGATCGCCCGCGCCTACGCGGCCCTGCGGGAATCCCTCGGGGCGGGGGAGACCGACGCCTTCCCCGCCTCCGAGCGGACCCCGCTCGGCCGCGGCTACGACCGGATCGTGGCCCTCACCCGCTCCGGTACGACCACCGAGGTCGTCGACCTGCTCGCCGGCGCCGCCGGCCGGCTCCCCACCCTCGTGCTCACCGGCGTCCCCGACAGCCCCGCCGCCCGCCTCGCCGACCGGGTGGTCGACCTCTCCTTCGCCGACGAACGCTCCGTCGTCCAGACCCGGTTCGCCACCACCGCCCTCCAACTCCTGCGCGCCGGACTGGGGGTGGACCTCGCCGCCTCCCTGGCCGACGCCGAACTCGCCCTCTACGAACCCCTCCCGCAACACTGGGAGCGGCGCGTCCAGTTCACCTTCCTCGGCACCGGCTGGACCGTCGGGCTCGCCGACGAGGCGGCCCTCAAGCTCCGCGAAGTCGCCCGCGTCTGGACGGAGTCGTACCCGGCGATGGAGTACCGCCACGGGCCGATCAGCATCAGCGACCGCACCAGCCTCGTCTGGTGCCTCGGTCCCGCACCGTCCGGGCTCCGCGAGGAAGTCGAGTCCACCGGCGCCCTGTTCACCGCCGACGCCGTCGACCCGGTCGCCGCCCTGGTCCGCGCCCAGCGGCTCGCCGTCGCCCTCGCCGCCCGCCGCGGCCTCAACCCCGACCGCCCCCGCCACGTCTCCCGCTCCGTCATCCTCGCCGGGGCGTTCCGCCCGACCGCGGCCGAGGCGGCCCGTATCCTGCGGGCATGATCGACACCGGAGCCACCGACCTGCCGGAGCTGCCCGACGACTGGCAGCGCGCCCTCGCCGTCGTCGCCCACCCCGACGACCTGGAGTACGGCTGCGCGGCGGCCGTCGCGAGCTGGACCGACGCCGGGAAGGAGGTCGTCTACCTGCTGGTCAGCCGCGGCGAGGCCGGCATCGACACCCTCGCCCCCGAGGTCTGCGGGCCGCTGCGCGAGCGCGAGCAGCGGGCGAGCGCCGCCGTCGTCGGCGTGGACACCGTGGAGTTCCTCGACCACCGCGACGGCGTCATCGAGTACGGCACCGCCCTGCGCCGCGACATCGCCGCCGCGATCCGCCGTCACCGCCCCGAACTCGTCGTCACCCTCAACCACCGCGACGGCTGGGGCGACGGGCCCGGCGCGCCCCGCAACACCCCCGACCACGTCGCCGTCGGCCGCGCCACCCTCGACGCGGCGGCGGACGCCGGCAACCGCTGGATCTTCCCCGACCTGGCCGAGCGCGGCCTGGAGCCGTGGGACGGCGTCCGCCGGGTCGCCGTCGCCGCCTCCAGCACCCCCACCCACGCCGTCGACGCGGGCCCAGGCCTGGAGCGGGCGGTCGCGTCGCTCCTCTGTCACCGGGCCTACATCGAGGCCCTGACCGACCAGGAACCGGAGGAGTACGTCCGGGAGTTCATGACCGCGGCCACCTCCCGAGCCTCCGACCGCTTCGGAGGCCGCCCGGCGGTGACGTTCGAGGTCTTCCCCCGCTGACGGCCCCGCCGGGCCCCGGCCCCGTTCCCTCGGCCGCGGGCCCCGGTCTCAGCCCATCGGCCGCGGGTCCAGGACGGCGAACTCGGCGCCGGCGGGGTCCGTGAACCAGGCGAGGCGGCCCACGTCGGGGATGTCCGTCGGGGCGATCGGCACCGCGCCGCCCGAGACGGTCACCGCGTCCGCGGTGGCGTCGACGTCCGCGACCTGGAAGTACGGGATCCAGCGGGTCCGTTCGCCGGAGTCCCGGAGTTCGGCGGCGCCGCCGAAGGAGGCGGCGTCCTGGTCCCCCTCGGCGGTGGAGACCACCCGGTAGGTCATGCCGGGCGCCTCCATCGACGCCCACCGCCACTCGAAGAGCGAGCGGTAGAAGCCGAGCGCGGCCTCCGCGTCGGGCGTGTGCAGTTCGACCCAGACGAGGGTGCCCGGCGAGGAGGTGCGGTCCAGGCCCTTCACCGACCCCGGCTGCCAGACGGCGAACTCCGCTCCGGCCGGGTCGGTGAGCGCGGCCGTCCGGCCCGCGTCCATCACCTCCGTGGCGCGCATCCGGACCCGGCCGCCCTCGGCGGCCGTCACCATCTGGGTGGTGGCGGCGTCGGAGGTCCGGAAGTACACCGTCCAGGCGCTCCGCGCGCCCTCCTCGGTGAGCGGGCCGAGCGCGGCGACGGTGGCGCCGTCCTGCTGGAAGAAGCCGTACCCGCCGCCCGCCGGGCCCGCGGAGCGGTGCTCCCAGCCGAACACGGTGGCGTAGAACTCCGCGGCGGCGGCGGTGTCCGGACTGCCGAGGTCGATCCAGCAGGGGGAGCCGTGGGTGTACCGGGTGCCGAGCATGGGCGGGTGCCGTCCTTCCGTCGTCCTGCGTCCGGGCCGGTCTCCGGCCACCACGGCCGATCCTCGGGCCTCCGTCCGGGCGACGCGACCGCTGCCGGTCCGGTTCATCCGACCGGCGCACCGACCGTCCGGCGAGGGACCACCCGCCCCCGCCCCGCCCTCCGGCCCCTCCGCCCCGAGCGCCGACGACCGGCACCGGCCCGCCCCGGCGCGGGCCCCGCCCCCTCGGGCGGTCCCGTCCGCCTCCCCGGGCAAGCCCGCCGCTCAGCCGGGCAGCCCCTCCGCCCGCGCGGCCAGGTCGCCCATCAGCAGCTCGGCGTTGATCACCGTGCCGGCCCGGTAGCCCGCGCCCGCCGCGTTGACGACCTGCTCGGTCGGGCCGGTCACGTTTCCCGCCGCCCACACGCCGGGCACGCTCGTCCGGCCGGTCTCGTCCACCTTCACGAAGGGCCCGAAGGGCGTCTCGTACAGCTCCGCGCCCAGCCGCCGCAGCACCCCGTCGCGGGCGACGAGCCGGGTGGCCGCCGCGAAGACCACCTCGCGGGCGACGGTCCGGCCGTCCGCGAGCCGGACCCCGGTCAGCCGGTCGTCCTCCGTCACGATCGCCTCGACCGCGCCCTCCATGGTGGTGACGCCCGCCGCGGCGAGCAGCCGCGCGTCCTCCTCCGTGACCTCGGCGCCGTTCAGGAAGAGCGTCACGTCGGCGGACCAGTGCGAGACCATCAGCGCCTGATGGGCGGGCATGGCCGCACCGGCGATGACCCCGAACGCCCGGTCGCGTACCTCCCAGCCGTGGCAGTACGGGCAGTGCAGCACGTCCCGGCCCCACCGCTCGGCCAGCCCCTCGATCTCCGGCAGCTCGTCGACGAGACCGGTGGCGACGACCAGCCGCCGGGCGGTCAGCGCGGTGCCGTCGGCGAGCGTGAGGGCGAAGCCCCCGCCGTCCGCCACGGCCTCCGTGACCTCACCGGGCCGGACCTCGACCCCGTACTCCAGCAGCTCGCGGCGGCCCGCCGCCAGGAACTCCGCCGGGCTCATGCCGTCCCGCGACAGATAGCCCTGCATGTGGGCGCTGGGCGCGTTGCGGGGCTCGCCCGCGTCGACGACCAGGGTGCGCCGCCGCGACCTGCCGAGGATCAGCCCGGCGCTCAGCCCGGCCGCCCCGCCGCCGACCACCACGACCTCGTAGGCGTTCTCGTCCATGCTCTCTCCCAGGGGTGCGTCCATGCCGTGAGCCTCACCCGGCACCCGCATCGACGGCAAGGAAACTTGCCGTTCCTGCAACACTGGACGCATGACCGAAGACGACCGCATCGACGCCGTGCTCACCGAGGTCGGCCCCCGGCTGCGCCGGGTCCGCCGCGACCGCGGGGTGACCCTGGCCGAGCTCTCCGCCGCCACCGGCATCTCCGTCTCCACCCTCTCCCGCCTGGAGTCCGGACAGCGGAAGCCGAGCCTCGAACTGCTCCTCCCGCTGGCCCGCGCCCACCAGGTCCCGCTGGACGAGCTGGTCGGCGCCCCGCCGGTGGGCGACCCCCGGGTGCGGGCCCGGCCGATCGTCCGGCACGGCCGCACCATGTACCCGCTCACCCGCCAGCCCGGCGGCCTCCAGGCGTACAAGGTGATCCAGGAGAAGGCCTCGGAGCAGCCGGACCCGCGGGTCCACGAGGGGTACGAGTGGCTGTACGTGCTCTCCGGGCGGCTCCGGCTCGTCCTGGGGGAGCACGACGTGGTGCTGACCGCCGGCGAGGCCGCCGAGTTCGACACCCGGGTGCCGCACTGGTTCGGCCCGACCGCCGACGGGCCGGTGGAGTTCCTGAGCCTGTACGGGCCGCAGGGCGAGCGGATGCACGTACGGGCGCGGCCCAAGAAGTCCGGCTGAGTGGTTCCCCCGAAGGCAAGCGACCGCTTAGTATGCGGCCGACCGCTCGGTACGGACGGAGGCTCGACGGATGCAGGCATGGCGAGTGCACGAGAACGGCGAACCCGGCGCGGTGATGCGCCGCGAGGAGGCGGACGTCCCCGAACCCGGGCCCGGCCAGGTCCTTCTCAGGGTCCGCGCCGCCAACGTCAACTTCCCCGACGCGCTGCTCTGCCGCGGCCACTACCAGGTCCGGCCGCCGCTCCCCTTCACCCCCGGCGTCGAGATCTGCGGCGAGACCGAGGACGGCCGCCGCGTCATCGCCACCGCCGCCCTCCCGCACGGCGGCTTCGCCGACCACGCCCTCGCCGACGCCGCCGGCCTCCTCCCGGCCCCCGACGCCCTCGACGACGCCGAGGCCGCCGCCCTCCACATCGGCTACCAGACCGGCTGGTTCGGCCTCCACCGCCGCGCCGCCCTCCGGGAGGGCGAGACCCTCCTCGTGCACGCCGCCGCCGGCGGCGTCGGCAGCGCCGCCGTCCAGCTCGGCAAGGCCGCCGGCGCCACCGTCATCGGCGTGGTCGGCGGCCCCGCCAAGGCCGCGGTCGCCCGCGCCCTCGGCTGCGACGTCGTCATCGACCGCAGCACCGAGGACGTCGTCGCCGCCGTCAAGGCCGCCACCGGCGGCCGCGGCGCCGACGTGATCTACGACCCGGTCGGCGGCGAGGCGTACCAGCAGTCCGCCAAGTGCGTCGCCTTCGAGGGCCGGATCGTCGTCGTCGGCTTCGCGAGCGGCACCATCCCCGCCCCCGCCCTCAACCACGCCCTGGTGAAGAACTACACGATCATGGGCCTCCACTGGGGCCTCTACGCCCGGCTCGACCCCGCCGCCGTCCTCCGGTGCCACGACACCCTCACCGCGCTCGCCGCCAAGGGCACCGTCAAGCCGCTCGTCGCCGAGCGCGTCCCCTTCGCCGGCGCGGCCGACGCCGTCCAGCGCGTCGCCGACGGCACCACCACCGGCCGCCTGGTCGTCCTCCCGGAAGGAGCCCGCGCATGACCGACGCCGCCGCACTCCAGGCGCGCACCCGGGAGCTGCTCGCCGCGCATCCGCCCGCCACCACCGACCGGCTCGACTTCCTCCGCGCCCGCTTCGACGCCGGCCTCGCCTGGGTCCACTACCCCGTCGGCCTCGGCGGACTCGACGCCCCCCGCGCCCTCCAGGCCGTCGTCGACGCCGAACTCGCCGCCGCCGGCGCCCCCGACAACGACCCCCGCCGCATCGGCATCGGCCTCGGCATGGCCGCCCCCACCCTCCTCGCCTACGGCTCCGACGAGGTCAAGGCCCGCTTCCTGCGCCCGCTGTGGACCGGCGAGGAGGTCTGGTGCCAGCTCTTCAGCGAGCCCGGCGCCGGCTCCGACCTCGCCGCCCTCGGCACCCGCGCGGTCCGGGACGGCGCGGGAGACTGGGTGGTGGACGGCCAGAAGGTGTGGACCTCCAGCGCCCACACCGCCCGCTGGGCCATCCTCATCGCCCGCACCGACCCCGACCTGCCCAAGCACCGGGGCATCACCTACTTCGTCTGCGACATGACCGACCCCGGCGTCGAGGTCAGGCCGCTGCGCCAGATCACCGGCGAGGCCGAGTTCAACGAGGTCTTCCTCACCGGCGTCCGCATCCCCGACGCCCACCGCCTCGGCGCCACCGGCGACGGCTGGCGGGTCGCCCAGACCACCCTCATGAACGAGCGGGTCTCCATCGGCGGCGCCCGCATCCCCCGCGAGGGCGGCATGATCGGCAAGGCCGCCGCCGTCTGGCGCGACCGCCCCGAACGGCGCACCCACGCCCTGCACCGCCGGCTCCTCGACCTCTGGGTGGACGCCGAGGTGGCCCGCTTCACCGGCGAGCGGCTGCGCCAGCAGCTCGTCGCCGGCCAGCCCGGCCCCGAGGGCAGCGCCATGAAGCTCGCCTTCGCCCGCCTCAACCAGGCCATCAGCGGCCTGGAGGTCGAACTCCTCGCCGAGGACGGCCTGCTGTACGACGACTGGACCATGCGTCGCCCCGAACTGGTCGACTTCACCGGGCGCGAGGCGGGCTACCGCTACCTGCGCTCCAAGGGCAACTCGATCGAGGGCGGCACCAGCGAGGTGCTGCTCAACATCGTCGCCGAGCGGGTCCTCGGACTCCCGCCGGAGCCCCGCAACGACAAGGACGTCCCCTGGAAGGACCTCGCCCGATGAGCCAGCAGAGTCACGAGCCGGACCTCCTCTACTCCGACACCGAGGACGCCCTGCGGGACGCCGTCCGGTCCCTGCTCGCCGACCGGGCCGGCCACCGGACCGTGCTCGACCGGATCGAGACCGGCGACCCGTACCCCGCCGGCCTCTGGCCCGCGCTCGCCGCCGGCATCGGCGCCGCGGGCCTCCTCGTCCCCGAGAAGCTCGGCGGCCAGGGCGCGAGCCACCGGGAGGCCGCGGTCGTCCTGGAGGAGCTGGGCCGCGCGGTGACCCCGGCCCCGTACCTGACCAGTGCCGTCGTCGCCACCGAGACCCTGCTCGCGCTCGGCGCGGCCGACGGCCCGGCCGCCGCGCTCCTCGCCGAGCTGGCGGCGGGGGAGCGGACCGCCGTCCTGGCGGTCCCCTTCACCACCGCGCCCCGGACCGCCCCCGAGGCCACCGGCCCCGTGCGGGCCGTCGCCGACGCGCAGACCGCCGACGTCCTCCTCGTGCCCCGCCCCGACGGCCTGTACGCCGTCCCCGCCACCGAGGCCGCCGTCACCCCGCTCACCCCGCTCGACCTCACCCGCCCGCTCGCCGTCGTCGACGCGGGCACGGCCCCCGGCACCCTCCTGGCCGGACCCGCGGAGGCGGGCGCGGCGGTGCGGCGCGGCCTCCTCGCCGGGGCGGGACTGCTCGCCTCCGAGCAGCTGGGACTCGCCGAGTGGTGCCTGGAGGAGACCGTCCGGCACACCAGGGAGCGGTACCAGTTCAACCGGCCGGTCGGCTCCTTCCAGGCGCTCAAGCACCGGATGGCCCAGCTGTGGCTGGACCTCGTCGGAGCCCGGGCCGCGGCCCGGGCCGCAGCCGACGCCCTCGCCACCGCGGCGCCCGACGCCGAACTGACGGTGGCCGTGGCGCAGGCGTACTGCTCCGGGGTGGCCGTCCGCGCGGCCGAGGAGTGCGTCCAGCTGCACGGCGGGATCGGCATGACCTGGGAGCACCCGGCCCACCTCGCGCTCAAGCGGGCCAAGGCCGACCAGCTCGCCCTCGGCTCGGCCGGCCACCACCAGGACGTGATCGCCGCCCTGGCGGACCTCCCGGCCCCGGCCTGACCCGCTCCGCACGACCCGGCCGGGACGGTGCCCGGCCGGGTCAGCCGTCCTCGCCGGCCCGGCGGGCGTAGACGAACAGGTGGTCCTCGGGCTCGCCGCCCGCCACCTCGGGCCGGAAGACCGACAGCTCGGCACGGAGCACCTCCAGACCGCACTCCTCCCGCAGCAGCCCCAGGTACGCCTCGGCGGAGAAGCTGGAGACCCGGGCCCTGCGCCCCATCCAGGTGATCTCCAGCCCCTCGACGTCGGCGGGGACCGTCGCCGACACCAGCAGCCCGCCGGGCGCCAGCCAGGACGCCATCCGCCGCAGCGCCCCGACCTGCTCCCTCCGGTCCATCATCAGCAGCGGGAAGAAGGCGCAGACGGCGTGGTAGCCCCCCTCCGGCGGGGTGTGCTCGCGCAGGTCGCCCTGCTCGAAGCGGGCCTCCGGCACCTGCGCCCGGGCCAGCTCCACCATCGTCGCGGAGACGTCGACCCCGGTCACCCGGTGGCCCGCGGCGACGAGCAGTTCGGCGACCGGCCGCCCCGTACCGCTGCCCGCGTCCAGCACCCGGGAGCCGGGAGGGAGCCGCGCGGTCAGCCAGTCGACCGCCGCGAGCTGCGCCGGCAGCCGGCCGAAGGCCCGCTCGTAGTCGAGCCCCACCCCGTCGAAGAGTTCGGCGGCCCCCAGCACGGCGGGGCCGTTCTCCTCGTGCGTCTCGCCCATCGTCACTCCCGGTCTCGTGGATGTCCGGAGCGGACTACCCCGTCGGAAGCCCCTCCGCACCCATGCTGTTTAATTGCATGCTGTTCGCAATAGCAGTTGATCTTCAAAAAGGGGTGTGGACCCGATGGCCGCCCGAACCGCCCGCCGCGCGACCGCCGCGCTCGCCACGGGGGCGCTCGCCCTCGCGACCGCGGCCTGCACGAACCCCGGCGCCGACACCGCCGGCTCCGGCGGCCCCAAGGACTCCGCGGTCGTCGGCATCGCCTACGAACCCGACACCCTCAGCCCCCTCCTCGGCTACGGCAAGGACGGCAACTCCAAGATCTTCGACGGCCTCCTCGCCTTCGACGCCGACATGAAGCTGAAGCCGGCCCTCGCCGCGAAGCTCCCGAGCGTCAGCGACGGCGGACTCACCTACACGTACACCCTCCGCTCCGGCGTCACCTTCAGCGACGGCGCGCCCTTCACCGCCGAGGACGTCGTCTTCACCTACGAGACGATCCTCGACCCGAAGACCAACAACCCGTCCCGCACCGAACTCGACGCCCTCAAGAGCGTCGAGGCCGTCGGCGACGACACCGTGGTCTTCCGCCTCAAGTACCCCTACGCCCCCTTCGCCGAGCGCACCGTCCACGCCATCGCCCCCGAACACGTCGCCGCGAAGCAGGACGTCAACACCGGCGCCTTCACCACCCACCCCATAGGCACCGGCCCCTACGTCCTCACCGGCTGGTCCAAGGGCGAGAAGCTGACCTTCAAGGCCAACCCGAAGTACTGGAACGGCGCCCCCGCGGTGAAGAGGTTCACCATGGCGATCATCAAGGACGACGACGTCCGCGCCACCCGCCTGCGCGCCGGCGACCTCGACGGCGCCATCCTCCCGCCCAACCTCGCCGCCGGCTTCGCCGACGACAAGGCCAAGCGGACCTACACCGCCAAGACCTACGACTACCGCACCGTCACCCTCCCCACCCACCACCCCGTCACCGGCGACACCGCCGTCCGCCGCGCCCTCGACATCGCCGTCGACCGCCAGGCCATGGTCGACAAGATCCTCGAAGGCGCCGGCAAGCCCGCCTACGGCCCCGTCCCCACCGACAGCCCCTGGTTCGCGAAGGGCACCGAACGCCGCCACGACCTCGCCGGCGCCCAGAAGATCCTCGACGAGGCCGGCTGGAAGCCCGGCCCCGACGGCGTCCGCGCCAAGAACGGCGTCCGCGCCTCCTTCCCCCTCTGGTACCTCTCCGGCGACAAGCTCCGCCAGGACCACGCCCTCGCCTACGCCTCCGACGCCCGCAAGGCCGGCATCGAGATCAAGACCCAGGCCGGCACCTGGGAGGTCATCGAACCCCGCATGAAGACCGACGCCGTCCTCGCCGGCGGCGGCTCCCCCGGCGACCCCGACTTCGACCAGTACCTCCTGCTCAAGTCCACCCTCGCCGGCGACGGCTTCAACAACATGGCCTGGTACGACAACGAGACCGTCGACCGCGCCCTGGAGGACGCCCGCCGCACGAACGACACGGCCGAGCGCAAGGCCGCGTACGACACCGTCCAGCGCGAACTCGCCAAGGACCCCGGCTACACCTTCCTCACCCACATCGACCACCTCTACGTCGTGAACGACTCCTGGGACGGCCTGAGCACCCAGGTCGAACCCCACGACCACGGCCTCGCCGCCGGCCCCTGGTGGAACGTCGAGACCTGGCAGCCCAAGAAGAACACCGGGGACACGAAGAAGTGAGCCGCCGCCTCCCCTGGGGGGCCATGGCCCGGATGACGGGACGGCGCGCCCTCGCCGCCGTCCCCGTCCTCCTCGGCGTCACCCTCGCCGTCTTCGCGGTCGCCGAAGCCTCCCCCTTCGATCCCGTCAAGGCGTACGCCGGCACCGCCGGCCTCACCGCCTCCCAGGAGAACCTCGACCAGCTCCGCCACAACCTCGGCGTCGACCGGCCCCTCCTCACCCGCTGGTGGGACTGGCTCGCCTCGGCCGCCACCGGCGACCTCGGCGACTCCGCCGTCATGCGCCGCCCCGTCGCCGACGTCATCACCGAACGCCTCGGCTGGTCCGTCCTCCTCGCCGTCACCGCCTTCCTCGTCGCGATCGCCCTCGGCACCCTCCTCGGCGTCCTCGCCGGCCGCCGCCGCGGCGGCCTCCTCGACCGGAGCGCCAGCGCCCTCGCCTACACCCTGGAAGCCGCCCCCGCCTTCTGGCTCGGCCTCCTCGCCATCTGGTTCTTCGCCCTCGAACTCGGCGCCCTGCCCGCCGGCGGCCTCACCGACACCGCCAGCGACACCGTCACCCCCGACCAGGTCGCCCGCCACCTGGTCCTCCCCGCCCTCGTCCTCGGCGTCTCCCAGCTCCCCTGGTTCTTCCTGTACGTCCGCCAGGGCGTCGGCGACGCCCTCGACGAGGACCCGGTCCGCGGCGCCCGCGCCCGCGGCCTCGCCGAACGCACCGTCCTCACCGGCCACGCCCTGCGCTCCGGCATGCTCCCGATGCTCACCCTCATCGGCTCCCGCGTCCCCGAGCTCATCACCGGAGCCCTCCTCGTGGAGACCGTCTTCAGCTGGCCCGGCATCGCCGCCGCCACCGTCCAGGCCGCCACCGCCGTCGACTTCCCGCTGCTCGCCGCACTCACCGTGCTCGCCACCGCGGCCGTCCTCCTCGGCAACCTCCTCTCCGACCTCCTCTACGGACTCGCCGACCCGAGGGTGGGCTTCGATGGCTGACCCCCGCACCCACCGCCTCCGCCTGTGGACCTCCGCGCTCGTCGTCGGCGCCGTCGTCCTCGCCGTCCTCCTCGTCCCCCCGCTCGTCCAGCTCGACGAACAGGCCGTCGACCTCTCCCAGAAGCTCCTCCCGCCCTCCTGGGACCACCCCTTCGGCACCGACGACGTCGGCCGCGACCTCCTCCTGCGCTGTGTCTACGGCCTGCGGGTCTCGCTCCTCGTCGGCCTCGTCGCCGCCCTCGTCGCCACCGTCCTCGGCACCGCCGTCGGCGCCGCCGCGGGCGCCCTCGGCGGCTGGACCGACCGCACCCTCATGCGCCTCGTCGACGCCTTCTCCTCCGTCCCCCACCTCCTCCTCGGCATCTTCGTCGTCGCCCTCTTCCGCCCCGGCGTCTGGCCCGTCATCGCCTCCGTCGCCGTCACCCACTGGCTCTCCACCGCCCGCATCGTCCGCTCCGAAGTCCTCTCGCTGCGCACCCGCCCCCACATCGAGGCCGCGATCTCCGGCGGCGCCTCCCGCCGCCGCGTGGCCACCCGCCACCTGCTCCCCGCCGTCCTCCCGCAGGCCGGCCTCGCGGCCGTCCTGATGGTCCCGCACGCCATGTGGCACGAGTCCGCCCTCTCCTTCCTCGGCCTCGGCCTCCCCAGCCACCAGGCCAGCCTCGGCAACCTCGTCCAGTCCGCCCGCTCCTCCCTCCTCTCCGGCGCCTGGTGGCCCACCCTCTTCCCCGGCCTCTTCCTCATCGTCCCCACCCTCGCCCTCGCCGGCCTCGCCGGCGTCTGGCGCGACCGCCTCAACCCCCGCCGCCGATCGGAGCTGATGCTGTGAACGCCCGCCTCGCGCGCGCCCTCGACGCCGTCACCGCCGAACGCGCCGAGGACGCCCTCCTCAGCGTCCGCGGCCTCACCGTCCGGTTCCGGCTGCGCGGCGGGCGGACCGTCGCCGCCGTCACCGACGCCGACTTCGACCTGGCGCCGGGGGAGTGCCTCGCCCTCGTCGGCGAGTCCGGCTGCGGCAAATCGGTCCTCGCCTCCGCCCTCCTCGGCCTCCTCCCCGGCAACGCCGAGACCAGCGGTACGGCCCTGCTCGACGGCACCGACCTCCTCGCGGCCGACGAGAAGACCCTCGCCCGCTCCGTCCGCGGCCGCCGCGTCGGCCTCGTCCCCCAGAGCCCCGCCGCCCACCTCACCCCGGTCCGCACCGTACGGGCGCACCTGGAGGAGACCGTCCGCGCCCTCACCCGCACCCCGCGCGCCGGGCGCCGCAAGGCCGCCGAGGACGCCGCCGACCGCGCCGCCTTCCCCGCCACCCACCTCGACGCCCACCCGCACGAACTCTCCGGCGGCCTCGCCCAGCGCGCCGCCACCGCCCTCGCCCTCATCGGCGACGCCCCGCTGCTCCTCGCCGACGAACCCACCACCGGCCTCGACCGCGACCTCGTCGAGCGCACCGCCGACGAACTGCGGCGCCACGCCGACGACGGCCGCGGCCTGCTCCTCATCACCCACGACCTGACCGCCGCCGCCCGCATCGCCGACCGGGTGGCCGTCATGTACGCCGGCCGGATCGTGGAGATCGCCCCCGCCCACCGCTTCTTCGGCACCACCGGGCCCGCCCACCCCTACGCCCGCGGTCTCCTCGACGCCCTCCCCGACCGCGCCTTCACCCCCGTCCCCGGCATGCCCCCGGAACTCTCCGACCTTCCCGAGGGCTGCGCCTTCGCCGCCCGCTGCCCCCGCGCCACCGACCTCTGCGCCACCGTCCCGGCCCTCCGCGCCGGCGTGGCCTGCCACCACCCGGAGCGGCCCCGTGCTTGAACTCGACTCCGTCACCGCCGGCTACGAACCCCGCAAGCCGGTCTTCCGCGGCGCCTCCCTCACCCTGGCCCCCGGCGAGTCCGTCGGCCTCCTCGGCCCCAGCGGCTGCGGCAAGTCCACCCTCGCCCGGGTCGCCGCCCTCCTCCACCGTCCCGACGCCGGCCGCCTCGTCCTCGACGGCACCGAGGTCACCGCCTGGCGCCACCGCGCCCCCCGCGAGCAGCGCACCGCCGTCGGCGTCGTCTTCCAGCAGCCCCGCACCGCCGCCGACCCCCGGCTCTCCCTGGCCGACCTCATCGCCGAGCCCCTGCGCGCCACCGGCCGCAAGGCCGAGGCGGCCGCCCGCGTCGCCGAGCTCGCCCCCGCCGTCGGCCTCACCCCGGAACTCCTGACCCGCCGCCCCCACGCGGTCAGCGACGGACAGCTCCAGCGCGCCTGCCTCGCCCGCGCGCTCAGCCTGAGGCCCCGCTGGCTCGTCTGCGACGAGATGACCGCGATGCTCGACGCCTCCACCACGGCCGCCCTCGTCGCCGCCGTCGAGTCCTACCGCAGGGAGACCGGCGCCGGCCTCCTCGCGGTCGGCCACGACCGCGTCCTCCTGAACCGCTGGTGCGACCGCACGGTGGAGTGGAAGGACTGCCTCCCCGCCTCCGGCACATGATCCACAGGGATCTCACCCGTATGGCCGCCCCGCCGTTCCCCCGGACGGGTCGCCCATTCCGCCACACTGTCCGCCGAACGCCGCAATTCCGGTGCGGCAGACGAAGGACGTGAGACCGATGGCCGTTTCCGTTTCCGTGGTGGTGCTGCTCCTCGTACTGACCGTGATCTTCCTGCGCAGCGGCGGCCTCAAGGTCACCCACGCCATCGTCTGCGCCCTGCTCGGCTTCTTCCTGGCCGGCACGAGCATGGCCCCCACGATCCAGAACGGCGTGGCCGCCACCGCCGAGGTCGTGTCCAGCCTCCGTCCTTGATCACCCGCAGGGGGCGCCCGACCTCCGGGGTTGACACGGCCTCGCCCGATGCGTAGTGTTCTTGGGGTTGTCCGACGTGAGTACCGACTCCGGTCGGCCCCGGACGACCATTCCGCAAGAACCAACAAGCCTGACGACCACGATTCCTCGTGCCGTTCTGTTTTCCGTTCGTTTTTGCGAAATGAGGATCCAAACCCCCGATTCGCATCGGGGGCGGGGAATCCGCTAAAGTCTCACTCGTCGGAACGGCCCAACGGCCGGAAAGACATATCCCGCTGACTGGGAATCGGACGCCGAAAGGGTCTGATAGAGTCGGAAACGAAGGAAGCGCCCGGAGGGCCCGGAAACGGGAACGAAGGAAGCGTCCGCACCTTGAGAACTCAACAGCGTGCCAAAA
>NZ_JBHYPS010000018.1:0-139663 GCF_042746075.1 Streptomyces sp. NPDC058758 | reverse complement strand
GCCCCGCACATCCCCTGGCTGGAACCGGACATCTGCGACCACCTGGAGGAACTGAGCGCGGCCGGCGCCCCCGCCGCCGTCATGGTGCCCATCGGTTTCGTCTCCGACCACATGGAGGTCCTCTACGACCTCGACACCGAGGCCACCGCCAAGGCCGCCGAGCTGGGCCTGCCCGTCCGCCGCTCCGCCACCGTCGGCGCCGACCCCCGCTTCGCCGCCGCCGTGCGCGACCTGCTCCTGGAACGCGCCGCCGCCGAACGCGGCACCCGCCCCCAGCGCTGCGCCCTGGGCGCCCTGGGCCCCTCCCACGACCTCTGCCCCATCGGCTGCTGCCCCGCCCGCACCGAACACCCCGCCGCCGCCGGCGCCGACAGCCCCTACGCCTGAGGAGCCACGCCGGTGCCTCGGGGGCGCGCCGTGCGGGCCGACCAGGCGTAAGGCTTGCGCGGCAGCCGCTCCTGCCGGTGGGGACGCGGGGCCGAGGCCGCCGGCCGTCCCCGTGGCTCTCACGACCGGGGCCGTGTTCAGTGAGAAGGCCCTTCGGGAACGGCCGGACCGGAGGTTCCGGGGAGCGTGGGGGGCGTGGTGCGCGCGGCTCCGGGCGGGAGGGGCGCGGCGGCGAGGCGGCGGCGTGCCAGCGACTCCGCGGCGGCCTCGCGGGGGTGGCGCCTGCGCCAGTAGGGGTTGTCGTGCGACAGCTTGCTGGAGACCCGTCCGTACATGCCGAACGTGAGGATCAACAGGCCCATGAGGAAGCTGAACATCACGTTGGTCATGCCGAAGTCGAGGAAGTTGGCGGGCCGGTCGAGCACGAACAGGTGGTAGAAGCCGCTGAGCAGGAACGAGCCGCCCACGAGCATGTTCACGGTGGAGGCGGTGTTGCCGCCCGCGATCGCACCGGCGAGGAGGGTGAGTCCCGTCAGCACCGAGATCCAGCTCAGTGCGGTGTTGGTGGTCATCCCGGCGATCCGCTCGCCGGAGGTGTCGAAGGGGCTGAGCGCGTCGGCGAAGCCGAGGCAGCCGAACACGAGCAGGATGCAACCGCAGAGGGCGGCGCCCCAGCGATACACGGTGGCGAGGTGGTGGTCCACGGGGAGTTCGTCCTTGAGTCGCACAGCTGTTTCCTTTCTGTCCGTGGTTCCGTCCGTCGCGCGAGGCCGCCGCCGTGCGGGGCGGTTCCGGCGCGAACGGACATGCACCGAGGAACCTTTTGGGGCACTTCAATGCCTTTTACCGGTCGCGAGAGCGCCCGGATGCGCCTCGCCGTCCGGCACCCGGCCGTTCACCCGTCCGCCCCCTCGGGCGGGCCCGTCGCATCCGCCGGCGGGTGTGCGGGGGAAGAGACGGCAGGACGGCTTCGTCGAAGGGCGAGGAGGGACCGATGAGCGACGCGGACGGCACGGCGGATGGCCCGCGAGGGTCCGCCGGGCCCGGTGCGCGGCCGACGGAGTGCGTGTGGGACTACCCGCGGCCGCCCCGGCTGGTCGGTGACGACCGGCACGTGACGGTGACGGTGGGCGGGCGGCTCGTCGCGGACACGCACGCGAGCCTGCGGGTCCTGGAGACCAGCCACCCGCCGACGTTCTACCTGCCCCGCCACGACGTGCGCGCGGAGTTCCTGCGCCCCCGGCCCGGCCGTACCCACTGCGAGTGGAAGGGCACGGCGTCCTACTGGGACGTCGTCGTCGGCGACATGGTCGTCCCCCGCGCCGCATGGAGCTACGAGCGGCCCCTCGACGCCTATGAGGCCCTCCGCGGCCACCTGGCGTTCTACCCCTCCGAAGTGGACTGCGCGGTCGACGGGGAGCGGGTGGCCGCCCAGGAGGGCGACTTCTACGGCGGGTGGATCACCCGCGAGATCGAGGGCCCTTTCAAGGGCGGACCCGGAACGTGGGGCTGGTGAGCGGGTCGGCCGTGACAGCGCGCTCGTTCGGGGGAAGTCCCCTGCCGGGCGGTTTCCCGCGGATCGCTGCGCGCGTTCACGGCCGGTGGTGGTGAGGGGGTTGGCGTCATGCGGCCCGTGCGTCGTCCGCCCGGAGACCACGTCGGGGTGGGGCACGACCGCGTCCGCCGTCGGGACCGGAGCGGGCCGGGTCCGGGGCGGTGCCGCGCGGCCGAACACCGCCCCGACCGCCCCTACCGGGATGCCGACCCCGGGGGCGCCACTGGACTCGCACGGTCACCGGGCGGGTCAGGTGCGGGAGACCGCGGCAGCCGCCGCGGCCGCGTAGTCGCGGACCAGGGGGCGGGTGTCGTCGGCGCGCCAGGCGAGGGCGAAGCGGGAGTCCGAGATGCCGTCGACGGGGCGGGTGACGACGCCGCCGCGGGTGAGGAGGGGGGCGTTGCCCGTGGCGACCAGGCAGATACCGAGGCCGCCGACGAGGGCCTCGTACGTCTCGTCGGCGCTGGCGATCTCCGTCCCGATGACCGGCGGGCGGCCGCCGCGGGCGTCCAGCGCCAGCCAGTGGTCGCGCAGGGCGGGGCCGGTGGCCGGCAGGGCGAGGAAGGGCTCGTCGAGGAGTTCGGCGAAGTCGATCCGTTCGCGGCCGGCCAGCGGGTGGCCTTCCGGCAGGGCCACGAGGCGGGGTTCGGTGGCGACGACGACCCAGCGGAAGCGGTCCGGGTCGGCCAGCGGCAGCCAGACGAAAGCCACGTCGCTGCTGCGGTCGGCGAGGCCTGCCGTCGGGTCCTCCCAGCCGATCTGCCGCAGCCGGATGGTGGCCCGCGGACGGGTCCCGGTGAAGCGCGAGCGGATCGCCGGCAGCAGCCCGCCCCGGCCGGGGCTGGTGCTCATCCCGACGACCAGGGTGCCGTTCGCCTCCCCCCGCGCCGCCCGCACCGCGCCCTCCGCCTCGTCCCACGCGGCGAGCACCGCCCGGGCGTGCGGCAGCAGGGCCGTGCCGACCTCGGTGAGGCGGACGCCCTGCCGGTCGCGGTCGAAGAGCGGGGCGCCGAGCTGCCGCTCCAGGGCCCGGATCTGCTTGCTGAGGGCGGGCTGGGAGACGTACAGCTTCCGCGCCGCCCGGGTGAAGTGCAGTTCCTCCGCGACCGCGAGGAAGTACCGCAGATCCCGCCCGTGCACGTCCGTGGTCATGCCCATGGGCTATCACGGAGGATCTTGGACGGGCAACTCCCTTTGCTGACATGCTCGTTGTGTCACCGCCGGGGGTCGGCGGGTGAGACGTCCCGATGGACACCACGAGGGGGAACACCGTCATGAGCAAGGTATGGCTGATCACCGGCGCCAACAGCGGCTTCGGGCGCGCCTTCACCGAGGCCGCGGTCGCCGCCGGGGACGTCGTGGTCGCCGGCGTCCGCCGCGCGGACGCCTTGGACGACCTGGTCGCCGCCCACCCCGACCAGGTCGACGCCGTCACCCTCGACGTCACCGACCACGCCGCGGTCGACCGGGTGGTG
Organism: Streptomyces sp. NPDC058758; assembly: GCF_042746075.1. NCBI lineage: Bacteria > Bacillati > Actinomycetota > Actinomycetes > Kitasatosporales > Streptomycetaceae > Streptomyces > Streptomyces sp. NPDC058758. The sequence continues at coordinate 136,246 of NZ_JBHYPS010000018.1, read as the reverse complement.
CGCGAGGTCGCCGAGCGGCACGGCCGCATCGACGTCCTGGTCAACAACGCGGGCCGCACCCACGTCGGTTCGGTCGAGGAGACCGGCGACGCCGAGCTGCGTTCGCTCTTCGACGTGCACGTCTTCGGCCCCGCCGCCCTGACCCGCGCCGTCCTGCCGTACATGCGCGCGCGCCGCTCCGGGGCGATCGTGCAGCTCAGCAGTGTCGGCGGACAGATGTCGATGGCCGGCTTCGGCGCGTACAGCGCGACGAAGTTCGCCCTGGAGGGCATGTCGGAGGCGCTGGCAGCCGAGGTCAACCCGCTCGGCATCCACGTGCTGATCGTCGAGCCGGGCGCCTTCCGCACCAGCCTGTTCGGCAACGGCAGCCTCAGCCCGGACACGATCGCCGACTACGCGGACACGGTCGGCGCCACCCGCGCCTACGTGGAGGGCGGCGACGGCGGCCAGGCCGGCGACCCGGCGAAGGCCGCGGCGGCGGTCCTGGCCGCCCTGAACGCGGACGAGAAGCCGCTGCGGCTCGCTCTCGGCGACGACTCCATCGACACGATCCACGCCCACCTGGAGCAGGTGCGCGGCGACCTCGCCGCCTGGGAGAAGGTCGGCCGGGACACCAAGCTGGAGCAGTAGGGCACGGCGGCGGCCCCGTCCGGCGAGGCCGTCCGGGGGCCGGCACCGCGCCCGGCCCGTTCTCAGATCCCCGGGTGGCTGATCAGCCGGTCGTCCTCGGTGGCCGCCAGCAGGCGGCCCGCGTACGCCGCGAGGGCCCGGGCCGGCGGGAAGGAGAGCGGGGGCGCGGCGGGCTCGAACGGGGTGCCGTCGAGGACGGGTGGGCGGGTGAGGAGGCCGTCGGGGCCCAGGGCGTGGAGCCGGGCGCCGAGGACGGTCAGCGTAGACGCCTTGCCCGCCGGGCCCAGGCGGCGCCACGGGGCGTCGAAGTCGCCGGCCGGGCGGCCGTGGAGGGCGTCGTCGTGCGGCGTCACCGCGAAGAGGGTGTTGTCGCACATCGCCAGGGCCGTCGTCCCCTCCGGGACGCGCCCCGCCGGGAGCCACGGTGCGGGGCCCGGCACCGGGGCCCGGTGCACCAGCCGGTCGTCGGCGGTGACCGCGAGCAGGGCCAGCGGCATCGGGTGGGAGGCCTCGCGCGGTGCGGTCAGGCAGCGCAGTTCGGGTGCCGGGGGGCCGACGGCGGGCGGGCACGGGGTCCACGGGAGGTTCTGCTCGGACGGCTCGCGGTGGAGCAGCGTCCGGCCGTCCTCGGCCACGGCGAAGAGCAGTCCCTCGCAGGCGGCGAGCGCCCGCAGCCGGGGCGCGGGGCCGACGGTGTGCCAGGGCGGGGCCGGGACTGCGCCCGAGAGCCGGTCGAGGACGTTGCGGGTGACGCGGTCGACCGCGGGGTCGTGCAGGGCGCGGCCCCAGTTGATGGTGGCGGCGTTGAAGACGGTGCCCGCGCCGGCGCGGAAGACGCCCATGGTCGCCCAGCCGCCCTGCCCGTACGCCCGCCAGTGCCGCAGGTCGGCGGTGGCGAGCACGGCGAACGACCGGGGCGTCCCGTCGCGGCCGGTGGCCCGCGGCACCCCGGCCGACCAGTCCAGTTCGGCCGCGTCCGTCTCGTACCCGAGCGCCCCGCGCGCGAAGGCGTCCCCGTCGCGCAGGCCGGTGCCCTCGAAGGCCCAGTGGCCGGCGAAGCGGACCGTGTACGCCTCGCGGCCGATGAGCGCCATGCCGTCGCCCCACGCTCCGGCGCCCTGCCGGAAGCTGACGCCGGTCATCGTGTTCTCCGGCCGGTCGACCGGGGAGCTGGACCACTCGACGGTGGCCCGCGCCGGGTCCGTGGCCGTGAGGGGATCGGCGGCGGCGTCGCGGTGGCAGACCATGGTGCGGCCCCCGTCCTCCAGCCGGATCTGCCACCAGGCGGTGTTGCCGGCGAAGACGGCGAGGTTCCCGCCGCGCCGCACGAACCCCTCGACGCAGTCCCGCATCTCCGCCGTCCAGTACTCGTCGTGCCCGTTCACGACCAGGAGCCGGTAGGGCGCGAGGAGCCCGGCGCCTTCGTGCAGGTCGAATCCGGAGCAGTACTCGACGGGGCGGCCGGTCCGGTGCAGCCAGCGCAGCAGCGGCTCCTCCCACCGTTCCGGCGGCGGTCCGCCGCCCGGTGCGGCGAGGGGCACCCGTGCCGCGCGGGTGGGCTGTTCCGCGTAGTAGATGCTCCGGCCGGGCTCGCCCGCCCGGTGGTACGCCCGCCAGGTCGGGAAGGGGACGGAGACGAGGACGGAGGAGGAGCCGCCGGGCCGCGCGGCCCGTACGGCGAACCACACCTCGTGCTCCGCGTCCCGCTCCGGCGCGGGCGTCTCGGGGCGGGCGTCGTGGAAGGACGCCCGGTACAGCGAGCTCGGCCACGCCTCCGGGACGTCGAGGGTCCAGCCCCGCCCCGTGACGGCGGCCTCGGCGACGACCCGCTCCCCCACCACGTCCGTGACGACCACCCGGCCCCGGAACCGGCCCCCGTCTCCCGCCGCCACGTGGAACCGCATCCGTCCGCCCTGCGCGCAGGACGTGGTGTCGGCGTGGGCGAGCGGCCGGGGCACCCGCCCGCCGTTCACCGGCGGACCTCCGGTGCCGTGAGGAGCCCGGCCAGCCGGGAGAGCCGCGGCGGCGTGCCGGCGGCGGAGGCGACGACGACCTCCTCGATGCCCCGCAGGTGGGCGTGGATCGTCTCAGGCGGCAGGTAGGTGGTGTCGGCGGTGAGGGTGACGGTCAGCGCGGCCGCGTCGCCGGTCAGGTGGAGGCAGTAGCGGCAGGCCACCCGCTCCTGCGTCGCCGGGAAGTCGAGGACGGTGCGGCGGCGCAGCTCCGCCAGCTCCGCGGGCGCGGGCGGCGGGCCGGTGGTCACGGCCCGGTCCACCAGGCGCATGTCGTTGAAGCAGCAGTACGGATGGACCTCGGCGCCCCGGTCGCGGGCCGCCCGTTCGAGGAGGGCGTCCCAGCCGACCGGGTCGTAGGCGGCGGCCCGGTAGCCGGCCAGCGCGGCGGGCCACGCCTCGGCAAGCAGGTCCGTGAAGACCGCGTCGCCGGCCGGGTCGTCCGGCAGCGGCAGGACGAACAGCGCGTCCTGCGACAGGGTGCTGACCAGGGTGCGCCGCCGCTCCGCCGCCCGGTTGCCCGCGATCGGCATCACCGCCGCGGCCCGGTGGCCCTGGCCGGCGGCGACCAGCGCCGCGGCGGCGGTCAGCAGCACCGTGGAGCCGCTCACCCCGTGGGCGACCGCCACCGCGTCCACGGCGCGCGGCAGGGCCGCCGAGACGAGCCGGCCCGTCCAGAAGCGCGGCCGGAGCGGCTCCGCCACCGGCTCCGCGAACATCGTCGGCGGCGCCTGCGCGAGCCCGCGCTCCCAGTGCGCGAGCGCCGCGTCGCTCGCCCGGCGTCCGGCCGGGCCGTGCTGGTGCCGGGCGAGGTCCAGCGGGGTCTGCGGACAGGCCGGCCCGGCCGCCCCGCGCCGGACCAGCAGCCGCAGGTCCCGTACCAGGACCTCCGCGGCGTGTCCGTCGGCGGCGAGGTGGCACAGGGCGAGCACCGCGTGGGTGATCCGGCCGCCGCTGCACACCGCGCCCAGCCGGACCGGCCACTCCTGCGCGTAGTCGAACCGGTGCCCGGACAGCTCTGCCAGGAGTGCCGCGGCCGTCTCCCCGGCCCGGTCCCGGTCGGGCTCGTCCCGCACGACGAGCCGGGCCCGTCCCTCGGCGTGGAGCCGTTGCGCCGGCTCGCCGTCCTCGGCCACCACCCGGGTGCGCAGCGCCTCGTGGCGCAGCAGCAGCGCGGAGAGGGCCGTGGCGAGGCGGGCGGTGTCCACGGGGGCGCCCCGGTCGGCGAGGGGCAGGATCCTGCCGAGGTTGAAGTAGTGGTCGTTGGGGGCGGTCCGGCCGATCGCGTGCCAGATGGCGCGCTGCCCCCAGGTGAGGGGGGCGTCGCCCGACCGGCCGCCGGCGAAGGGGACGTCCAGGACCTCGTCGGGGAGCCGGCCGGCCCCCGGCGGGGCCTGCCGCTCCGGGGCGGTGCCGGTGGCGGAGGTGCTCATGGCGTGGCCTCCGCGCCGAGCCGGACCAGGCGCTCCGTGAGGCCGTGCAGGCTCTCGGTGTACAGGGTCCGGTCCCCGAGGTCGACGAGGACGCCGTACGTCTCCTCCACGGCGTCGACCAGGCGCAGCAGGGAGAGCGAGCTGACGCCGAGGGCGGCGAGCGGCTCGGTGGAGTCGAGCAGTTCCCGTACGCCGATCAGCCCGTCGGTGGACCGGGACACGAGCGCGGCCACCTGCGGACGGAGCGCCTCCGTGCCGTCGGAGGGGACGGCGGACGGCGGCGGGGCGTCGGACGGCGGGGTGGCGGGCGGCACGGGGGCGGACGGCGACGAGAGCGCGTCCGACGGCCCCGTGTCCGGCGCCGGCGCGCCGGGCGGCAGGCCCCGCGGGTGCTCCGGGGTGCTCATCGGGTCTCCGTCCGGCCGCCGGAGCGCTCGGCGGCCAGGCGCCGGCGCAGGCTGAGCGGGCGGATGTCGGACCAGACGCGGTCGACGTGGGCGACGCACTCCTCCTCGGTGCCGGCGAAGCCCTCGGGCCGCCAGCCGTCGGGCAGCGGGGCGCCCTCGGGCCAGACGGCGTGCTGCTCCTCGTCGTTGACGACGACGGCGTAACGGGTCTCGTTGCTCATGGCTGCTCCTCGCGCAGGGCACGGACGACGGCGGCGACGTCGCGTGCGGTGGGTGTGTCGAAGAAGACGTCCAGCGGGACGACGGCGCCGAGGCGCTCGTGGATCCGGGCGGCGATGGCCGTGATGGTCAGGGAGTGACCGCCCAGGTCGAAGAGGTCCTCGTCCGGTGTGAGGTCGTCGAGTTCAAGGACCTCGCGCCAGATGGCCAGCACGGCGGCGCCGACCGGGTCGAGCGCCTCGTCCGACGGCGGTGCGGCGGCCGGCTCGGGGCGGACGGCCTGCGGCTCCGGCAGGGCGGCGCGGTCCAGCTTGCCGTTGGGCGTCAGCGGGAAGGCGTCCAGGACGACGTACGTCCCCGGGAGCACGGCCGCGGGCAGGGAGCCGGCGAGGAAGGCACGCAGCGCGTCGGGGTGCGGGGCCGTGCCGGAGGGGACGACGTAGGCGGTGAGGCGGCGGTCGCCCTCCGGGCCGTGCAGGGCCGCGGCCGCCTGGGCGACGGCGGGGTGCCGGGCCAGCCGGGCCTCGATCTCGCCCAGTTCGATCCGGTGGCCCCGCAGCTTGACCTGGTGGTCCGAGCGGCCGAGGAACTCCAGGGCTCCGTCGGCGGCGCGCCGGACCAGGTCGCCGGTGCGGTACATGCGGCTGCCGGGAGGCCCGTACGGGTCGGGCAGGAAGCGGGTGGCGGTGAGCCCGGGCCGTCCCCGGTAGCCGTGGGCGACGCCGGCGCCGGCCAGGTACAGCTCGCCGGCGATCCCGTACGGCACCGGTCTCGCGTCGGGATCGAGCACGTGGACGCGGGTGTTGGCGAGCGGGGAGCCGAGGGAGACGGAGCCCCCGGCGGTGAGGGCGGGCTCGGCGAGCGTGGACCAGATGGTGGTCTCGGTGGGGCCGTAGACGTTGACGAGCCGGGTGGCCGCGGCCGTCAGCCGGGCGGCGAGCGGCGCGGGCAGGGCCTCTCCCCCGGTGAGCGCGGTCGGGACGGGGGCGGTTCCGTCGAGGCCGGCGTCGAGGAGCAGCCGCCAGCCGCTCGGCGTCGCCTGCACGTGGGTGACGCCCTCGCGGCGGATCAGGCCGAGCAGCGCGGGCCCGTCGCGGTGGGCGCCCTCGGGGGCGAGGACGACGCGCCCGCCGGTCGTCAGGGGCAGCAGCAGCTCGACGGCGGAGATGTCGAACGACAGCGAGGTCAGCCCCAGCCAGCGGTCCTCCGGGCGCGAGCCGAGGTGCTCGGCGAGGCTCCCGAGGACGTTCGCGAGGGCGGAGTGCGGCACCTCGACGCCCTTGGGGAGGCCGGTGGAGCCCGAGGTGTAGAGGACGTACGCGGGGAGGGACGGGTCGGGGAGCGGGAGGGGCGGCGGGGCGGCGCCCGGCGTCGGGGCGAGGTCCGCGGGGGTGAGGTCGCCGGCGGCCTCGGGAGTGTGGGTGACGCGCAGGGCGAGGGCGGCGTCCTCGCGGACGAAGGCCAGCCGCTCCGCCGGATAGGCGGGGTCGAGCGGCAGGTGGGCGGCGCCGGCGGCCAGCGTGCCGAGGACGGCGACGAGCTGGTCGAGGCCGCGTGGCAGCGCGATGCCGACGAGGGTGCCCGGTCCGGCGCCGTGCCGGGCGAGCGCCGCCGCGGCGTGCGCGACCCGGTGGGTCAGTTCGGCGTACGTGAGGTGGCCGCCGTCCGCGACGACGGCGACCGCGTCGGGGTGTTCCTCCGCCCGGGCGGCGAGCAGCGCGGGGACCGTGCGGGCGGCGAGTTCCGGGCGCGGGGCGGGGGCGGCGAGCTGGTCGCGCAGCTCGTCCGCGTCGAGCAGCGGCAGTTCCCCGAGGGGGGTCGTGGGGTCGGCGAGGGCCGCGTCGAGGAGGCGCGTCCAGTGGCCGACGATCCGGTGGACGGTGTCGGCGGTGAGGCACCCGGCACCGGCCGGGGCCTGCGGGCCGGAGAGGTCCGCGGTCGGTCCGCCGTCCGTGGTCTCGGTCTGCGGGCCGGAGAGGTCCGTGGCCGGTCCGCCGTCCGTGGCCGGGGCCTGCGGGCCGGGAAGGTCCGCGGTCGGTTCACCGTCCGCCCCGGGCGTGGGGCCGAAGGGCGGCGCGGTCCGGAACTGCGCGCTGCCGTGGATCTCGTCCCCGCTGTCCACGAGCTGGAGGTGGAGGAGGTTGCGGACCGCGCCGGGGAAGCCGATCCAGCGCACCCGGGCGGTCACGTCCCCGAAGTCGGGCGCGGGCGCGGCGGGGCGGCGCCGGTAGCTGACCGACAGCGGGGTGAGCGCCGTCCGGGGACCGAGGCCGGGGACCGCCTGCCCCAGGGGGACGGCCCGGTGCGGGTACAGCGTGCGCAGCTCGCCCCGCACCGCGCGCGCCCAGTCCTCGAACGGAAGGCGCCCGGGGTGCCGGTCGTCGGCGGGCCTGACCCGCACGGGCAGTTCGTTGACGGCGAGTCCGACGCCCACCGGTGCGCCGGGCGTGCGCAGGGACAGCTCGATCGCCGTGAAGGGTGCGGGGTCCCCGTACCGGACGAGGAGCGCGTGCCAGGCGGAGAGGAGGAGTTCGAAGCGGGTGACGCCGAGCTTCCCGGCGGCCCGGGCGAGTGCGGCGCAGCGCTCGGCGTCGAGCCGGAACGGCACCTCGGCGCCGGGCGCGGCCACCAGACCGCCGTCCGCGGGCGGCACCAGGCCGGGCAGGACGGGCGCGTCCGGCGCGTACCCGCGCTCCTCCCAGTACGCGCGGGCGGCGGCGAGGGCCTCCGGCGCGGGCGGGTCCGCCGGGGTTCCGGCGGCGGGCGGCAGGGGCTCGCCCCGGTAGGCGGCGGCGAGGTCGGCGACGAGCCGGTCCTTGGACTCGCCGTCGAGGACGAGGTGGTGGGCGACGGCCAGGAGGACGTGGCGCTCGGGGCCGGTACGGAACAGGGTGAAGCGGCAGAGGGGTCCGGTGCCGGCGTCGAACGGGGCCGCGCGTTCCCGTGCCAGGGCGGCTTCCAGTTCGTCGGGGAGGCAGGGGGCGCGGCGGGGGGCGGGGACCTCGCAGCGGCGGACGGAGCCGTCCGGTCCCGGACGGGTCGTGAGCGCCGGGTGGTGGGCGGTCACCGTCCGGCAGGCGCGGTCGAGGGCCTCGGTGTCGAGCGGGCCGGCGAGGTCGAGGGCGACGGCCAGGTGGTAGGCGGCGCCGGTGTCGCGGGTGCGCTCGGTGAGCCAGATGCCGTGCTGGGCCGGGCTGAGCTGGGTCATGGGGTGGCCTCGCGGGGGTCGTGGGTGAGGATCCGGCGCAGCTCCCGCTTGAGGACCTTGCCGCCCTCGTTGCGGGGCAGCGCGTCGAGGAACAGGACGGTCGCGGGGAGTTCGTGGGCGGAGAGGAGGTCGAGCAGGAAGGCCCGCAGGGCGGTCGCGGTCAGGCCGTCGCGGTCGCCGCCGCTGCCCACGGGGTCCGTGCCGCGCGGGACGACGGCGGCGGCCACGACGCTCCCCAGGACGGGGTGCGGGACGCCGACCGCCGCGGCGTCGGCGACGTCCGGGTGGGCGTGCAGCGCGTTCTCGACCTGGAGGGTGGAGACCTTGTGGGCGCCGGACTTGACGACGTCCCGTTCGCGGTCGAGGAGGTGCAGGAAGCCGTCCTCGTCGACGCGGCCGAGGTCGCCCATCCGGGTCCAGCCGCCGTGGAACACCCCGTCGCCGCCGTCCCCCAGGTAGGCGCGCGGGGCGCCGGGCGAGCGGAGCCACAGCTCGCCGGGCTCGCCGGTCGGCAGCGGGCGTCCCGCCCCGTCGGTGACGCGCAGGTCGGCCAGCGAGGCGGGCCGGCCGGGCGACCACGGCCGGGCCGGGTCGAAGAGCAGGGTGATCTGCGCGGGGGCGGCCTCCGTCGAGGTGTAGTAGTTGACGATCTGGGCCGGGGCGAACGCGCGGCTGAGCCCGAGCGCCACCTGCTGGGGCAGGGCGGCGGCCGTCGAGCCGACGAGGCGGACGGTGCCGAGGGCACCGGCCTCGGCGGCGGCCGCCAGCGCCGGTGAGCCGAGGAGTTCGATCGCCATGGCGGGCACCACGAAGACGCTGCCGACGCCGTGCTCGGCGATCGCCCGGAGGAACCGCGCCGGGGTGAACTGCGGTGCGGTGACGCAGGTCGCGTGCGCGTCGAGCGCGTTGACGAGCATGGTCTGGCCGGCGTTGCTGCCCACGGGGAAGGCGTGCAGGAAGGTGCGGGAGTGGCGAAGCGGCCGGCGCCGCTCGTCGCGCGTGCAGCCGTGGGCCAGGTTGGCGTGCGCGGCCACCACGCCCTTGGGCGTTCCGGTGGTGCCGGAGGTGTACAGGATCTGGGCCGGGGCCGCCGGGTCGGGGTCGGGCAGGCGCGGGTCGGCGGGGTGCCCGGCCGCGTCGTCCTCGGTGAGCCCGCGCACGCCCGGCGGCGTACCGGCGGGCAGTCCGGGGCCCGCGTGCACGAGGAGGCGGGCCCCCGAGTCCGTCAGGGCGTGCCCCAGGCCGGCGGGCGGCATCCGGTCGGAGAGGGGGACGGCGACGCCGCCGGCCCGCAGGACGGCGAGGAACGCCACCGCGTACTCCGTCCACCGGTCCGTGCCGAACCACAGCCCCACCCGGTCCCCGGCGGCGAGCCCGGCCGCGCGCAGGGCGGCGGCCAGGGCACCGCTGCGATCCTGCCAGCCGGCGAAGTCCAGGCGCGCCGGTCCGTTGACGATCGCCGTGCGGTCCCCGTGGGCGGCGGCCCGGTGGGCGAGCAGCACCGGCAGGGAGGCGGGCGGGGCAGGGGCGGGGCCCGCGGAGGGGCCGCCGGGCCCGGGGCGACGGCGGGTCACAGGGCGCCCGCCTTCGGCCGGCGGTCGGCGGCGCTCGTCTCCGCGCGGCGGGCCCCGGGGTCCGTGTCCGCGGCGTTCGTCTTCGCCCGGCGGTCCGCCGCCGCGCGGGCCCGCTCCCGCAGGCCGACCAGGTCGTCCGGCTCCGCGTCGGGGACGTCGCGGTCGAAGCGGGCCAGCGACGGCAGCCGCAGGCCGAGGACGACCAGGCCCGCCATCGCCAGGCCGAACAGCACGTACATCAGGGCGATGCCCCGGCCGGGGCCGGTGCCGATGAGCGGCCCGAATATCGGGGCGAGGGCGCCCCCGGGCTCCATCAGCGGCCCGAAGAAGCCGGAGCCGAGCGGGGCGACGACACCGTGGCCCAGGGGAATCGTGGACCAGGCGACCAGCGTGTTGAGGGCGAACACCCGCCCGTGGAACCGCTGCGCGACCTTCGTCTGGACGATCGTCGCGTAGATGCCGTTGACGAGGGCGAGGGCGAAGGACATGCCGAAGGCCCCGAGGGCGACCACCCACAGGTTCGCGCGCAGCCCCGTGACGGCGCCCGCCAGGGCGAGGAGTCCGGCGAGGGCGAGCATGCCGCGCAGCCGGTGGCGGCGCGGCCCGCCCCAGAAGCCCATGGCCACTCCGCCGAGGAGCGCGCCGGCGCCGCCCGCGACCGCGACCCGGGCCGCTCCGCCGAGGTCGTCGAAGGCGAGGACCAGCGGGGTGGTGAGGAGGAAGAGCGGCGAGAGGAAGACGTTGAGCCCGGCGAACCACAGGAGCATCGAGCGGAAGCCTCGGTGCCGCCAGGCATGGGCGAAGCCGTTGCGGATCTCCGCGCCGAGGGACTCGCGCCGGGTCCAGGGCAGCGTGCGCGGGAACCGCACCACGAGCAGGATCCCGATGGCCACGGCGTAACTGATCACGTCGATGACGAGGATGCCGCGCAGTCCGATCGCCGCCATCAGGGCGACGGCGGCCAGCGGCACGACGAACTGGGCCGTGCCGAAGGCGAGCTGGACGATGCCGTTGGCGTGGCCCAGGTAACGCTTGGGCACGAGCTGCGGCACGGCCGAGGCGTACGCGAGGCGCTGGAAGGTCAGCGCGACGGAGAGCACGCCGAGCAGGACGTACACCTCCCACGACCGCAGCTGGCCGGTGAGGAGCAGGACGAGCAGCCCGGCCTGGGTGGCGCCGGCGGCCATGTCGCCCACGAGCATCACCCTGCGCCGGTCCGTCCGGTCGACGAGCGCCCCGGCGAGGGGGCCGACGAGGATGCCGGGGAGCATGGCGACGACCGCGTACAGCGCGTACCGGGCCATGGAGCCGGTCTCCAGGAGGATCCAGATCGGCAGGGCGAACTCGGTGAGCGCGGAGCCGGTGATGGAGGCGAGCTGGCCGCCCGCCACCAGCAGGAAGCGTCCCATGCCGGGTTGCGGGCCTTCGTCCGGCTCCGCGCCGGGAGCCGGACGGTCGCCGCTTCCGGAGACGGGGGCGGGTGCGGAGACGGGGGCGGGTACGGAGGCGTCGGCGGAGGCGGGGCCGGGTGCGGATCCCGGGGCGTCGGCGGGGTCCGTTCCGGGGGTCGCCGGCGCGGCGTCGTCGGCGACGGGGCCGGCATCGCCGTGGAACCACCAGGAGTTCTCCGGGGCCGCGGCGGGCAGCGCGTCGGTCGTGCCGTCCAGGACGGCGCGGTGCACGCGCGTGACGGCCTCGGCGACCTCGGCGGCCCGGTAGGTGATGAAGAAGTGCCCGCCCTCGTCCAGGACGGCCACGGCCGAGCGCTCGGCGAGGAGCAGCCACTCCCGGTAGCGCTCCTGGTAGAAGTCGGCGGCCGGGTCCCGGTCGCCGACCAGCGAGACCAGCGGCGCGCGCAGCCGGGGCGCGCCGTCGGCGACCTCCGCGATGGTCCGGGTGAACCAGTCCTCGGCGGCCCTCGTGTCCCGGCGCATGTTGCCGATGACGAACCGGACCTGCTCCTCGTCGAGTTCGGAGGTGTCGACGCCCATGCCGGTCAGCCAGTTGGCGTAGGTGCGGTCGCCGACCAGCGAGTCCAGGGAGGCGAGCTTCCCGAGGGCGGTGAGGAAGCGGCTGCGCGGCTTCGCGAAGGGGTACTGGGCGCCGGCGTACACGCCCTCCAGCTCCCGGCCGGACGCCTCCAGGGAGCGCGCGACGGCGACGGCGAGGGCCGTGCCCACGGCGCAGTGGCCGTAGACGACGAGCGGACCCTCCACCCGTTCCCGGACCTCCGCCGCGATGCCCTCGGCGAGGTCGTCGAAGGAGAGGCGTGCCTCGGTCACCCCGAGGTCGTGCCCGGGGATGGCGACGGCCCACAGTTCGGTGTCGGGCGGCAGCGCGTCGGCGACGGGCTGGTAGACGACGGCGCTGCCGCCCCCGTAGGGGACGCAGACGAGGGTGAGCCGCCGGCGCTCGGCGGGGACCGCGCGGGTGAGCCGGTGCAGCAGGGAGCGCGGCCCGCTCTCCCGCTCGTCGCGGGCGGCGACGGCGGCGAGCTCGCGGACCGTGCGGTGGGTGAACAGGTCCATGACGCTGATGGGGCGGGCGCCGGCCTCCGTCAGCCGTTTGCGGGCCTTGGCCACGACCTGGGTGGCGAGGAGCGAATGGCCGCCGAGGTCGAAGAAGTTCTCGTCGGCGCCCACCCGGGGCAGTCCCAGGACCTCCGCCCAGATCTCGGCGAGGACGGTCTCGGCCGGCGTCTCGGGCTCGGCCGCCCCGGCCGCGCGGTGGACCGTCGGGACGGGCAGGGCCCGCCGGTCCAGCTTGCCGTTCGGGGTGAGCGGCAGCGCGGGCACGACGGTGAAGGCGGTCGGCACCTGGTGGTCGGGGAGGCTGCGCCGGAGGGCGGCGCGCAGCGCGGCCGGGTCGGGTTCGTCGGCGTCCGCGGCGGCGACGAGGTAGCCGACGAGGCGCTTGTCGCCGGGGCGGTCCTCGCGCAGCACGACGGCGGCGTCCGCGATGCCGGGCTGGGCGCGGAGCGCGGCCTCGATCTCGCCGGGCTCGATCCGCAGGCCGCGGAGCTTGATCTGCTGGTCGATCCGGCCGAGGTGTTCGAGCGTGCCGTCCCGGCGGCGGCGGGCGAGGTCGCCGGTGCGGTAGAGCCGGGAGCCGGGCGGGCCGTACGGGTCGGGGACGAAACGGGTGGCGGTGAGGCCCGGGCGGCGGTGGTAGCCGAGGGCGACGGCGGTCCCGCCGATGTGGAGCTCGCCGGGGGCGCCGGGCGGCACCGGGCGCAGCCGCTCGTCGAGGACGTAGAGGCGGGTGTTGTCGATGGGGAGGCCGATCGGAACGGTCTCCATGGGCCCCGCGCACTCCCACGCGGAGACGTCCACCGCGGCCTCGGTGGGGCCGTACAGGTTGGCCAGGGACAGGCCGGGCAGCCGCGAGGTGAGTTCCCGGGCGGCGTCCGGGGGCAGCGCCTCGCCGCTGCACACCACGCGCCGCAGGCCGGTGCAGCGCTCGACGCCCTCCTCGGAGAGGAACGCGGTGAGCATCGCCGGCACGAAGTGGGCGACGGTGACGCCGGCGGAGACGACGAGGTCGCGCAGGTAGCCGCTGTCCTTCTGCCCGCCGGGCTTGGCGAGCACGATCCGGGCGCCGGTGGCGAGCGGCCAGAAGAACTCCCACACCGACACGTCGAATCCGGTCGGGGTCTTCTGGAGGACGGCGTCGTCGGGCCCGATCCGGTACGCCTCCTGCATCCACTGGATGCGGTTGGCGATGGCCCGGTGGGTGTTGGGGACGCCCTTCGGGCGGCCGGTCGAGCCGGAGGTGTAGATGAGGTAGGCGGTGTCGTCCGGTCGGGGGCCGGCGGGCGCGGTGCGGGCGCGGGGCCACTCGGCGGGGTCGTCGAGGAGCAGGACGCGGGCGGTGCAGCCTTCGGGGGTGGCGAGTCCGCGCTGGGTGAGCAGGACCGGGGCGTCGCTGTCGGCGAGCAGGAACGCCAGGCGTTCGGCCGGGTAGTCCGGTTCGAGGGGGGTGTACGCGGCTCCGGTGCGCAGCACGCCGAGGAGGCCGGCGACGAGTTCCGGCGAGCGTTCGGCGCTGACGGCGACCAGGTCGCCGGGGCCGACGCCCTCCGCGGCGAGGCGGGCGGCGATCCGGTCGGCCAGGGCGTCCAGGGCGCGGTACGTCAGGGCGGGCCGTTCCTCGACGGCGACCGCCACCGCGTCGGGGGTGCGGGCGGCCTGTTCGGCGAAGAGGGCGGTCAGGGTGGTGGCCGGCCGGTCGACGGCGGTGTCGTTGAACCGCTCGGTCTCGAACGCCCGCTCGTCGTCGGTGAGGGCGTCGAGGGCGGAGAGGGGGACGTCGGGCGTGGTGGCGACGGCGTCGAGCAGCCGTCCGAGGTGGGAGGCGAGGGCGGCGACGTCCTCCTCGGCGAACAGGTCGGTGTTGTAGTTGAAGGAGCCGTACAGGCCCTCGGGCCATTCCTGGAGGAAGAGTTCGAGGTCGAACCGCGTGCCGCTCGCCCGGACGCCGAACGGCTCCACGGTGATGGGCGGTTCGAAGCCGGTGTCGTCGCGCTGGACGGCGTAGTTCTGCACGGCGAGGACGGCCTGGAAGACCGGGGGCCGCGAGACGTCCCGGGGCACGTTCAGCTCGCTGACCAGTTGGGCGAACGGCAGCTCCTGGTGGGCGTACGCGTCGAGGCAGGTCTCGCGGGTGCGGCGGACCAGCTCGGCGAAGGACGGGTCGCCCTCCAGCCGGGCGGGCAGCGCGAGCACGTTGACGAACATGCCGACCAGCGGCTCCAGTTCGGGCTCCGGGCGGCCGGCGACGGGCGAGCCGACGGCGAAGTCGCGCCGCCCGCCGTAGCGGGACAGCAGGACCTGGAACGCGGCCAGGAGCACCATGTGCGGGGTGGCGTCGTGCCGGTCGCCCAGGGCGGTCAACCGGTCGAGCAGCGGCCGGTCCACGGAGAAGGCGTATCCGGCGCCCTCGAAGGTCTGCCGGGGCGGCCGGGGCCGCGAGAAGGCCAGCTCCAGCGGCTCGACCCCGCCGAGTTCGCGTCCCCAGTGCGCGAGTTCGGCGGCGAGCCGCTCACCGCTCAGGCGCTCGCGCTGCCAGAGGGCGAAGTCGCCGTACTGCACGGCGAGTTCCGGGAGCGGGTCCGGTGCGCCTGCCACCCGTGCCGCGTAGCCGCGCAGCACCTCGCCGAGCAGCACCTCGCTCGACCAGCCGTCGCTCACGCTGTGGTGGACGAGCAGCAGGAGGACGTGGTCGTCGTCGGCGAGCCGCACCAGCAGCGACCGGAACAGCGGCCCGTCCTCCAGGTCGAAGGGGACCGCGGCGGCCTCGTCCACGATCCGTTCGGCGGCGGCTTCGCCGTCCGCCTCCACCCGGGTGAACGCGGCCGGCGCCGGCGGGTCGACGACGAGCAGCGGACGTCCGTCCTCGGTGGCCGGGTAGCGGGACCGCAGCGTCTCGTGGCGGGCGACGCTCGCGTCGAGCGCGGCCCGCAGGGCGTCGGTGTCCAGGGGGCCGCGCAGCCGCCGTACGACGGGGATGTTGTACGCGGAGGTGCCGGGCGCGAACTGCTCCATGAACCAGAGGCGTTCCTGGGCGAAGGAGAGCGGTACGGGTGTTCCCGGGGCGCGGCGGGGAATGACGGCCGTCGGCTTCGCCCGGGACGCCAGCCGCCGCCGGAGGAGCTCGCGCTTGGCGTCGGAGAGGGCGGGCGCGGCGGAGCCGGAGGCCGGGGGCCGACCGGCCGGAGTCGTGGCGCCGGGAGTCGACGGGGGCGCCGTCGCCGGCCGGGGTGCCGGGGGCGGGTCGGCCGGGGCCGTGGTGTCGGTGGGGCTCATGGGGTCGGTCGGCTTCCTTCCAGGGCGTCCTGGGCGGCCAGGAGTTCGACGGCGGCGGCCTCGGACAGGGTGTCGATCTCGGCGGCCAGGGCGGCTTCGACGGCCTCGGCGAAGGCGGCCACCGTGCGGTGGGTGAAGAGCGCGCGGAGCGGGACGGACAGGTCGATCGCGGCGCGGACGCGGGCGACGACCCGGGTGGCGAGGAGGGAGTGGCCGCCCAGGGCGAAGAAGTCGTCGTGCGCGCCGATGCCGTCGACGCCCAGGACCTCGCCCCAGACGTCGGCGACGAGTTCCTCGGCCTCCGTGCGCGGCGGTACGCGGGCGGGCCGGGGGGCGGCGGCCGCGTCGGGCGCCGGCAGCGCGGCCCGGTCGAGCTTTCCGTTCGGGGTGAGCGGCAGCGCGTCCAGGAGGACGAAGGCGTGGGGGACGGCGTGCGGGGGCAGCACCGCGGCGAGTCCGGCGCGCAGGGCGTCCGCGCCGGGTGCGGGAGCGTCCGGGACGGGGACCACGTGGGCGACGAGGACGTCCCCGCGCGCGGTGACCGCCGCCCGCGCCACGCCCGGCAGTGCGAGGAGCGCGGCCTCCACCTCCCCGGGCTCCACCCGGTAGCCGCGCACCTTGACCTGGTCGTCGACGCGTCCGAGGAACTCCAGTGCCCCGTCGGCCCTGCGCCGGACCAGGTCGCCGGTCCGGTAGCGGCGGGCGCCCGGCGGCCCGTCGGGGTCGGGCACGAAGGCGCGGGCGGTCGCGCCGGGCCGGCCCAGGTAGCCGTCGGTCACTCCGGCGCCGCCGATGACGAGCTCCCCCGGGGTTCCGGGGGGCACCGGGCCGCCGTGCCGGTCGAGGACCGCGACGGTGGTCGCCCCGATCGGACGTCCGATCGGGGGCCGGGCGGTGGCGTCCTCGTCGCCGAGGACGGCCGTGGTCGCGATGATCGTCGTCTCGGTGGGTCCGTAGGAGTTGACGAGCCGCACCCGGTCGCCGAACCGCGCCCGCCAGGCCGCGACGGCGTGCGGCTGGACCTGGTCGGCGCCGAGGATCAGCAGGCGCAGCCGGTCCGGCCAGGGGGTCTCGTCCAGGTCGGCCACCAGGTGGTGCCAGTAGGGCGTGGGCAGGTCGAGGACGGTGACGCCGGCGGCGTACGGTTCGGCCAGCTGGTCGGGCAGGGTGGCGTCGGGCCGGGCGGTGACGAGGACGGCGCCCGCGGCCAGGGCGGGGAACAGCTCCTCGGCGCTGGTGTCGAAGGAGAGCGTGGCGTACTGCAGCACGCGGTCGTCGCCGGTGAGGCCGTACCCCTCGCGCATCCAGGCGACGCGCGCGGCGAGCGCCCGGTGCGGCACGAGCACGCCCTTGGGCGTTCCCGTGGAGCCGGAGGTGTAGATGAGGTACGCCGGGTCGTCGGGGCCGGCCTCGTCGCCGGTGGACGGCTCGGACGGGGCGGCCGGTACGGGCTCCGCCGGGCCGGGGAGCAGGGACAGGACCGGCGTCCCGCGGGGGGCCCCGTCGACGGATCTGTCGTGGGTTCCCTCGGGGAAGCCGTCGGGCAGGGTCCCGTCCGGGGTGACGAGCAGCGCGGCGCCGCTGTCGGCGAGCATGAGGGCGAGCCGGGAGGCGGGGTACGCGGGGTCGAGCGGGAGGTAGCCCGCGCCGAGGCGCCAGGCGGCGAGCATGGCGACGACGGCCCGCGGGCCCCTGGGCAGGCAGAGCGCGACCAGGTCGCCGCGGGTGACGCCGCGCGCGGCCATCCGGGCGGCGAGCGCCCGGGAGGCGTCGGCGAGCGCGCCGCGGGTCAGGGTCTCGTCGGGCCCGACGACGGCGGGGGCGTCGGGCCGCTCGGCCGCCGCCCGGTCGACGGCCCGGAGGACGGTCGGGGCGGCAGGCCCGGTGAGGGCGGGGCCGCGGGCCCCGTCGGCGAGGAGGCGGAGTTCGTCCGCGTCGAGGAGGGGGAGGCGGTGGACCGGGGTCTCCGGGGCGGCGAGCGCGCCCCGGAGGAGGGTTTCGAAGCGGGACGCGAACGCGGCGGCGGTACGGGCGTGCAGCAGGTCGGTGCGGTAGCCGAAGACGGCGTGCAGGTCGTCCCCGTCCGGTCTGAGGTCCAGGCCCAGTTCGAACTTGGCGGCGGTGTGCCCGCCGTCGGTCTCGGCGCACGTCAGGTCGGCGAAGTCCTGCTCGCCGAGCGCGCCGCCCTCGTGGGTGTGGACGGCGAGCAGGGTCTGGAAGACGGGCGTGCGGCTCGCGTCGCGCTCGGCACCCAGTTCTTCGGTCAGGCGCTCGAAGGGGACGCGCCGGTGGGTGAGCGCGCGCAGCCAGTCGGACCGCGTCCTGCGCAGCGCCGCGGTGAAGGTGGGGGCTCCGGCGAAGTCGGCCCGCAGGACGAGGGCGGAGGAGAAGTAGCCGATCGTCCGTTCGCTGTCGACGGTGTCGCGCGCGGCGGTGGGCACGCCGACGCAGAAGTCGTCCTGCCCGGTGCTCCGGTGGAGCACGCTCGCGTAGGCGGTGGCGAGGACCATGAACGGCGTGACGCGGTGGGCGCGGGCGAAGGAGTCCAGGGCGGGCCCGATCCCCCGCAGCACCCGGGTGTGGTACGCGCCGGAACTGCTGGGCGCGGCCGGCCGGGGCAGGTCGAGCGGCAGCTCCAACGCGGGCGCCCCGGCCAGGTGTTCGCGCCAGTGGGCCAGTGCGGCGGCGGCCTCGGGGCCGTCGAGCCAGGCGCGTTCGGCGGCGGCGTGGGCCCGGTAGGAGGGCACGGCGGGGAGCGAGGGGACGCGGCCTTCCCGGTAGGCCGCGTAGTGGTCGGCGAGTTCGGCCCGGAGCAGCCCGAGCGACCAGCCGTCCGCGGCGATGTGGTGCAGGACGAGGCAGAGCAGGTGCTCCTCGTCGCCGGTGCGCAGCAGTGCCGCCCTGAGCACCGGCCCGGTGGCCAGGTCGAATCCCGCGTTGGTGAGCGAGGCCAGTGTCCCGGCGGTCTCCCGCGTGCCGGCGCCCCGCAGATCGATCCGGTCGAGGGGGACGGGCCGGGGGTCGTCCACGACCGCCGACGGGCGTCCGTCCGCGGCGGGGAACCGCGTGCGCAGGGCCTCGTGGCGGGCCACGACGGCGTCGAGCGCCCGCCCCAGCGCCGCGGGGTCGAGCGCGCCGCCGAGGCGCAGCACGTACGGGATGTTGTACGCGGGGTCTCCCGGCTCCAGCTGGTCGAGGAACCAGAGCCGTTCCTGCCCGACGGACAGCACCCCGGCGTTCCCGTCCACGACGCCGGCCGGCGACTCGACTCCCGAGGTCACTGCATGGACTCCTGTTCGACGCGGGGCGCGACGCCGCCGAGGGCGCCGCGCGGAAGGGAACCGGGCGTACCCGAAAGGAACGGTTCCGGACATGGAGAGAGGGGGTGTCCGGGGGAACAGGAGCCCTCGTGGGGCGGCCGCCGCGACGACGCCGATGCTAGGGAGCGGCCCGAGCCGAGGTCAATGGTCTGGACCATCCGATCGCGACGCCTTCCGGCGGGGGAGGCCGGTAGCCACAGCTGGGAGCGCCGGACGGAGCGCCGACTTCGGCCACCGCCCCCTGGGCGGCGGCACTCCCCCCGGGGGTCATACCCGGGACCCCTTTCCGGCGCGAGGCGCGAGGAGCCGGCGCCGGCTCGCCCGCCGAGAGGGCCGCACCGTGGCCGGAACCGCACCCCGCCGAAGATGCGGACAGAGGCGCACGGAACGGATGGCCATCACCGGATCCCCCCTCCCCCGCCCAACGCCCTCTTGGTCCATACCACTTGACGATTGGTCTAGTCCTTCCTAGGGTCGCGGCAACACTGCGGTGGGGGCGAAGGAGGGACACCACGCACCCAGGGACCCGCAGGGTCGCCAGGCCGGGGACCCTCCCCGGCCGTCGAACCCCTCCCGAGGAGCACCCTTGAGCACGCACACGCGGCGGCGCAGTACCGGATCACCATGGAGCACCTCCCCTCACGCACGGTCCAAGGCCCTCGCGGGCGCCACAGCGCTGCTCCTCCCGCTGGCCGCCATGGTCGGCCTCGCCGCACCCGCGGAGGCGGCGACCTCGGCCACCGCCACCTACGCCAAGGCCTCCGACTGGGGCTCCGGCTTCGAGGGCAGGTGGACGGTGAAGAACACCGGCACCACCACCCTCACCTCCTGGACCGTCGAGTGGGACTTCCCCTCCGACACCAAGGTCACCTCCGCCTGGGACGCGACCGTCACCAACTCCGCGAACCACTGGACCGCCAAGAACCTCGGCTGGAACGGCACGCTCGCCCCCGGCGCCTCGATCTCCTTCGGCTTCAACGGCAGCGGGACCGGCGCCCCCTCCGGCTGCAAGCTCAACGGCGCCTCCTGCGACGGCGGGACCACCAACCCCGGCGACAATGCCCCCTCCGCCCCCGGTACCCCGGTCGCCTCCGGCATCACCGACACCTCGGTGAAGCTCACCTGGACCGCCGCCACCGACGACAAGGGCGTCAAGAACTACGACGTCAAGCGCGGCGGAACCACCGTCGCCACCGTCACCGGCACCACCTACACCGACACCGGTCTGACCGCCGGCACCGACTACAGCTACACCGTCGTCGCCCGGGACACCGCCGATCAGACCGGCCCCGCCTCCGGCGCCACCCCGGTCCGCACCACCGGCGGCGGTGGCGGCGGCGAGAACCCCGGCGGCAACGGCAAGGTCAACCTGGGCTACTTCACCAACTGGGGCTCCTACACGGCGAAGAACCTCGTGACCTCGGGCTCCGCCTCGAAGATCACCCACATCAACTACGCCTTCGGCAACGTGCAGAACGGCAAGTGCGTCCTCGGCGACCCCTACGAGGACCACCAGAAGTCCTACACCGCCGCCCAGTCCGTCGACGGCGTCGCCGACACCTGGGACCAGCCGCTGAGCGGCCACTTCAACCAGCTGCGCAAGCTGAAGAAGGCCTACCCGAACATCAAGATCCTGTGGTCCTTCGGCGGCTGGACCTGGTCCGGCGGCTTCGGCCAGGCCGTCCAGAACCCGACCGCCTTCGCCCAGTCCTGCTACGACCTGGTCGAGGACCCGCGCTGGGCCGACATCTTCGACGGCATCGACCTCGACTGGGAGTACCCGAACGCCTGCGGCCTCACCTGCGACACCAGCGGTCCGGCCGCCTTCAAGAACATGATGCAGGCCATGCGCGCCGCGTTCGGCCCGAACAACCTGATCACCGCCGCCATCACCGCCGACGGCTCCAGCGGCGGCAAGATCGACGCCGCCGACTACGGCGGCGCCGCACCGTACATCAACTGGTACGACGTGATGACGTACGACTACTTCGGCACCTGGGCCGCGCAGGGCCCGACCGCCCCGCACTCCCCGCTGACCTCGTACCCCGGCATCCCCGCACAGGGCTTCAACTCCGCCGACGCGATCGCCAAGCTGAAGGCCAAGGGCGTCCCCGCCTCCAAGCTGCTGCTCGGCATCGGCTTCTACGGCCGCGGCTGGACCGGCGTCACCCAGTCCGCCCCGGGCGGCACCGCCACCGGCCCCGCCGCCGGCGTCGAGCCCGGCAACCAGTACTACAAGGTCCTCAAGACCAGCTGCCCCGCCACCGGCACCGTCGGCGGCACCGCCTACGCCCACTGCGGCACCGACTGGTGGAGCTACGACACCCCCGCCACCGTCGGCACCAAGATGACGTGGGCCAAGAGCCAGGGCCTGGGCGGCGCGTTCTTCTGGGAGTTCAACGGCGACACCGCCGACGGCGAACTCGTGAACGCGATCAGCAACGGCCTGAAGTAACCCGCGGAGCGAACGACCGGCCCGCCCGCCCCCGGCCGGGGGCGGGCGGGCCGCCGCACGTCCGCGACCAGGCCGGGGGCGAGCGGCGGGCCCGGAGGACGGGCCGACTGGCCGCCGAGGCTCCGCCGCGCTGTGTGTGCGGGGGGGGAGGCCCCGAATGAAGTGGGAAGATGCCGGCGGTCCTAGGATGAGGAGCATGAACAGCACCACGCCGGCCCACGCGAACCCCTGCCGATGACGGCGCGACGCACCCGCTGGCAGGAGGCGGGCAACAGCGAGGGCTTCGGCAAGCGGTTCGCCGAGCTCGTCTCCGCCGGCGAGGACATCGACGGTGAGGCCCGGCTCGCCGACACGCTCCTGCCGCGGGGCGCCCGGGTGCTCGACGCCGGTGCCGGCATGGGCCGGGTCACCGCGGCCCTTCTGCGGCGCGGGCACGACGTGGTCGCGATCGAGCCCGACGGGGCACTGGTCCGACAGGCCCGGGAGACCTACCCCGGGCTGCCGATCGAGGAACGCGACATCCTCGACCTCGGCCCCGGCGACGGTCCGTTCGACCTGGTCGTCTGCGTGGGCAACGTCATGGTCTACCTGGCCGAGGGCACCGAACGCGCGGCCCTGCGCGCGATGCGCGCCGTTCTCGGCGAGAACGGCCGGATCCTGATCGGCTTCCACCTCCAGGACCGGCCCCCGCACGCCTACGCCTACACCACGGCCGAGTTCGAGACGGACCTCGCGGCCGCCGGACTCCGCGTCGACCTGCGGGCAGGCACCTACCAGCTGCACCCGGCGAACGAGGCCTACGGCGTCTGGGTCCTGAGCCGCGCCGAGGGCGGGGCCGGCGACTGAGGGTTCGCGGTCACGCGCGACGGCGCGACGGCCCCGTTCCCGGCGGAGATCGCCGGGAACGGGGCCGTCCTCGGGGCGGGGCGCCCGCGTCGTGCGGGAGGGCGTCGGGTCAGAACTGGAGCGACCAGGCGTTGATGTAGCCGGTGTCGTTGGTCCAGTTGTCGGTGGCGCGGAGCTTCCAGGTGCCGTCGGCGGTCTCGCCGGAGGCGTTGACGGTGAAGGTGCCCTGGATGTTGTCGGCGCTGTCGTTGGAGTCGTAGTCCTTGAGGAGGAAGGCGGTGCCGTCGGGGGCGATCAGCTCCAGCCTCACGTCGCCGCGGTAGGTGTGGCGGACGTCGACGGTGACGGCGAGGTTCGAGGGGGCGTTGCCGGTGACTCCGGTGACGGTGAGCGGGGAGTCGACGGTGGCGTTGTCGCGGATCTGGTAGTCGCCGGTGTTCTCGAACTTCTTGCCGGTGGGCGGCGGGGTGGTGGTGCCGGTACCGGTGTAGAGGAGCTTGTTGGGGGAGCCGGTGCGGGCGTCGGTGACCTTGTCGGGCGTGGCGTCGGCGACCAGCTTGTCGCGGACCTGGGCCGGGGTCCAGGTCGGGTTGGCGGCGAGCAGCAGGGCGGCGGCGCCCGCGACGTGAGGGGCGGCCATGGAGGTGCCGCTCATCGTCTGGGAGGCGGTGTCGCCGGAGTTGGAGGTGGAGACGATGCTGTCGCCGGGGGCGAAGAGGTCGAGACAGGTGCCGTAGTTGGAGCCCTGTCCGTTGGACCAGCCCGTGGCCCGGGCGTCGCGGCTGTTGGTGGCGCCGACGGTGATGGCCGACGGGGTGGAGGACGGGGAGTAGGAGCAGGAGTCGGCGTTGTTGTTGCCGGCCGCGACGACCCAGGTGACGCCGGAGGCTATGGAGGCCGCGACCGCGTCGTTCACGGACTGGGTCTTCCCGCCGCCGATGCTCATGTTGGCCACGGCGGGCTTGACCGCGTTCCTGGTGACCCAGTCGATGCCCGCGAGGACCGGGGCCCAGGTGTCGCCCGAGGTGCCCTGGCAGTTCAGCACGCGGACGCCGATGAGCTTGACGCCCTTTGCGACGCCGTGGGAGGCGCCTCCGACGGTGCCCGCGACGTGGGTGCCGTGCCCCTGACAGTCGGAGGCGTTGGAGTCGTCGTCGATGAAGTCGTAGCCGCTGACGGCACGGTTGCCGAAGTCGCGGTGGCTCATGCGGATGCCGGTGTCCACGATGTACGCGTTCACGTCGGTGGCGGTGGTCCCGTAGGTGTAGCTCTTGTCCACGGGAAGGCCGCGCTGGTCGATGCGGTCCAGGCCCCAGGAGGGCGGCGAGGGCTGGGTGTCGACCGCGTACGCCAGGCCGTCGGCCTCGACGCGGGCCACGGTGGGCTCGGCGGCCAGTTCCTGCGCCTTGCTCTCCGTCATGCGCACGGCGAAGCCGCGCAGGGCGGTGGTGTAGGTGTAGCGGAGGCTGCCCGCGTGGCGTGCGGTCAGGGCGCGGGCGGCGGCGGGCACGTCGGCCGGGTTGACGGAGCCCTTGAAGGTGACGATGTAGGAGCCTTCGACCGCGCCCGGCCGGTCCGCGCCGACGATGCGGTTCTCCCCGCCGCCCGGCGGGGTGGGGGCGGCCGTGGCCGCGGCGGTCGCGGAGGCCGCGGCGAGCAGGGCGGCACTGGTACTGACGGCGAGCAGGCGCCGGAGGGCGCGAGCGTCGAACTCCATGACTGCTTCCTTCGTGGGAGGTGTCCGGACCCGGCTCGGTGTCCGGAGGGCGGCATCCGTCCCGCCGGTGGGTCCGGGAGCGCTCCGTCAGGGGTGGGAGGGCGCGCCCGGGAGGTGGCCGTCGGCCGGCCGGGACGGCGGTCCGGGTGGGACCGTGACGATCCGTCGGCCGAAGGCGGTGGTACGGGCGCCTCCGGTGGCGGCGCCCGACGGCGGGACGAGGTGACGTGGCGTACGGAGCGGGCTCCGCGGCGCACGGGTCCGGTCACGCCGTACGGCTGCGTGGGGTGCCGCCGCCCCGTGCCTCCGGCGGTTGGGGACCGTGGTGGACGGGGACGGCGCGACCGGACCGCCCAGAGCTTCGGCCCACCGGAAGGGGGCCGGCAATGCGTAGCGCTACCCAAAGAGCGGGGACGGGGCGTCGCCGCCCGTCGTCCGGCGGAGAGGGCGGCCGGTCGGCGGCATTCCCTGGGTGGTCGCCCCCTATTGCGGGACCGGCTCCGCTGCCGGTAGACCACCTGCGGGTGGACACACCTGCCCGGCGGGCACCGCGGCCACGCCCGCGCCGCGACGCGTGGAGTCCGGTCCCCAGGGGCCGCCGCGGCGTTCGGCGGAGCCTTCGGGTGCGTGGCCGGCGAAAGGCGGAACAGTGGAGAGTCGTCCCTTCGACGCGCCGCACGACGGAGTGCGTTCCGAGGGTGCCGGGTTCGTCGGCCGGTCCGAGGAGGCGCGGCGGCTCCGGGCGGCCCTGCGCGCGGGGCCCGGTGTCGTGGTGGTGCGCGGGGAGGCCGGGGCCGGGACGTCGAGGCTCGTGGACGAGGTGCTCGCCGGGCCGGAGTTCGCCCGGTGGACGCAGCTGGGCGCCCGGTGCCCGGACGGCGCGGAACAGCCGCCCCTCGAAGCCGTCACGTCCGCCCTGGCCCGGCTCCCCCACCGTCCCGGCCTCGCCGACCGGATGCCTCCGGTCACCGGAGTCGTGGGGCTCCTCGTGCCCGAGCTGGCCGACCGCCTGCCGGAGCCGCCCGCGTCGGCCTCGGACCCGGAGGTGCGTCGGGGGCTGCTGCCCCGCGCGGTGGGGGCCCTGCTCGGCTCGCTCGGTGACACCGTGCTGGTCCTGGAGGAGGTCCACCTCGCCGACCCGGAGACGCTCCGGCTGCTCGACCGGCTGACGGGCGCCCTGCCCGCCGGGCTGCGGCTGGTGGTCACCGAGGACGCCGCGCCCGGGCTGCCGGTCCTCGCCGTCCGCGCCCCGGCGTCGGGGCGGTACGAGGAGATCCTCGTACCGCCCTGGACACCGGAGGAGACGGAGGAGTTCGTCCGTCTGTGGGCGGCGGGGCGCCCGCGGGTGCGACCGGAGGAGCTGCCGGAGCTCTCGGCGCTCGTGCACGAGCTGTCCGGTGGGCTGCCCGGAGCCGCCGGTGCTCTCCTCGCCGACGCCGGGGAGCTGCTGTCGGCCGGCGGGGAGGGCGGCACGGCAGGGCGCGCGGTGCCGGCCGCCGTGCGGGAGGCGGGGGTGCCGGGACGGGTGGCCCGGGAGTTCGCCCGGCGGTGCGCGCCCCTCGCGGAGGACGCGTGGCGGATCGTCGAGGCGGCGGCGGTGCTCGACCGGCCGGCTCCCGTCGGCATTCTCGCCGAGGTGGCGGAGTGTCCCCCCGAGGCGGCCGAAGCGGCGGTCGACGCCTGTGTACGGCGGTCCGTGCTGCGCGCCGAGGGGGCGGCGCTGTCCTTCCGGCACCCGCTGGACCGCCGGGCCGCGCTGGCCCGGGTGCCGGGGCCCCGGGTGGCGCGGCTCAGTCTGCGCGCGGCCCGCGCCCTCCACCGGGCGGGCGACCGGCCGGTGCCGCTGGTCGACCTCGCCCGGCTGTACACGGCCGCCGGGCACGTCCGCGAGGGCCTGCGGTGCCTGGTGGTGGCCGCCGACCGCGCGGCGGCCGCCGGCGACTACGCCACCGCCACCCGCCTGTACACCCGGGCCGTCGTCGAGGACCCCCGGGCCGGGGGGCGGGTGCGCACGGCCGCGAAACTGGCCCGCACCGCCCAACTGGCGCGGGCCGGCGAGCAGGTGGTCGCCGCCGTGCGCGCGGTCCTCGACGAGGACGACCCGCCGCCGCACCTGCGCGGCGAGATCCGCCTGCACCTCGGCGTGGTCCTGCGCAACCAGACCGGAGGGGCGCTGGACAGCCTCGAAGAGGTCGCCCGTGCCATCCCCGACCTCGAGGCGTCCCACCCGCAGACCGCCGCGCGGGCCATGGCCGTCGCCGCCATCCCCTCCCTCCAGGGCTGGCCCCTCGACCGGCACCGGCACTGGCTGGACCGCGGCGAGACGCTCACGGAGCAGGTCACCGACCCGGTCGCCCGGGCTGCCATCGCCGCCAACCGGGCCACCGCCCTGATGCTCGTGGGCGACCGGCGCGCCTGGCACGCCGCGGAGGCGCTGCGCGGGCCGGCCGGATCGGCGATGGAGGCCGCGCACCACGCCCGGGGCTGGACCAACCTGGCGCACGCGGCCAGCGCGCTCGGGCACGGCGCGCGGGCGCGGGACTTCCTCGACCGGGCCGTCGCCGGTCTCGCCGACAGCAGCAGCCCGTACCTGGAAGGACTCGTGGCGACCGCCCGTCTGGTCCTCGCGTGGCACGCCGGCCACTGGGACGGTCTGCACGCGGCCGCCGACCGCACCACCCGGCTCTACCAGGAGATACCCGACCTGACCGCCGAGGCGATGCTGGTGCGCGGGCTGGCCTCGCTCCATGTGCTCGGCGACGTCCCCCGGGCCCGCCACGACCTCGCGGAGGCCGCGCGCACCGCCTGCTACGACACGGGCTTCGTCCTCACCTCGTCGGCCGCCGCCACCGCCCGTGTCCACCTGGAGGCGGGCCGCCCCGAGCAGGCGTGCGAGGTGGTGGAGGACGTGCTGGGCCGGATCGAACGGACCCGGGGCTGGGTGTGGGCGAGCGAGGTGCTGCCCGTCGCGGTGGAGGCCCTCCGCGGCAGCGGCCGCACGGCGCGGGCCCGGCGGCTCGTCGCCGACTTCGCCGCGGGGTCCGCGGACGCCGACGCGCCCGCCGCCCGCGCGGCACTCGCCGTGTGCCGGGCGCTGCTCGCGGAGGCCGCGGGCCGGCCCGACGACGCCGTCGCCCTGCTGACGGACGCGGAGGAGCGGTGGCGCCTGCTCGACCGCCCGCTCGACGCCGCCCGCGCCGTGGAGGCCCGCGGGCGGTGTCTGCTCGACCTGCACGGAGAGGCGGCGGCCCGGGGGGTCCAGGACGTCGTCGAGGTCTACCGGCATCTGGGCGCCCGCTGGGACGTCGCCCGCTGCCAACGGCTGCTGCGCCGCCACGCCATCGTCACCACCCACCGCCGGGGCCGCCTCGGTTACGGCGACCGGTTGTCCCCGCGCGAGGAGGAGGTGGCCCGTCTCGTCGTCCAGGGCCGGGCCAACCGGGACATCGCCGAGAGCCTCGTGCTGTCCACCCGCACCGTGGAGCACCACGTGGCCCGCATCATGCGGAAACAGCGCGCCGCGTCGAGGGGCGACATCACCCTGCCGTGAGGGAGGAGGCGGCCTCGGCCCGGAGCACCCGCGCGACCGCGCCGTCCCCGCGCCCGGGCGGCCGTCCGTCGGCCGCGATCCGGCGGAGTCCGGGACGGGAGCGATCGGCCGGGACGATACTGGCGAGGGCGGCGTGCCGCGTCCGCGACGGCCTGCGCGGCCG
Organism: Streptomyces sp. NPDC058758; assembly: GCF_042746075.1. NCBI lineage: Bacteria > Bacillati > Actinomycetota > Actinomycetes > Kitasatosporales > Streptomycetaceae > Streptomyces > Streptomyces sp. NPDC058758. The sequence continues at coordinate 108,908 of NZ_JBHYPS010000018.1, read as the reverse complement.
GGCGGCGGGCGGGGCGCGCCCTCGTCGACGCCTTCGGAGGGAGCCGTTCATGACCACGGCGAAAGACCTGTTCGTCCTCGCGGTGCGCTCCCGGCGGGAGCAGGCCGTCGGGCAGGGGGACCTGTCGCTCGCGCTCGCCGGTGCCGAGCTGATCGACCTCCTCGGAGCCGGGGGCCTCGCCCTGGAGGACGGCCTCCTCGTACCGGGCGGGGCGCCGGCCCCCGACGACCGGCTCCTCGGCGAGGCGGGGGCGCTGATCGTCCGGCAGGCGCCCTACGAGAGCGTCGAGGACTGGCTGTGGCGCCGGGGCAGGGACCTCGCGGCCACGTACCAGAGCGCGCTGGAGGCGGACGGCGAGCTCGCGCCGAAGGCCCCCGGCCGCCTGTCGTTCGGCGCGCGACGCGTGGAAGCGGTCGACACGCCGGCCCTTCACGGGGCCGTCGAGCGCTGGGAGCGGCGGGAACCCGTCCTGACGGCCCTCGCCTCGGTCGTGGGCATCGGCGGCGGACCGTCCGACGAGGAGCCGGGGCTCGACGACGACGCGGCCACGGCCGTGGTCGCCGCCGTGCACGACGCGGTCATGGAGCTGGAGGCCGTCCGCCAGCGGCGGACCATCGAGAACGCGGCCTTCGCGAACCTCTGGCGCGGGCCGTGACGCAGACCGGGCCGGGTCAGGGGCCGGGCTCAGGGGGGGAGGATGATCCGGGCCGCCACCGGGAGGTGGTCGCTGGCCGTCGCGGGGAGGGTCCACGCCGAGGCGGCCCGGACGCCACCGAGGAGGATCTGGTCGATCCGGACGGCCGGCAGGCGCGCCGGCCAGGTGAAGCCGAAACCCGCGCCGGCCTCGGTCTGCGCGGAGACGAGGCGGTCGGTGAGGGGCCGCAGCGCGCGGTCGTCGGTGGAGCCGTTGAGGTCGCCCATGACGACGACGCGCCGTACGGACTCGGCCCGCACCTCCGCCGCCAGCAGGCCCAGCACCTCGTCGCGCGTCCGGGAGGTGAAGCCGGAGGGGCCCACGCGGACGGACGGCAGATGGGCGACGTACACGGCCAGGCGTCCGCCGGGCGCGTCCACCGTGGCCCGCATCGCCCGCGTCCACGGCATGATCGGCACGGCTCGCGCGTCCCGCAGCGGATGCACGCTCCACAGGCCCACCGTGCCCTGCTGGAAGTGGTACGGGTAGGCGTCCGCCAGGGCCCGCTCGTAGGCGGGCGCCGTGGCCGGGCTCAGCTCCTCCAGCGCCAGGACGTCCGCGCCGGCGGCCAGCAGGCTCCGCACGGTCCCGGCGGGGTCGGGGTTGGCCTGGTTGACGTTGTGGCTGACCACCGTGAGGTCACCGCCGGGGGACGACTTGTCGGCCAGGGCCCCGCCGAAGACCGCCAGCCAGGCCGCCGTCGGCACCAGCAGGGCCACCACCGCCGCCACCACCGCTCGCCGCAGCAGGGCGGCGGCCACCAGGACGGGGACGGCCAGTGCGCTCCAGGGCAGCAGGGTCTCGGCCAGACTGCTCAGCCGCCCGGGCAGCCGGGGAAGCAGTCCGTGCCCCGCGACGCCCGCCGCGAGGAGGACGGAGCAGCCGGTGACCGCCGTCCCGCGCCGCCGCCTCCACCGCCGGCGCGGCTCGGCGCCCGCCGCGCCGGGTGCCGGGTCCGGCCGTACCGCGGCGGGGTCCCCCGTCAGGGAGGCACGGGCCGGGAGGGCCGTCGTGCCGTCCGCCCCGGCCGTGGGGCGCGGCGGTGCCGTGCTGCCGTCCGGTGTCCCGGCGGAGGGGTCCGGGCGTGTCGTCGCCGTCATCGCCCCCGGCCCCCCCGTCCCGGCGGATGCCAGCCCGTCGCGGACGGCGGTGAGCAGGCCGCGGCCGGCGTCGGCGGCGGCACGGAGTCCCTCGGCGGGCGTGGTGTTCGCCCGCTGGTGCAGGACGGCGCCCACCAGCAGGCGGGGCGTGCCGCCCACCCGCACCTCGCAGGCCCACAGCAGGTTTCCGCCCGCCGGTGTGCTGGAGCCGGTCTTCACCCCGAGGACGCCCGGGGTGTCCAGCAGGGGGTTGGTGTTGGTGATCGTCCCGAGGCCGGGGACGGTGATCTCACGGGTGGCCACGATCTCCCGGAAGACCGGGTCCTTCATCGCGGCCCGCGTCAGCCGCACCTGGTCGGCCGCGGTGCTCACGGTCGTCGGCTCGATGCCGCTCGCCCCCGTGTAGGCCGTGTCCCGCATGCCGAGCCTCTCGGCGGCGCGCCGCATCTTCGCCACGAAGGCCTCCTGGCTGCCGGAGTCCCACCGGGCCAGCAGGCGGGCGACGTTGTTCCCGGAGGGGATCAGGAGCAGTTCCAGGAGCCGGCGTTGCGAGTGGCGCTCCCCCGCCCGCACGGGGACGGTCGACTCGCCGCCGACCCCCACCTCGTGCGCGGCCTGCGGGTCCACCTCGATCAGGGGGCCTTCCTCGCCCGGCCGCAGCGGGTGCCCGTCGAGCACGACGTAGGCGGTCATCACCTTCGCCAGGCTCGCGATCGGCACGGGCCGCCGCCCTCCCCGCTCGCCCAGCGAGCCGCTCCCCTCCAGCTCCACGGCGCTCTGGCCGTCCTGCGGCCACGGGAGCGGGCCGATGCCGGAGACGACCGGCGGCAGCCCGCCGTCCGGCGCCGAGGGGGCGACGACGGCGATGCCCAGGGCCGTCAGCAGAGCCAGGGCCAGCGCACCGCCGACGAGGCGGTGACGGGATGTGCGGGGAAGGGACACGGGCTGCCTCCGGGGGCTGCGGTACGGGATCGGTACGGCAGCCAGACTCCCGGGGTGAGGTCTCCGGTCCGCGGGCACCGGGGCTCGGCCCGTGCTCGGGAACCCGTCGGTCGTGTATCAGCGGGGCGGCGAAAGGGGCACGCGCCGCAGAACCGGCCGGGGCCGGGGAGGGAGGAGGGGGTCACGCGTCGGCGGACGCGGGGGTCACGCGTCCGCGGGCACGGGGGGTCACGCGTCCGCGGGCACGGGGGGGTCACGCGTCGGCGGGCGTGCCGTCCGGGGGCAGGCTCAGGGTCGCCACCGCGCCGCCGTCCGGGGCGTTGGCGAAGTCCAGGGCCGCCCCGATCACCTTCGCCTGGCCCGACGCGATCGTCAGGCCCAGGCCGTGCCCGCGCCCCCGCTCGGCCGTGCCCGTGCGGAACCGCTGGGGGCCGTGGGCCAGCAGGTCGGCCGGGAAGCCGGGGCCGTGGTCCCGTACGGTCACCGTCCGGCCGATGACGACGACCTCCACCGGGCCGGCGCCGTGCCGGTGGGCGTTGACGACGAGGTTGGAGACGATCCGGTCCAGGCGCCGGGGGTCCGTCTCGACCACCGCGGCGTCCTGTGCGGACACCCGCGCGGCGAGGCCCGTACGCTTCACCGCGTCCCGGACGAGTCCGGCCAGGTCGACCGGTCCCGGCCGGGACCGTTCGGCGCCCGCGTCGAGCCGGGAGATCTCCAGGAGGTCCTCCACCAGGTCGCGCAGCACCCGCACCCGGCCCTGGACCAGGTCGGTCACCTCGCCCTCGGGCAGCAGCTCCGCCGAGGTGACCAGGCCCATCAGCGGGGTGCGCAGCTCGTGCGCGACGTCGGCGGTGAAGCGCTGCTCGGTGTCGATCCGGCGCTGGAGGCTGTCGGCCATCGAGTCGACCACGGCCGAGATCTCGGCGACCTCGTCGCCCCCGCGCACCGGCCCGGTTCGGGCGTCGAGGTCGCCCGCCGTGATGCGGCGGGCCGTGCGGGCCACCCGGCGCAGCCGCCGGGCGGGGAGTTCGCTCGCCAGGGCTGTGGCCGGGACGACGACGCCCAGGGTGAGCAGCGAGTACTTCCACATGTGCCGGTCCAGGGCCTGCCGGGTGAGCAGATCGGCGGTCATGTCGACCTCGACCGCGTACAGTTTCCCGCCCTCGTTCCGTGCCGCCCAGAAGACGGGGGCGGGCGGGCCGTCCTCGTAGAACGTGGCCTCGCCGCCGTGCTCGACCTGCCGCAGCAGCGGGTCGGGCAGCTCCCCGGGGGAGACCAGGGGGCCTTCCTCGCCGGCGGCCGCGGCCTCCTCCAGGGCCTTCTCCAGGGACGCGCCGGCCCTGATCCCGCCCTCGTGCAGGGAGCGCCGCAGCACCGAGTCGTGCACCAGGACGCCGACCGTCAGCGCCATCGAGGCGCAGGCCAGCGCCACCAGGAGGACGATCTTCCAACGCAGCGAGCGGGGGTGCGGCACCAGGCCGGCGACCGCTCCCCCGCGTCCGCCGCTCACCGCTTCCACTTGTAGCCGAAGCCCCGGACCGTCTCGACGCGCTCGGCGCCGATCTTCTTGCGCAGCCGCTGCACGCACAGGTCGACGACCCGGGTGTCGCCGTCCCAGCCGTAGTCCCAGACCTCGCGCAGCAGGGTCTGACGGTCCAGCACGATCCCGGGATGGGCGACGAATTCGAGCAGCAGCCGCAGCTCGGTGGGGGCGAGGGCGATCCGCTCGCCGCCCCTGCGGACCTCCAGGGCGGCGGGGTCGAGGGAGAGGTCGCCGAAGACGAGCGGGCCGTCCGGCTCCGGGGGGCCGACGGGTCCGGCCGCCGGGGGCGCGAAGGCGGCCCGGCGCAGCAGCGAGCGGATCCGCGCGACCAGGACGGCGGTGTCGACGGGCTTCACCACGTAGTCGTCGGCCCCGGCCTCCAGGCCGGACACCACGTCGAGGGAGTCGCCGCGCGCGGACATCATCAGGATCGGGTCCGTGGAGGTCTCCCGGACGCGCCGGCACAGCCCGATGCCGTCCAGGCCCGGCAGCATCACGTCGAGCAGCAGCAGGTCGTGCCGCCCCTCCCGGAAGAGTTCGAGCCCGGTCAGCCCGTCGGCGGCGACGAGCACGCGGTAGCCGTAGCGCTCCAGGGCCATCGCGACGGACCGCCGGATCACCTCGTCGTCCTCGACGAGCAGGACCGTCACGGGCGTCGGCGCGGACGCCGACACGGAATCAGACATGTGCGTTCCTCGGGCACGGGACCGGGCGGGTCCTCCATCATGCCTCACCCCCACCGCGCCCCCGGCGGCCCCTGAGCACCGCCGACACGCCCCCGACCTGGGCCGATACACGACGGATACACCACCGCGCGGTGACCGACACCCACCCGAGCCGGTACGGACACGGAGGCGGCGGGGCGGGATTCGGTGGCGTGGCCGCCCCGCGCGAGTTGCGGCGGCGGCCACGAGGTCGGCGGGGGCGAACGGGCCGGCTGTCGCGGAACCGCCGAGCTGCCGAGCTTCGCGCCCCTCGGCCCCGCCCCCGCCGCCCTCCTCCGCCCCGCCCCGGCACCTGCCCCCGCCACCGGCCGACTCCGGCGGAGGGGGCGGGGACGGGGGCAGGGACGACGGGGCAGGGCCGGGAGGCGGTCAGGCGTCGGCGATCGGAGAGGCCGCCAGCCTGATGTTGTCCACGGCCCAGAACCAGTTGTTGCCGGCGTGGTGGATCCGGAAGCCCACCTTCGCCGAGCGGGCGTCGGCCGGCACCGGCAGGGAGCAGGTCACGAGGCGGTTCTGCTGGTCGCGGCCGCTGTTGGTGTTCCCCGACGGCGCGCCGGAGTAGTGCAGCACCCGGGAGGTGGCTCCGGTGTCGAAGACGACGGTCACCTCCGCCTCCTGCGGGCTCTCCTGCCGGTAGTGGGAGTCGAAGGCCAGGTACAGCGTCGGGGTCCCCGCCGGGATCGCGACCGGGGGCGTCATCAGCGTCGAGTCGAAGGTGCCGCGGCTGGACGGGCTGCCCGTGTCGTCCCAGTCGTCCGGGTCGGCGACGGCGACGACGCCCAGGGACCGGCCGAACGCGGCGCGTTCCTGGCCGGCCGGGAACCAGAACTGCCGGGACAGGAAGGACCAGCCGTTGAGTTCCTCAGTTCCCTGCGGCATCCCGGCCGCGTTGGTCACCGTCCATCCCTCGGGCGCGGTCCGCGTCCAGCCCCGCAGCCCCGGACGGCTCAGGTCGGTGGCCGGGGCCAGCCGGTCGGCGAGGGACTCGAAGTTCTCGGCGAGCAGGTAGCCGGTCATCACCGGCCCCACGCGCGCGGCCAGCTCCGCCGTCTGCTCCACCGCCGCGCCGCCCGCGGTGCGTGCGCCGACGGTCGCCTTCAGGGTCGCCGAGGTGCGGGCCGCCGACGCGGGCGCCGTGACCTTCCAGACCACCTTCGCCGACGTGCGGGCGGGAACCGAGGCCGGGGTGCCGGCCGCCGGCTCGGCACGCCACCCGTCCGGTGTCGCCAGCGCCGCCGACAGGTCGGTGAGCGGGGCGTTGCCCGCGTTGGTGACGGTGGCGGTCACGGCCAGCGGCCGCTCCGGGTACAGCGCGCAGCCGTCGGTGCCGGGCGAGCTCGCCGGCGCGGTCAGGGTCAGGGTCACCGCGCGGGCGACCTCGGCCCGGACCCGGGCGTCCGCGACGCGCAGCAGGCCGTCGCCCTCGGCGCGGGCCGTCACGGCGAGGAGGGCGGTGGTGGCGTCCACGGCGGGGGTGACGGTGAAGCGCAGTTCCGCCGAGCCGCCGCCGGGCAGGGTCCGCGGGGCGGGCCCGGAGGGCGTGACCGTCCAGCCGGCCGGCGCCGGCAGCGACACCGCGAGGTCCCGCAGCCGACCCGTCCCCTCGTTGTGCACGCGCACCGTCACCTCGGCGGGGCTGCCCTGCACGAGCGGGGCGGTCAGCGGGGGCAGCGGCTCCGGCAGGGTGAGCGCCGCGCTCAGGGCCGGCCCGGTCCCGATCGCCGGGTCGGTGGCGCCCGGTCCGCTGTCCGCGGGCCGGCCGGACATCCGCCGCAGGAAGCGCGGGTCGTCCTCGTCGAGCACCACGATGTCGTACCAGCCGTGCCGGGCGAGCGGTACGGACACGGTCTTCGTGCGGCCGGGTGCGAGCCGGACGGTGTGCACGCCGCCCTCTCCGCGCCGCGGATGGGTGGACTCCCCCACCAGGAGCGTGCGGGTGCGCCCCGACGGGTTGCTGCACTCCACCCGCACGCTGCGGGCGTGGGCGTGCTCCACGACGTGTGCCTCGGCGCCGGTGCCCGCGCCCCGCAGTTCCCACAGGGCCCAGCCGGGGCCGTGCACCTGGAGGTCGTAGCCGTCGGGGCCGTACGGCAGGCTGTCGGTGGTGCTGTCCCCGCCGGCGACGGTCCAGGTCCGCGGGGCGGTGCCGTCCCCCGGGTACGCGGTGATCGGGGCGGCCCGCCGCCCCTCGTTGCCGAGCACCAGCCGCACCTCGGTGCCGGTGACGGCGGCGCGCAGCGAGAGCCGGTACGGGGACGGCCGGGTGGGGCGGACGCCGGGCTCCTGGACGGGCCGCGCCTGCGTCGGGGGCGGTACCGGGTTCCAGCGGCCGATCGGTGCCGGGACCGGGCCGGGCTGCTCCACGTAGGGCTGCCGGTAGGCGCGGTCGAAGTCGAACACGGAGGTCAGGTCGCCGAAGACGCTGCGCCGCCAGGCGCTGATGTTGGGCTCCTGAACGCCGGTCCACTTCTCCAGGAACCGGATCACCGAGGTGTGGTCGAAGAGTTCGGAGTTCACGAACCCGCCGACCGTCCAGGGGGAGACGACGGTCATCGGGACGCGCGGTCCGGGACCGACGGGGCGGCCGCCCACCCAGTCGTCGCCGTCGCCGGTGTCCGGCCTGGGCGCGGTGGGGGCGGGGACGTGGTCGAAGTAGCCGTCGTTCTCGTCGAAGTTGATGAACAGTACGGTCTTCGACCAGGTCTCGGGGTCGGAGGCGATGGCGTCCAGGAGGTCGTAGACGAGGCCGGCGCTGCCGGCGGGGGTGGAGGAGCCGGGGTGTTCGGACAGGGCGGCGGTGGGCACCACCCAGCTGACCCGGGGGAGGGTCCCGGCCTTGATGTCGGCCTTGATCCGGGGGATCAGGGTGCCCGGTTCGGAGCGGTGGGCGCCGCGCAGGAAGAGCCGGCGCTCGTCCTCGGGGAGGGCGTCGACGGCGGTGCGGAAGCGGGCGAGATCGGCCTGCCGCTCGCTGTCGCTCTTCGCCCACAGCTTGTCGTAGAACTCCTCGGTGGTGGCGTGGGCGAAACCGGCGGAGGTGAGGATCTTGCGGCCGATCCGTTTCCACGGCTTGAAGTACTCCACCGCGTTGTCGGTGAAGTTGTCCCATTCCTGGTAGATCTGCCAGGAGACACCGGCGGCCTCCAGGCGTTCCGGATAGGTGGTCCAGTCGTAGCCGGCGTGGCCGTAGGAGTACGCGGCGTTGGTGACGGCCCGGCCACCGCCGCCCGGTTCGAAGCCGGTGGTGCCGGTCCACAGGTAGTTGCGGTTGGGGTTCGTGGAGCCGAAGACGGAGCAGTGGTAGGCGTCGCAGATGGTGAAGCGGTCGGCGAGTTCGTACTGGAGGGGGATGTCGCGCCGGTCGTAGTGGGCCATGGTGCTCTGGCCCTTGGCCGCGATCCAGTCGTTCCACCACCCGTTCGCGCGGGCCTGCACCCCGTCGGTGAAGCCGTGCGGCAGCGAGCCGAGGTACTGGATGTCGCTCTCGGGCCGTCCGGCGTCGACGGCCGCCTGCCGCGCGGCGAACGGCAGGACAGCGGGCCCGCCGGAGCGGGGCTGCTCGAAGACGCTCGTACCGTCGGGCAGTCGCAGCGCCCTGTTGTCGCCGAAGCCGCGGACGCCCCTGAGGGTGCCGAAGTAGTTGTCGAAGGAACGGTTCTCCTGCATCAGCACGATGACGTGCTCGACGGCCCGCAGGCCGCCGCGCGGCAAGGGGGCGGCCAGGGCCGTCAGGAGGGAGGGCGGCAGGACGGAGAGCGCGGACCCCGCGGCGAGGGTGCCGAGGACCTTACGGCGTGAGAAGTCGGGCATGCCGGGGAGGCTAGGACGTGACACGGCACCTCCAGAACCCGTCACGCCAGGGATTCGCCCACTGTTCACACCAGGGACTCCTACGAAATCCGCAGGTCAAAGCCATGATCAGGATGCGTGGGCGGACACGGTGGGTATCAGTTCCTGTGCACGGGGCGGAGGTCGACGAGATCGGTGCCGTCGCAGTAGGTCACGAAGACGTGGGGGCCCGCGCCGTCGTGCAGGAAAGCCCGGCAGGCGGATGTGCCTTCCCAGAGCGGGCGGTTCTCGTGGTCCAGGAGGAGCAGGCGCTCGCCGTCCTGCCAGAAGTTTCTCGTGAGAGCGCGTGCCGCGGGGCTCAGGCCGTCGGGGCGGACCGGGCGGACGGGCTCGTTGAGGTGCCGGTCCGGCCGGCCGGATGCGCGGACGATCTCGTTCTCGGTCCCGTCGGTGACCAGGTACTCCCCCGGAGCGAGTCGCCGAGAGTGGCCCCGGGTGCCGAAGTAGGGAGTGACGAGGAGGGCGCCCTTGGCGTCCGGCAGCACCAGGGAGTGTCCGACGAGCAGGGGGAGGGTGCGGTCCCAGCGGCATCCGGTGCGCGGGTCGCGCGGAGTCTGGGGCTGGTCCCACACGAAGGTGTGCTGCCAGCCGGCCTGTGCGTCTTCGCCGCCCGTCCCGTCCGGTCCGGCGAGAACGGTGGCGCGGCAGCTTCCCTCTGCCGGCGCGGTGGCCAGGATGATCCTGCCGTTGTCCTCGGTGATCCGGTCGATGCCGCCACGGGGGATGGGGAGTGCGGCGTTCCAGTGCGGTCGGCCGGTGTCCATGTCCAGCACGGCCGTGCGGTCGGGGGTGACCAGGAAGGCGTGGCAGCGCCTGTCGGCGTCGGGCGGGGCGGTGGTGAAGGCGTCGGCCCGGCAGCCGTCCAGGACTCCCACCGCTCCCGGTTCGGTTCGGCTCCACAGGAGCTGTCCGTACCGGGAGTAGCCGGTCAGGCGGCAGGAACCGGTGCGGCAGCCGGCCACGAGCACGGTCGCCGCCCCGTAGTCGTACAGGAAGACCCGGCTGCCCGGCGCCACGGGGCGACGCCAGGCCAGGCGGCCGTTCTCCAGGTCGAGCCCGGCGATCGCGCTCGGGCCCCGGCCCTCTTCGCGTCCGCCCACCAGGACGACCTGATGGTCCTGGACGAGCGCGGAGTGTGCCGAGCCCGGGCGGGACGAGGTCAGACGGAACTCGCCGGGCAGCGTCAGTCGCCAGCCCCGGCCGTCCGGCCCTTCCCGTCGGACGAGTACGCGGCCCTGGCCGAGCAGCCCCTCCCGGGGGGAGTTCACCGTCCAGGTGCCGTCAGGCCCCGGCGGCACCGGCACGCGGATGCGGGAGGCCTCCTCGGGAACCGCCCTGCCGTCGCCGAACTGTGGCCCCTGCGGGGCGAAGCACCCCGTGACCAGGAGGCCCGTCCATACGATCAGCAGCCATCGCCACCCCTGACGCCGCATCACACCCCCCGGTTCCACAGACACGGTAGGACGCCTGCGGGCCGGCCCGCCCCGCTTGTTTCCCTTTCGTGACGGCGTCGCGCTCCGGGGCGGGTGAGGGGGTGGGGTCGGCGTGCGTCGGCCGGTGCGCTGTTGCGCGGGTGAGGAGTCGTGGTGCGCGGGCCGGCGTCCGGCTCGGGCGGGTGGGGAGTCAGCCGCTGGTCCCCTCGTGGGAGCCGGCGGTGGTGGCGGCTCCGGTGCCGGCCTCCTCGCCCATGCCGGGTGCGACGGCTCCCCGGTCGTCGAAACCGAGCGCGACCTTGGTCCAGCCCGCTTCCCTGCGGTCGAAGGCCCGGTACGCGGCGATGGCGTCCTCGGGGCCGGACCAGCGGGTGACCAGGGGGGTCGGGTCGAGGGTGCCGGAGCCGACCAGGGAGACGAGGTGGGGCAGGTAGCGGCGGTGGTGGCAGTTGCCCGCCTTCAGCGTGAGGTTCTTCATGAACGCCTCGCCGAACGGGTAGTGCCGGACCTGCGGCGGATAGACCCCGACCGTGCCGATCGTGCCTGCCTTGGCGGCCATCCGCACCGCCCAGCGGGCCGCGAGGGACGGCGCGTCCCCGGCCACCCAGGTGTTCCCGTCGGGGTTCCGCTCCGGCGCCGCCTCGGCCCGTTCGTGGGCGAACTGCTCCGCCTGGTCGCTCAGCGCCTCGGCCGCCGGGCCGCGCGAGGGGCGCCGGGCGTCCACGCCCACCGCGTCGATCACGCGGTCCGCGCCGATGCCGCCGGTGAGGCCGAGCACGGCTTCGACCGGGTCCTCGCCGTCGAAGTCCACGGTCTCCGCGTGCTGGTGCCGGGCCAGCTCCAGCCGGTCGGCGGTCCCGTCGACCACGATGATCCGGCCCGCGCCCTGCAGACGGGCGCAGGCGATGGCCGCCTGACCCACCGGCCCGGCTCCCACGATCACGACCGTGTCGCCGTCGCCCACCTCCGCGAGCTCGGCGCCGAACCAGGCCGTCGGGTAGATGTCGGACAGGAGGACGGCCTGGTCGTCGTCCACGGTGTCGGGCAGGGGGACGAGTCCCACCTGCGCGAAGGGCACCCGGGCGTACTCCGCCTGGAGCCCGTCCAGGCCGCCGGCCGCCTCCGGGCCGCCGAAGAAGACGGTGCCCGCGCGCCGGCCGCCCGGATGGGCGTTGTCGCACTGCGCGTGGTAGCCGGCGCGGCAGTAGCTGCACACGCCGCACGCCACCGTCGACGGCACGACCACGCGGTCGCCGGCCCGGAAGTTGCGCACTCCGGTCCCCACCTCCTCGACGACGCCCACGGCCTCGTGGCCGAGGATCCGGCCCCGCTTCATGCCGGGCATCGTGCCGCGGACGAAGTGGAGGTCGGTGCCGCAGATCGCGGAGGTGGTGATGCGCACGATCGCGTCGTACGGGTCCTGGATCGCGGGCTCCGGCACGTCGTCCAGGCGTATGTCGCCGATGCCGTGCCACACGACTGCCTTCGGGGGGCATCAGCCTCCCATGCGCGCGCTCAGGAGCCGCTTGCCGAGTTCGGCGCCCTTGCGGCTGTCGGCCTGGGCCTTGCGGAAGAGTTCGGCGACCTCGCCGTCGTCCTCGCGTTCCGCGTCCTGGATGTACGTCTCCAGCCGCAGGGCGTTGGCCAGGCAGCTCTCGACGTACCAGATGAGGTTGTAGTCCTTGTCCTTGGTGCCGGTGACCCCGCCGGTCTCCGTACCGCCGGCCGTTTCGTGCGTCATGGCGCCTCCTCGTGTCTTCACGACCGCGACCGGCCCGCGTTCCGAGCCGCTGTGCCGGGCCTTGGTTGGCCGGTACCCGACGTTCCGCCCCGCATGCGACCCTCCGCTCCGCCGCGGCGCGGGACCGTGCCCCGTGCCGCTTCGAAGCCGTTCGCGGGAGGGCGTCCGGGCGGCGGAGCCCCGCGTGGGGCGCCCGTGTGAGGCGGGCCCGGGCGGGTAGCCGCGCTCCGAGCCGGGTGGTACGTCCGCCCCGGCTCACGGCCTCGTCCGGGCCCGTCCCGTCCGCCGCCGGGTGCCGGGCCGCTGCGGGCGTTCGCACCGGGCGCCGGGCGGTTCGTTCCTGTGGTCGAGGCGGGTCAGTCCTTGTAGTCCGGGGCGATCCGCTCCACGAGGCGGAGCATCGCGGCCCAGGCGAGGTCGTAGGCGAGGTCGTCCTGGAAGTCGGCCGTGGCCTCGCCGGTGAGCTGACGGGCCGTGTACGCGCAGACCTCTTCCGGCGGGAGGACCAGCGGGGTCCCCGCGGCCTGGGCGGTGACCTGGATCTCGCAGGCCTTCTCCAGGTAGTACATGCGCAGGAACGCCTGCTTGGCGCTGCCGCCGACGGTGAGCAGGCCGTGGTTGCGGAGGATGAGGGCGGGGTGGGTGCCGAGGTCGTCGACGATGCGGCGCTGCTCGTCGAGGTTGAGGGCGACGCCCTCGTAGTCGTGGTAGCCGACCCGGTTGTGGAACTCCATCGACATCTGGTTGACCGGGAGCAGCCCGCCCTGCTGGGCGGCGACGGCGCAGCCCGCCCTGGTGTGGGTGTGCAGGACGCAGTGGGCGTCGGGGCGGGCCTTGTGGATGGCGCTGTGGATCACGAAACCGGCGGGGTTGACGGGGTGGGGGGTGGGTTCGACAGGGTTTCCCTCGAGGTCGATCCGCACGAGGTTGGACGCGGTGATCTCCTCGAAGAGGAGTCCGTAGGGGTTGATGAGGAAGTGGTGGTCGGGGCCCGGCAGCCGCTGGGAGATGTGGGTGAAGATCAGGTCGGTCATGCGGAAGTGGGCGACCAGCCGGTAGACGGCGGCGAGTTCGCGGCGGAGGCGGAGTTCCTCGGCGGCCGTGTCGACGGGGGCGGCGGGGGCGGTGAGGGTGTCGGTCACGCGGGGGCTCCTTGGGTGCGGGGGGTACGGGTGGGGGCGTCGGGAACGACGACGGGGGTGAGCGGGCGTCCCGTCGTCCACCAGGCGAGGACGTTGCGGGCGGGCTCGGTGGCGTAGGCGCGCAGTGAGGCGTCGCTGAGGAAGGCGCTGTGCGGGGAGAGCAGCAGTCGGGGGTGGGTGCGCAGGCGGTCGCCGGGGGTGGGGGGTTCCTCGGGGAAGACGTCGAGGGCGGCGCCCGCCAGGTGTCCGCTGTCGAGCGCCGCGAGCAGCGCCGTGGGGTCGACGAGGTCGCCCCGGGAGACGTTGACGAGCAGGGTGCCGGGACGCGTGCGGGCCAGCAGGGCGGCGTCCACCATGCCCCGGGTCCGGGCGGTGGACGGGACGTGCAGGGAGATCACGTCGGCCTGGGCGGCGAGGGCGTCCAGGTCGAGCCGTTCGACGTGCTCGGGCCACTCCTCGGCGCGCGGGTCGTGGGCCACGATCCGGCCGAAGAGCGGGGCGGCGAGGCGGGCGAGGGTGCGGGCGATGCGGCCCATGCCGACGAGGCCCAGGGTCGTCTCGCCGACGCGGCGGGGGACTTCGGCGAAGTCCGCGCTCCAGCCGCCGGAGCGCACCGTGGCGTCGGCCTGCGGCAGTCGGCGCAGCAGGCAGAGGGCGGAGGCGAGGGCGTGGACGGCGACGTCCTCGGTGGCGGCGTGCGGCAGGTGGGTGACCCACAGGCCGCGCCGGGCCGCCGCCTGGGTGTCGATCATGTCGTGGCCGGCGGACATGGTGGCCAGGAGGCGCACCCGGGGCATGCGGTCGAGGAGGGCCGCGTCGATCCGTGCGTAGCCGACGATCAGGGCGTCGGCGTCACAGGCCGCGGAGGCGATGCGGTCCGGGTCCCGGCTGCCCACCACGCGGACGTCGAACCCGCCGTCGACGAGGAGCCGGACGCCGGGTTCGGGGTCGAGTTCCTCCGTGTCGGTGATCACGACTACAGGCCGCCCCATAGAACCTCCCATGACGATTCGTTTGTCATCTCGAAGGAAACTTACGTTTCGATTGCAGATCCTGTCCAGCTCGGATGATGCGACAATCTTCTCGACGCCCCGCCGTGACGGACCCGGCCTTCGGCACCACCCGGCCGCTGATCGACAATGGGCGGGCCCGGCGCACCGGCGCCCGGGCGACCCATCGAAGCGGAGGGGCGAGGCGTGGAACTCGACGAGACCGACCTGTCGATCGTGCGGGCGCTGCAGGGTGACGGGCGGCTGACCTACGAGACGCTCGCCCAGCAGGTGGGGCTGTCGCGGCCGGCGGCCCGGACGCGGGTCCACCGCCTCCAGGAGTCCGGGGCCGTACGGGTCGCGGCGATCGTGCACCCCGCGGTCCGCGGCCTGTCGGCCTCCGCCCACCTGGCGATCGACACCCACGGCCCGGCGGCCCCGGTCGCGCGGGAGATCGCCGCACTCCCCCAGGCCCCGTTCGTGACGCTGACCAGCGGACGCCGGGCGATCATGACGGAGCTGCGCACCGCGGGCTTCGAGGAGCTGGAGCGGGCCATCGAGCACATCCGGGCGCTGCCGGCGGTGCGCACGGTGGACCCGCTGGTGGCGACCCGGCACGTGAAGGACCCGTACCTGCTCACCGGGGAGCCGACGGTGATGGTCCAGGACGCCCTGGACGAACGGATCCTCGCCGAGCTGGAGGAGGACGGGCGGCTGCCGTTCGCCGAACTGGCCGTGCGCGTCGGCCTCTCGGCCGGGGCGACCCGGGCGCGGACGCTCCGCCTGCTGGACGGGGGCGTGGCCAAGGTGGTCGCCCTGGTGCGGCCGGACGTCCTGGGCATGGGGTACCTCTGCGGCTTCTCCCTGCGCGTGGCGGGGCCGGCCGCGACGGTCGCCGAGGAGGTCGCGCGGCACGACCGCGTCTCGTTCCTCTCCACCTGCCTGGGCCGGGCCGAGCTGGTCGGGACGGTGACGGCGGAGTCGTTCGAGGCGGTGCGCGCCACGCTCGAGGAGATCCGCGCCCTGCCCGCCGTACGCGAGGTGGAGAGCTGGCTCCATCTCGAACTGGTCAAGGAGCGGTACGACACGGGCCCCCACCCCGCCTGAGCCGCCCGGGCTACCCCTCCCCGCACATCCGGGGCGATCGATACGGAAGGAGGAAGGGCGACTCACTTTCCAAAAAGTTGTTCAGGTGACCCTTGGCAGACCACTCGATCGTTCTTTATGGTTCAGCAGGCCGAACCGTCTGTCGGCCTTCTGTCCTCCCCCGGTCGAAAGCAGGCCCTGCCATGCCCACCCCTCCCCCCGCCTCCCCCGACCGCACGCTCCTCGTCACCGGCGCTCCCGTGGCCGTCCCGGGCACCCCGGTGCGCGCCGAGGCCCTGGCGGTCCGCGGCGAGCGCGTGGTCCACGTCGGCACCGTCGAGGAGGCCCGCGCGGCGCTCGGACGGGTGGACGAGGAGGTCGTCCTGGACGGCGACCTCGTCCACCCCGGCTTCGTCGACGCCCACTGCCACCCCGTCATGTACGGGCAGGCGCTGGCCTGGGTGGACCTGCGCCCCGAGCGCGTCCCCGACATCGACAGCCTGGTCGCGGTGCTGCGCGAGACCGCCCGCGACCTGCCCGCCGGGGTCCCCGTGCGCGGCTTCGGGTACGAGCACCGCCGTCTCGCCGAACAGCGGCACCCCACCTGCCACGACCTCGACCGGGTCGCCGAGGACCGCGAGGTGTACGTGATGAACGCCTCCGGTCACGGCGGTGTCGTCAACTCCCACACCCTGCGGGCCTGCGGCATCACCGCGGGCACCGACTCCCCCGAGGGCGGCAGCATCGGCCGCTTCGAGAACGGCGAGCCCGACGGACAGCTGTGGGACGCCGCCTGCGACCTGCTCACCGGCCCCGCCGGCGTGAAGATCGGCAACCACGGCCCGAACTTCCACCTCTCCGAGCCGGACGAGATCATGGCCGACCACCTGCTCCGCGCCCAGGAGGTCTTCCTCGCCGCCGGCGTCACCACCATCGGCGACGCGCAGGTCTCGCGGCGCGAGATGGAGACCTACCTGCGCGCGCACGCCGACGGCTCCCTGCGCATGCGCGTCTCCGCCTACCTGACCTCCGCGCTCCTCGACACCGCCCTCGAACTCGGCGCCGTGCGGGGCTTCGGCGACGACCGCTTCAGGATCCAGGGCGTGAAGTTCTACGCCGACGGCACCCTGGGGGGCTGGACCGCCTACTTCCCCGAGGGGTACGCCGCCGACTGCTGCCACCACGGACAGCTCTACCACTCGGTCGAGGAGTACGCCGAGATCATCCGGCGCGCGCACGCCGCGGGACTCCAGACCGCCACCCACGCCCAGTCGCCGTACGCCATCGGCATGGTGCTGGACGCGATCGAGAAGGCCCAGGCCGACCGCCCCCGTCCCGACGCGCGCCACCGCATCGAGCACTGCGGCCTGCCCACCGACGAGCAGATCACCCGCATGGGCGCGCTCGGCGTCGTCCCCGTCATGCAGCCCCAGCACCACCTGCGCACCGGCGACGGCACCCTCACCGCGGTCGGCGAACTCGGGCACCGCTACAACCCGGCCGGCCGGTGCCCCGGGGCGGGCGTCCCCGTCGTCTTCTCCTCCGACGCCCCCGTCGCCCCGCCCGCCCCGCTGGAGGCGGTCTCCGCCGCCGCGACCCGGCGGACGGTCCTCGGCACCGTCCTGGGCGACGAGACCCTGCGGCTCTCCGTGGCGGACGGCCTGCACGCGCACACCGGGGCGGCCGCCCGCGCCCTGCACCGCGAGCACGAGATCGGCGCCCTCGCGCCCGGCATGCTCGCCGACTTCGCCGTCCTCGACGCGGACCCGCTGACCGTGCCCGCCGAGGAACTGCCCGGCATCCGGGTGCGCGAGACCTGGGTCGGCGGACGGCTCGCCTGGACCGCCGCCCGCTGAGGCCACCCCGCCGGGCCCGCCTCGCACGGCCCGGACGGCCGTACCGGGCCCGGCCCCCACGACCCCCGGTGGCCGGACGCCCCGGGCTCCGGCCACCGGACGCCCCTTCCCGCCCTTCCCCTCCCCGTCCCCCTCTCTCCTTCCTGCCGGAGGTCCCCCATGACGGACCGCACCACCTCCACGAAGTCCCGGAGCCCGTACAGATCAGCCTTCGCGGCCCTGGCCGGCACCTCCATCGAGTGGTACGACTTCTACGCCTTCGCCACCGCCGCGGCGATTGTCTTCGACGACGTCTTCTTCCCCGCGGACATGCCGCCCGCGCTGAGGACCCTCTCCTCCTTCGCGACCTTCGCCGTCGGATTCCTGCTGCGCCCGCTCGGCGGCATCGTCTTCGGCCACATCGGCGACCGGGTCGGCCGCAAGAAGACCCTGGTGATCACCCTCCTGATGATGGGCACCGCCTCCTTCGCGATCGGCCTGCTCCCCACCTACGGACAGGTCGGCGTCCTCGCCCCGATCCTGCTGATCGTCCTGCGCCTCGTGCAGGGCGTCGCCATCGGCGGCGAGTGGGGCGGGGCCGTCCTGATCGCCGTGGAGAACGCGCCCGCCGGCCGGGCCACCTTCTTCGGCTCCTTCGCCCAGCTGGGTTCCTCCGTCGGCGCCCTGCTCTCCACCGGCGCGTTCAGCCTCATGAACCTCTTCGGCGACGAGGCGTTCGACAGCTGGGGCTGGCGCGTGCCGTTCCTCGCCTCCGCGGTCCTGGTCGTCATCGGCCTGGTGATCCGCACCCGGCTGGAGGACTCCCCGGTGATGGAGGACGTCCGCGCCGGACAGGGGGAGAACGACAGGCTGCCCGTGGCCGAGGTCCTGCAGAAGGACTGGCGGACCGTCCTCGTCGGCGTGTTCGCGCTGGCCACCGCCACCGGCGGCTACTACGTCGTCACCAGCTACCTGCTCGCCTACGGCACCGACACCCTCCACCTGTCCGAGTCGATGCTGCTCAACGGCCTCTCCCTGGCCGCCTTCCTGGAACTGGTCGTCACCCCCTTCCTCGCCCTCCTCGGAGACCGGATCGGCTCGCACCGGGTCGTCGTCGCGGGCCTCGGCGGCGTCGTCCTGCTCGCCGTCCCCCAGTTCCTGGTCATGGACACCGGCAGCGTCGTCCTCATCTACCTGATGATGCTGGCGATGCGGTTCGTGATGTCCGCGCTGTACGGGCCGATCGCGGCGATCCTCGCCGACGGCTTCGCCCCGCACGTCCGCTACACCGGCATCTCGCTCTCCTACCAGGTCTGCAACATGGTCTTCGGCGGCTTCGCCCCGGTCGCGGCCGTGTGGCTGTCGTCGCTGGCGGACGGGGCGTACTGGCCCCCGGCCGTCGCCCTGATGGCGGTCTCGGTCCTCGGCATCTGGTGCACCCTGCGCCTGCGGACGTACCACCTGCGCCGCCTCGCCGCCGGAGCGGCCGCCACCACCCCGGCACCGGCCGGACCGGTCACCGTCTCCGCCTGAGCGCCCGGAGGGAACGACCCCTTCCCCGTACGCCTCCGCCCCCGCCGGCCCCGCCGACGGGGGCGGAGGCATAGGGGGACCGCGCTTCAGGCCGCGGGTGGCCCCATCGGCACGCCCGCGCCCCTCGACCACCCGGACGAGGGGCGCGAGCTGCGGGTCCGCGGCGGTCGGTGGGGCACAGGCAGCGCATGAGCAGGCCGCGGCCCTCCAGGTGCGTGACCGGGCGGGTGGTGGTGCTCCGGCCGAGGGCGACGGCGTCGGCGACCTCCCCTCCCTCGATAGTTGCACACGCGGACTACGCGTACCCGACTCTTGTGCGTTTGCATTTATCCCGCGCATGCAATTATTGTTCTCCGGTGTAAGCGTCCTATGCAATCACCTGGAAGGTCTCCTCCATGCCTCTCGCGCTCTTGGCCCTGGCCATCGGGGCCTTCGGGATCGGCACCACCGAATTCGTGATCATGGGCGTGCTGCCCCAGGTCGCGGGAGACTTCGGCGTCACCATCCCCACCGCAGGCTGGCTCGTCTCCGGCTACGCCCTCGGCGTCGTCGTCGGCGCCCCGCTGCTGACCGTCCTCGGCACCAGGGTGTCCCGCAAGAAGATGCTCATGGCCCTCATGGCGCTCTTCGTCGTCGGGAACACGCTCTCCGCCCTCGCCCCGACCTTCGGCCTCATGCTGGCCGGCCGGGTCGTCGCCTCCCTCGCGCACGGCGCGTTCTTCGGCATCGGCTCCGTCGTCGCCGCCGACCTCGTCGCCCCGCAGAAGAAGGCGTCCGCGATCTCCCTGATGTTCATGGGCCTGACCGTGGCCAACATCGTCGGCGTCCCCGGCGGCACCTCCCTCGGGCAGGCCGCGGGCTGGCGCGTCACTTTCCTCGCCGTCGCCGCGCTCGGCGTCGTCGGCTTCCTCGGCGTCGCCAAGCTCGTCCCCGAGGCCGGCCGCCCGGAGTCGGTGAGCGTGCGCCGCGAGTTCGCCGCCTTCAAGAACGTGCAGGTCTGGCTCGCCATGGCGATGACCGTCCTCGGCTACGGCGGCGTGTTCGCCGCGATCACCTACATCACCCCGATGATGACCGAGGTCGCCGGCTACACCGAGGGCGCCGTGACCTGGCTGCTCGTCCTGTTCGGGATCGGCATGTTCCTCGGCAACCTGCTCGGCGGAAAGTTCGCCGACCGCGCCCTGATGCCGATGCTCTTCACCGCCCTGGCCGCCCTCACCGCCGCCCTGCTCCTGTTCACCGCGACCGCGCACGACAAGGTCCTGGCCGCGATCACCCTCTCCCTGATCGGCGCCCTCGGCTTCGCGACCGTGCCGCCCCTGCAGAAGTGGGTCCTCGACCAGGCGTCGTCCGCCCCCACCCTGGCCTCCGCCGCCAACATCGGCGCCTTCAACCTCGGCAACGCCCTCGCCGCCTGGCTCGGCGGTGTCGTGATCGCCGCGGGCTTCGGCCTCACCGCCCCGAACTGGGTCGGCGCGATCCTCTCCGGCACGGCGCTGCTGCTCGCCCTCCTCGCCGCCCACCTGGACCGCCGCACCCGCAGGGCGAGCCGCGTCGTCACCGGCTCCGCGACGGCCGAACCGGCCCCGGCGACGGTCTGACCCCACCCCCACACAGCGACAACCCCTCCACGAAGGAACCCCTCATGAGCACCACCACCGCCCCGGCCCCCGTCGCCCCGCTGAGCACGCAGGACGCCGAGACCCTGATCACCGCCGCCCGCCGCGCCGCGGACGACGCCGGAGTCACGGTCAGCGTCACCGTCCTCGACGCCGGCGGCCACCTGCTCGCCTTCCGCCGCGACGACCGGGCCGTACTCGTCTCCGGCGAGACCAGCACCCGCAAGGCGTACACCGCACTGCAGCTCAACGCCCCCACCGCCGACCTCGTCGACCTGGTCAAGCCCGACGGGCCGTTCCACTCGCTGCCCACCGCGCTCGACAAGCCTCTGCTCTTCATCGCGGGCGGCGTCCCCGTCCACCGCGACGGTCGCCTCATCGGCGCGATCGGCGTCGGCGGCGGCGCCCCCGACCAGGACCACGGCTTCGCCACCGCCGCCCTCACCGAGCTGGCCGGATCCACCCGATGAACCGAACCCCACAGGAGGTCTTCGCCGACCACGGCACCCGCCTCGGCACCGGCGACCTCGACCTCGTCAGCCGGAACTACGCCGAGGACGCCGTCCTCCTCACCCCCGAGGGCACCCTCACCGGACGCGAGGGAGTACGGCGGGGCATCGGCAAACTGCTCGCCGATCTCCCCGGCGCCGACTGGCAGCTGAACCCGGCCTTCGCCGGCGACGTGCTGTTCCTCCAGTGGACCGCCGCCACCGACACCCACGAAGTCACCGACGGCGTCGACACGTTCGTCTTCTGCGACGGACTCATCAGCGCCCAGACCGTCCGCTACACCCTCACCCCCCGCACCGCCTGAACCACGAAAGGCCCGCACACCATGGCACCCCTCAGCATCCCCACCGTCACCCTCGACAACGGCGTCGACATCCCCCAGCTCGGCTTCGGCGTCTTCCAGGTCCCCGACGAGGAGACCACCGCCGCCGTCTCCTCCGCCCTGGAGGCCGGCTACCGCTCCGTCGACACCGCCGCCGTCTACGGCAACGAGGCCGGCGTCGGCAAGGCCCTCGCGGCCTCCGGGATCGCCCGCGAGGACCTGTTCGTCACCACCAAGCTGTGGAACGCCGACCAGGGCTACGACTCCACGCTCCGCGCCTTCGACGACAGCCTCGCCAAGCTGGGCCTCGAGTACGTCGACATGTACCTGATCCACTGGCCCACCCCGGCCCGTGACCTGTACAAGGAGACCTGGAAGGCCATCGAGAAGCTCGTCGCCGACGGCCGGGTCCGGACCGCCGGCGTCTCCAACTTCCAGCCCGACCACCTGAAGCGGCTGATCGACGGCGCCGACCTCGTCCCGGCCGTCAACCAGATCGAGCTGCACCCGGGCCTCCAGCAGGCCGAACTCCGCTCCGTACACGCCGAGCTGGGCATCGCCACCGAGGCGTGGAGCCCGCTCGCCCAGGGCGCCGTCCTGGGGGACGAGCCGATCACCGCCATCGCCGACCGGCACGGCAAGTCCCCGGCCCAGATCGTCCTGCGCTGGCACCTGCAGCTCGGCAACATCGTCATCCCCAAGTCGGTGACGCCCGAGCGCATCCGGCAGAACCTCGACGTCTTCGACTTCACCCTCACCGACGACGAGATGGCCGCGATCGCCGGCCTCGACCGCGACCTGCGCACCGGCCCGCACCCGGACCGGTTCAACCAGCACTGAGATCCCTCGTGGCGCCCGACACCGTGGCCGGCATGCCGAAGGCAGTGGTGAGGCCCCGCGCCCGCGGGTGGTGTCGTGGAGGGTCTCGGCCCCGACCCTCACTGCTGAGGTGCTCCCTTTCTTCGGTGGTTTCTTCGGTGGTGGAAGTCGTGGTGGAGGTGGAGCAGGGGGCGGGGCGCGACCGGGGGCGCGCCCCCCTCAGAGCCTGCCGCGCCAGGGTCACAGGGTGAGCAGGGCGCGGCCTGCGGCCTTGGCGTCGGCGAGGGGCCTGAGGGCCAGGCGGACCAGGGCGAGCGGGTTGTCGTCGCCGGCGATGCGGTTGGCGGAGAGCTCGCCGCAGGAGGCGCACTGGTGGATGATCAGCCACTCGCCGTCGGTACGGACGGACAGACCCAGTGCGTCCATCCGGCCCCGGCAGTCGGCGTCCCGGTCGCCCGGGATCTTCCGGTCGACGTGCAGGCTGGCCAGGCAGTTGGGGCAGTGGTTGCGGTGGGCGGTCCCGGGCGCGTCCGGGGAGACGTCGAGCCGGCAGGACGCGCACCGGAAGTCGCCTGCCCGGTGGCCGCCCCGGGTGTGCAGGACGTCCTTGTGCCGCTGTGGGCGGCGCTGACGGCGGTTGTTGTTGCGTGGCATGGCGTGTTCCTTTCCTGCCGGTCGGTCAGAGGGTTCCGAACGCTTCGAGCGGGAAAGGCGGTTGGGCCAGCGGGCGGACCGCGATGCGCATCAGGACGAGCTGGTTGTCGTCCTCGCGGACCGGGCTGGAGGTGAGCTCGCCGCAGCGCACGCAGCGGTGGATGACCCTCCAGTCACCGGTGCGGAGCACGGCGATGGCGATCGGGGACATCCGGCCCTCGCAGTCGCTCGGGCCGCCTTCGACGTGGTCGAGGACGTGCCGGGAGTGCAGGCAGGACGGGCAGTGGTCGCGCGGCGCGCCGTCGGGGGCGTACGCGGACACGGTCAGGCCGCACCACGCGCAGGCGAAGGTGCCGAGGCGGAGAGTGTTGTTGCTGGTGTGGCTGGACACCGGGGTGCTCCTTGCTGGGAAGTGGTCAAAGCAGCAAGAGCAGGCCGAGTGGCCTCGTCAGAAGGCAGCCCGATGACACCGCGGAGCGGCGAATGGGCAGGTCAGAGCACCGGAGGGCACATCCGGCAGCGGCCCGGAGAGCCGGGCAGGGGAAGGCTGCGGACGGTTACGCGGTGTGGCGAGGCGCACTCGGCGCGGGCCGGGACATCAAACACCCTTTTCCAGGGCGCACAGGCCCAGAACGAATCAGAACGACGCGGTCAGGCTAACAGGACGTCTTCCAGGGCTGTCAAAGCATTATTCGGCTCTCGTAGCGGATCCGGAGGTGGTGGGACCGGCCCCGGTTCGCCGTCGACGCGCCACGGCTGCGGCCGACCCGCACCGCGCCCTGGGGACGCGGCCTTCGCGACGGCCCCGCGGCCTCGGGGGTCATTCCTCCGGGAGCTCCCGGAGGGTGGCGAAGCGGTCCTGGGAGAGCAGGACGGCGTCCGCGTGGTGGGCGGCCCAGGTTCCCATCGCGCGGATGGGGACCAGAAGTGCCGTGCCGGCCTCGGTGAGGGCGTAGTCGACGCGAGGGGGTGCCTCGGAGTATCGGCGGCGCTCCACCAGGCCGTTGCGCTCCAGCCGTCGCAGCGCGTCGTTGAGCACTTTGGGGCCGATCCCGCCGATCCGGTCCAGCAGGGCGCGCGGGCGCATCGGGCCTCCTTCTCCGAGGACGAACACCACCACGCTGTCCCACCGGTTGGCCAGCACCTCGAAGGCGACGCGGGCCTTGCAGTCCGCCGCGAACCCCTCGTCCCCCAGCTTCTCGCTTTCTCCCATGCGCCCATGGTGCCCGGCCGATGCGCACCGTGTGGTGTGCATCGGCCCTCCTAGCGTCAAGGGCACGACGTTCCACGGCACGGACACGAAGGAGAGCGGGAACATGCGCATCGGCATTCTCGGTACGGGCTCGATGGCGGCGGCCCTGGGCGGGGCCTGGACGCGGGCGGGGCACCAGGTCCTGGTGGGCGGCCGGAACGCGGCGAGCGCGGCCGCCACCGCGGCCCGGATCGGAGCCGCGGGGCACGGCGGCCTCGCCGAGGCGGCGGCCCACGGCGAGGCCGTCCTGTTCGCCCTGCCGGCGGACAGCGCGCCGGCGGTGGCCCGGGAGCTCGCCCCCCTGCTCGCCAGGCGGACGGTGCTCGACTGCACGGTGCCCATGGCACCCGGCCCGGACGGACCCTCGTTGACCACCGGGGGCGGCACGGACTCCGTGGCCGCGCGCATCGCCGCCGCCGCACCGGGCGCCGGTGTCGCCAAAGCCTTCGGCATCTGCCACGAGAGCGTCTGGACCTTGCCGCGGCCCGCGTTCGAAGGAGCGGCCCTGGCCGTGCCGTTCTGCGCCGGAACTCCCGTCGCGGCCGAGGTGACCGCACGGCTCATCACGTCGATGGGCTGCTCCCCGCTGCCCTGCGGCGGACTGTCCCGCGCGGCCCTGCTGGAGGCGACGGCCGTCCTGGCCGTCGGCGTGTGGTGGTCCGGAGGCGAGGCGCGCCACGCCTTCCCCTCACCGGCCCTGGCCCCCGGCGCGGTCGACGACGAAGCCTGACCCCGCCGCACGGTCCTGGCCCCCTGACGGACCCGCACGCGCGGGGAGCGGGCGGCGGCGCTGTCGGTGAGGTCGGCGGCCGGAGGAGTACGGGGGACGCGCGCGCTGTTCCGCCGGTGGCGGAACAGCGGCCGGTCCTGGGCAGGCGGTCACTACAGTCCCGTCCCATGACGACGATCACGACGCGGGCGGTCGCGTACCCGGCGGACGGTTTGACGATGATCGGGCACCTCGCGCTCCCGGCCGGTGCCGACCGCCGGCCCGCGGTGCTGCTCGGGCCGGAGGGCACGGGACTCAGCGACGTCGAGCGGCGCCGGGCGGACGCCCTCGCCGAGCTGGGATACGTGGCGCTGGCCTTCGACCTTCACGGCGGGCGCTACCTGGGCGACCCCGAGGAGATGCTGGCCCGTTGCATGCCGCTGCTCGCCGACCCCGACCGCATGCGCGGCATCGGCCGTGCGGCGCTCGACGTGTTGCGTACCGAGCCGCGGACCGACCCCGACCGGATCGCCGCCGTCGGCTACGGCACCGGGGGCGCCGTCGCGCTGGAACTCGGACGCGACGGGGCCGGCCTGCGCGCGATCGGGACGGTCAACGCGCTGACCACGGGGCGTCCGGGTGAGGCGGCGCGCATCCGCTGCCCGGTGTGGGCCGGGGTCGGTTCGGAGGACCCGATCATGCCGCCCGCGCAACGGGAGGCGTTCGCCGCCGAGATGCAGGCCGCGGGCGTCGACTGGCGCCTCACGGTCTACGGCGGCGCCTCGCACGCCTTCCACCACCCTCCGGTCGACCACCCCACGGTCCCCGGCGTCGGTCACCACCCGCGGCACGCGCGGCGAGCGTGGCGTGACGTCGTCGACCTGCTCGCCGAGTGCCTGCCCGTGGCGGAGGAGCCGCGGGCGTGACCCGGGCGCACGGTCGGGGCCGTTCCGCGACAGCGCTGGAGGGACGGCTTGGACGAGGGCGCCGATGCGGCATGTGGAACATCGGGCTCGCCCCGGGGGTCGCCGGGACCTATCCGGTGACGACGGGATCGATCCACGCCGCCTTGCCGTTCGGTTCGCCGCAGCTGTCCATCCTGAGGGTGACGCGGAAGGCGTCCCGGACATCGACGGTGAGGGGAAGCACCGGATCTCCGGCCTCGCGCGTCACCGTGCTGACCTCGTTGCCGTCCTTCTCGACGGTGAAGACGAACGTGTAGCCGGAGCGCGTGGTCTCGGTGACGGCCAGGCCGGTCCGCAGGGTGCTGTACTTGCGGTCCAGCTGCCAGGTGGCGACCGAGCAGGTGGTGGTGAGGGTGGCCGGGTAGGTCTTCCCCGCCACGGTGACCGGTCCGACGTCGTAGGGATAGCGGTCGGTCTCGATGGGGTGCAGGTCGCGGATCAGGGACTTCGTCTCGCCCTTCGGCGGCGCGGTGGTCCGCGTCGTCGGGGCCGGCGTCTGCGGCGGCGCTTCGGTCGGGCTCGCCGGCGCGGTGGCGCTGGGCGTCACCACGGGTCCGGGGGCGGTGGTGGGAGGGGGCCCGGCGGCAGCCGGAACCCTGGCCGTCGGCGAATGGAAGAAGACGGGAAGTCCCAGGAACCCCAGAACGACGCCCAGGACGGCGGAGACGGCGGAGATGAGCGCGGCGATCTCGCCGAGGCTCCTCCGAGGGGCCGCCGGGGCGGAAGGCGGAGCGGACGGAGGAGCGGGCTGAGGGGGCCGAGTATGTGGAGGACCGCCGGGCGTCGGCGGGTTCGGCGGCGGTTCGGGTAAGGGCGCGCTCGTGGGCTCTTCCGTCATGCTTCCCCCCGGCGGTCACGGATGTGCTGCCATGATGCCCGCCGCCCCGCGGGACGTACATCTCTTCCGGGGGATCTCTCCCGGGAGGGGGGTCACCGGTCCGGTCGGTCCCGGGCGGCTCCGTTCGTGAGGGCGGGTTCCGGCGCGGCTTCCGCGCCTCACGCCGACGGGGTCCGCGAGGGGCTCGGCGGGGTCACGGGCGGGGGCGCCCGCCGGAGCCGCCGCGCGGTGGCCGCCGGTCAGCGGGAGCCGAGGAGGACCGGGAGGAGCGCGTCCTGCCAGGCGGGCGGGACCGGGCCGTCGACGGCGATCCTGCGGGCGCCGACGAAGGAGGCCAGGCCGGTCAGGGACCGGCCGACCGCCCTGGCCACGGTCTTCGCCCGCGAGGCGGTCGGCTCGGCGTAGACGCCTTCGATCGTGAGGGTCTCCTGCCGGCGGTCGTACCGCGGGGCCACCCGGCCGATGAGCCGCTCGCCGTGCAGGATGGGCATGACGTAATAGCCGTACCGGCGGCGGGCCTTGGGGACGTAGATCTCCGAGGTGAAGTCGAACTCCCAGAGGCGCTGGGTCCGTTCGCGGTGGCAGATGAGGTTGTCGAACGGCGACAGCAGCGTGGTGCGGGCGGTCCACCGGCCGTTTTGGATGCGCTCCAGCAGCGGCAGGCGGTCGGCGTGCACGTACCAGCGTTCGCGCTCGGGCGCGTCCTGGAGGGTGACGGGTACGAAGCGGCCCCGGGCCACCAGGTCGGGCAGGAGGTCGGCGAGGCCGGGGTAGCGGGAGCGGACGAAGTGCTGCTCGATGTCCCGGCGCCTGCCGACGCCCAGCGCCCGGAGCGAGTGTTCGGCGGCGCGGGACACCACCTCCCGCTCGGGCAGCGGCTCGTGGCCGGTCCACTCGGGCAGGCACCGCTCGGCGAGGTCCCACAGCCGCCTTCTGCCGTTCCGCCCGGCGACCATGATCTCGCCGCGGGTCCACAGGAGGTCGAGCATCCGGTCGACGTTGCGTCCGGCCGACCAGCCGCCGGTGTCCCACGGGACCGCCGCCTCGGCGTCGAAGCCGTCGGTCGGCTGCGGGCCGTCCGTGCGGAGGCGGGCCAGGACCGCGTCCCGGAGCGTGCCGTTGGCCTCGCACCATTCGGCCGCCCTGCGCGCGTGGGCGGGCTGCTCGCCGGTCAGGTGGCCGCGCATCAGGGCCTGGTGCAGCGGATAGTCCTCGGTGAGGACGATGGACGCGGCGTGCGCCCAGTACTCGAAGAGCCAGCGCTCCTTCCACAGCAGGGTGTCGAGTCGCCGCCGGTCGAAGGAGCCCAGCCTGCTCCACAGCACCAGGAGGTGGCTCTGCGCGACGGCGTCGATCGGGTCGAGCTGGAGACAGCGCAGGGTGCTCAGCACCTCCCTGAGCCGCTCGTCGCCCCGCCGGGGCGCCGGTCCCTCCAGGTGCTGGCAGCTGACGGCCATGCGCCGGGCGTGTTCGATGCTCAGTTCGATGTCGCTCATGGTCGGCTCTTCATCCGGTTCGCTTCGCTTCGGTCGTCGGGGCGTGCGCACAACGCCGCGCCCCGCGGGGGCCGGGCCTCCGCCAGGGGCCCGGACGGGTGCGGCCGCCGGTCGGCGGACCCGACCGCGCCGGGCTCCGTGCCGGCGGCCGGCAGCCCGGTCCCGACGCGGAGCGGGGCCGGTCGGAACGCAGCCGGTCCGCCTTCTCCTGTGCGAAGGGACCCATGCGTGCAGCCTCACACGAGCCGGGCGGTCTTCGCCGCGGATTGCCGCATTCCGTCAGGCGGTCAGGCGGTCGAGGTCCTCGGCGATGGCGGCGACGAGGTCCTCGCGGGCGTGGTCGATGAAGAAGTGGCCGCCGGGGTGGACGGTCTGGGTGAAGGGACCCGTCGTCTCGCGGCTCCACTCGGCCATCAGGGAGGGCCGGGCGGTGGTGGGGTCGTCCTCGCCGGAGAAGGCGTGGACGGGCAGGTCCAGGGCGGGGCGCGGGGTGTAGGGGCAGGTCGCCACCGCCGTGAGGTCGGCCCGCAGCGCGGGCAGCACCAGGTCCAGCATGTCCGGTTCGCCGAGCACGTCGTCGCCCACGCCGCCGAGGTCGCGCATGTAGGCGATCAGCTCCTCGTCGGTCTCCCGCACTCCGGGCACCTCGCCCAGCACGCTCGGCCCGGCGCTCGCGCCGACGAACAGCCCGACCGGCATCGGCAGGCCGGCCGCGCGGAGGGCGTGCGCGAGGTGGAAGGAGACCTGGGCGCCGAAGCTGTAGCCGAACAGGGCGTACGGCAGGTCGAGGCGCGGGCGCAGAGCCTCGACCAGGGCGTCCACGAGGACGTCCATCCGGTCGATCGGCGGTTCCCGGAAGCGGCGTTCGCGGCCGGGCAGCATCAGCGCCTCCACCGCGATGTGCGGGGGCAGCGAGTCGGGCCAGTCGCGGAACGCGGAGGCGCTTCCTCCGGCGAAGTGCAGGCAGAACAGGCGCGTGCGGACGCCCGTGGGTCCGGGTCCGCCGGCCTGCCCGTACCGGCGGAGCCAGCGCTCCGCGCCGGTGGCGGTCACCGCTCCCACGACGCGCCTCCCGCCGTCCGGTCCGCCCGCGTCACGACGGGCAGCGAGGTGACGCCGTGGAAGAAGCTCACGTCCGGGAACCAGGAGACGCTCGCCCGGGGGTCCAGCGCGTAGTCGGGCATCCTGCGGAGGACGGCTTCCAGCATGGTGCCGAACATGGCGCGGACGGCGGCCGCGCCCACGCAGTAGTGCGCGCCGGCGCCGAAGGCGAGGTGGCCGCGGGCGTCGCGGTCGAGGACGAGGCGCGCGGGGTCGGGGAAGACCGACGGGTCGCGGTTGGCGCCCGCCCAGGAGAGGAACACCCTGTCGCCCGCTCGCACTTCGGTTCCGCCGACGTCGAGGTCCTCCGCCGCCGTGCGGACCGTCGACTGGATCGGCGAGAGCCAGCGGAGGAACTCGTCGACGGCCCCGGGAATCAGGCCCGGCTCGGTGGCCAGGCGGGCTCGCAGCCCGGGGTCTTGGGCCAGGTGCCACAGGGCGGTGGCGGTGAGGGCGGAGGTCGGGTGGATGCCGAGCAGCAGCACGTACATCATCGAGACGATCGCCTCGTCGGGCACCGGCCGGCCGTGGAGGGTGGTGGTGAGCAGCTCGGTCAGCAGTCCGCCGCCCGAGCCGTCACGGCGTTCCTCCATCTCCTCGACGATCATCATGCAGAGTTCCTGGGCGGCGTCGCGGGCCCGGTCCGGATCGTGGGGCGCGCTGAGCAGGGCGACCTCGACGAGGGCGTCCACCTCCTCCCAGCGGTCCTCCGGCAGTCCGATGTCCCGCAGCGTCAGGATGCTGGGCAGGCGCTCGGTGAGGGCGCGGACCAGGTCGCCGCCGCCCTCCCGGACGAGGTCGTCCAGGCACGCGTCGGCGAGCCGGCGGAACTCCCCTGCGCGGGCGGCGACCCTGCTCGGCGCGTAGAAGCCCGCGATCAGCTTGCGGTAGCCGAGGGACTCCGGGACGTTCATCTCCAGCGGGACGAGCCGCCCGGTCTGGCCGATGGTGGGGATGCTGGCGCCCTGGAGGGCGCCGTCGGGCCGGACGTGGCTGGTGAGGAAGCGGGGGTCGCGCGCGACCCGGACGGCCTCCCGGTGCCCGGTCACGACCCAGTGGCCCTCCCAGGCGCCGGTCCAGGAGACGGGGCACCTGTCGCGCAGGGCGTCGAGGGCCGTGAACGGGTCGCGGGCGTGGCGGGGGTCGTGGCTGTCGAAGTCGACCGGTTCGCCGTCGTCGTGGAGGAGGTCCGCCCGGTCGGTGGCGGGCGCGGGGCGCGCCCCGGCCGTCACGGGCGGGCTCCCAGGCCGCGCGCGAGGACGTCGAGCAGGGCGGGGGGCGCCTCGGTGAAGGTGTAGTGCTCGCCGTCGAGCAGTTCGTAGGTGGTGTCGCCGCAGACCGGCCAGCCGGTCATGGTGGTGTGCGGGACCTCCGTGTCGCCGGACCATCCGATGGCGGTGATCGGGCCGGGCAGTCGCGTCGGCTCGGCGACGTGGTACAGCTTGTTGGCCTCGATGTCGGCGCGCAGCACGCCGAGCGAGAGTTCGAGCAGGCTGTCCACCGGCGTGCCGCCCATCTTGATCACCAGGGTCCTGAGTTCCTGGAGGAGTTCGGCGTCGGTCATGCCGAGGAAGCGTCCGCAGGGGCCCTCGTGCGGGGCGACCTGGGAGGAGACGTAGACGCGGGCGGGCCGGGGGTGTCCGCGCTCGGTGATGCGCACGGCCGTCTCGTAGGCGCCGAGGGCCGATCCGCAGTGCCCGAACAGCCCGTAGGGGCGGTCCAGGTAGGGCAGGAGGGCGTCGGCGAGGTCGTCGGCCATCTCCTGGTAGGTGCCGTGCGGGCTCTCCCGGAGCCGGTTCTCGCGGCCCGGGAGCTGGACGGGGCAGATCTCCGTGTCGTCGACGAACTGCGGCCACAGCCGGTACATGCTGGCGCCGCAGCCGGAATAGGGGATGCAGAACAGCCGGCTCCGCGCGTCCGGACTCGGCTCGCGCAGCAGCCACTTGCCGGCGCCGCGGTTCCTGGTGCTCGTCGTCATCGGGCAGCTCCTGGTGGGGGCGGAGGGGAGGTCGGACGGGTGCCGTGCGGTCGGGCGCGGGAGTTCAGTAGGCGACGGTGCCGGGTTTGGGCCGGACGGTGGCGACGATCGGCAGGTGCTTGTAGCCGGCCACGAAGTTGGAGCGGAGCCTCTCCGGTTTCCCGGCGAGTTCGAAGTCCCGGAACCGGCTGAGGAGTTCGCCGAAGAGCAGGCGGAGCGTCACCTTGGCCACGGTGTGGCCGACGCAGTAGTGGGGGCCGATGCCGAAGGCGATGTGCCGGTTGGGCTTGCGGCGGATGTCGAAGGTGAAGGGGTCGGCGAAGACCTCCTCGTCGTGGTTGGCCGACCCGAGCCAGACCACCACGGCCTCCCCGGCCCGGATCCGCCGGCCCCGCAGCTCGGTGTCGTGGAGGGCGTAGCGCATGAAGTGGCTGGCGGGCGAGGCCCATCGCAGGGCCTCCTCGGTGCCGGTGACGGTCAGCTCCGGGTGCGCCGCCCAGTCCTCGAGGACGCCGGTGCGGGTCTGGGTGGCCATCGCGGCCAGGGCGACGTGGGGCGTGGTGACGTTGGCGCCGAGCAGCAGGCTGTAGCAGTTGGACATGATCTCGCCGAGGCTCATCCTGCGGCCGTCGAGTTCCATGCCCGTCAGGAAGCTGATCAGGTCGTCGCCGGGAGCGTCGCGGCGCTCGTGGACGATGTCCTGGAAGTAGGCGAACAGGCCCCGGTGGGCGGCCTCCAGGGTGGCCTGCGGTCCGCGGGCGAGCATGAACTCGGGGTCGTCGGGGGCGATGGACGCGGTGGTCAGGGAGGTGAGGTACGGCCAGTCGGCGGGCGGCAGGCCCATGAGGGTGCCGGTGACCGCCATGGGCATGGCGGTCATGGGCGCGGCGAAGTCGAAGACGCCTCCGTCGGCGAGGGGTTCGATCAGCCCGACGACGGTCTTCCGGATCGCCTCGCGGTGCCGCTCGACGGCCTTCATGGACAGGGCGCGCTGGAGCGGTTCGCGCATCCGGGCGTGCCGGGGCGGGTCGGTGACCGCCATCTGCTTGCCGCCGGCGGGGTCGTCGGTGCCGAGGATGGTGAGCAGGGTGCCGCGTTCGGAGGTGAAGCGGGAGTGGTCGCGCAGCACCGTGTCGGCGTCGTGGTACTTGGTCACCGACCAGAAGGCGGGCTTGTCGCCGTTCTCCTGCCGGCTGACGGGGTCGTGCCGCCGCAGGGCGCGGAAGACCGCGTGCGGGTCTCCGTCGCCGTGCAGCACCGGGTCGGTCAGGTCGGGGCGGCCCGCCGTCACGGGGCACCGGCTGGTCTGTACCGTCATCGTCTTCGCCTTCCTTGCGTGGACCGGGCGGGACGGGCCGGCGGTTTCGGCCGACCGTGTCGTACCTGCTGGGGCCCGTCCGGTCACGGACGTCGGATCGGGCCCTGGTTCCTGAGGTGTTCGGCGAGTTCGGCGATCGTGGGCTGGAGGTAGAGCACCCGTGCGGGCACGTCCACCCCGAACCGCTCCTTGAGCGTGCCCAGCAGCTCGGCCGCCAGCAGCGAGTGCCCGCCGAGGTCGAAGAAGTCGTCTTCCACGCCGATGGGTTCGACTCCGAGCACTTCGCCCCACAGGGCGGCGAGGCCGCGTTCCTCCGCGTCGCGCGGTTCGACGAAGGGGTCGCCGACGTTGCGGGGGACGCGTGTGGCGACGGGCAGCGCCCGGCGGTCGACCTTGCCGTTGGCGTTCAGCGGGAGCCGGTCCACCACGACGATGGCCCAGGGCACGGCGTAGGGCGGCAGCACCTCGCGCAGGTTCTCCCGCAGCCGGACTCCGAGGTCGGCGGTGGCGGCGGCGTCCTCGACGGCGACGTAGGCGAGCAGCCGCTTGCCTCCGGCGCCGTCGGGCTGCGCCACGACCACGGCGTCGCGCACTCCGGCCGTCCTGGACAGCTCGGACTCGACCTGGTGCGGTTCGACCCGGAAGCCCTGGATCTTGAGCTGGCGGTCCGCCCTGCCCAGGAACTCCAGCGTGCCGTCCGGCAGCCGGCGCGCCAGGTCGCCGGTGCGGTACATCCGCGCGCCCGGCACGCCGGAGAAGACGTCGGGCAGGAAGTGGCGGGCCGTGGCCGTCGCGGAGTTCACGTAGCCACGGGCCAGCCCGTCGCCGGACGCGTACAGCTCCCCCCAGCAGCCGGCCGGGACGGGCCGCAGGCCGGTGTCGAGGACGGCGACGCTGGTGCCGGTCACCGGGTGTCCGATGGGCACGGTGGCGCCGTCGGGAGGGGCGGTCGTGGTGGTCCAGCAGGTGGTGAAGGTGGTGTTCTCGGTGGGCCCGTAGCCGTTGGTGAAGACGATGCCGGGGTGGGCGCGCAGGAGTCGTTCCAGGTGCCCGGGCGAGACGGTGTCGCCGCCGGCCACCAGGTGGCGGACGCCGCCGAACGCGTCCGGCCGGTGGGCGGCCATCTGGTGGAAGAGCCCGGCGGTGAGCCACAGGACGCTGACGGCCTCCTCCTTCAGCACCTGGGCGAGGTGGTCGATCTCGAGGACGCCGTCGGGGGCGATGGCCAGGCGGCAGCCGTGCACGAGGGGGGCCCACAGTTCGAGGGTGGAGGCGTCGAAGGCGACGGGTGCGAGGAGCAGGAAGACGTCGTCCGGGCGGATGTCGATCCAGTTCGGGGCGCGGACGAGGCGGGAGACGGCGCGGTGCGGCACGCCGACGCCGCGCGGTTCTCCGGTGGTGCCGGAGGTGAAGCTGACGTAGGCCAGCGTGTCCGGATGCTGGGCGGTGTCCGTCGTCGGCGCCGTGCCCCGGTGGCCGGGCGGGCCGTCCGGGTGCCGCGGGTCGTCGGGGTCGAGGACGTGGACGCCGTCGGGCACCAGGTCCGGGGCGTGCCGGTCGGCGAGGACCAGGCGCGCGCCGGACTCGGAGATCAGCCGCGTGGTGCGGCCGGGGGCGTCCTGCGCGTCGAGGGCGAGGTAGGCCGCGCCCGCCTTCATGACGGCCAGCAGGGTGACCACGAGCGACGGTGAACGGCGCTGCAGGACCGGGACCACGTCGCCCTCGCCGATGCCCCGGGTCCGCAGGACGGCGGCCAGGGCGTCGGCCCGGGCGTCCAGGGCCCGGTAGGTCAGCGTGTCGTCGCCCTGGCCCACGGCGACGGCGTCCGGCGTCCTGGCGGCCTGGAGCCCGACCAGTTCGTGCACGCAGCGGGCCGGGGGCGCGGCGGGCGCGGCGGTCCCCCGGGTGCGGTCCCGTTCCTCGACGTCGGTGAGCCGCAGCAGGGGCACCGGGCGGTCGGGGTTCCGCGTGCCGTCGTGGGCGGCGGCCCGGAGGGCGTCGGCGAGTGCGGCGGCGAGGGCGGGGTCGGTGCCGCCCTCGGCGCTCACCCGGTAGGCCCGCCCGGGCGGGGCGGCCCCGGCCGGGTCCCGCACGAGGAGGTAGCCGTCGCGTGCGCCGGTGAACTCCGCCTCGACCGGCCCCTCCCCGTCCCCCCGTACGCCGTCCGTGCCCGGTTCCGCGGCGACCAGGGCGAGGAGGTCGCCGAAGGCGGGGGCCGTGGCGAAGTCGGCGGTGACCTCCGTGGGGTCTCCCGCCGCGTTCCGGCAGGTGAGGGTGACCGTCTCCTGCGCGGTGAACCGGTGCAGCACCGCCAGGAAGGCGGCGAGCGCCTCCGCCTCGATCACGCCGTTTCCGCCGGCTCGCCGCTCCGGCCAGGCGACGCCCGGCGGGCGGGGCACCGTCCGGGGCGTGGGTGCGAGCGCGCTATCGGGTGCGGGGGCTGCGTCGGGCGCGGGCAGAGGACCGGCGTCGGGCGCGGGGCCGGCGGCGTCGGGCGCGGGGCCGGCGGCGTCGGGCGCGGGCAGAGGACCGGCGTCGGGTGCGGTCGCGGTCAGGTCCGGGGCGGTCATCGGAGTCCTCTCACGAGTGCGTGGCGGTCGTGGCGCAGCGCCGCGGCCACTCCGTCGGCGACGTCGAGCGGGTGCCCGAGGTCCTGGAGGGCGAGCCCGAGGGCGCTCAGGGTGGTGATCACGTCGAGGGTGTCCACGTAACCGCAGTGGCCGATCCGGACGACGCGGCCCGCGAGCGGTCCGGCACCGCCGACGAGCTGGACGCCGTACTCCTCGACGAGGTGGTCGACGAGGAACCGGCTGTCGATGCCGTCCGGCACGCGCACCGCGGTGACGGCGGCGCACCGGTCGTCGTCGGGCGAGTAGAGGTCGAGGCCCATGCCCCGGACGCCCGCACGGGTCATGCGGCCGAGGCGGACGTGCCGGGCGATCACCTCGTCCATGCCCTCCTCGTGCAGTCTGCGCAGCGCGACGTCGAGCTGGCTGATGAGCGAGATGGCGGGGGTCCAGGGGGTGCCGGGGACGGTGCCCCGCATGGCGTCGCGGGCCGCGTCCCAGTCGAAGTAGAAGCGCGGCAGCGTGGCCTGCCGGTGCTGGAGCCAGGCCCGGGGGCCGATGCCGGCGAAGGCGAGGCCGGGCGGTGTCATCAGCGCCTTCTGGCAGCCGGCGACGACGACGTCGAGGCCCCATTCGTCGGCGCGCAGTTCGCAGGCTCCGACGCCCGAGGCCGTGTCGACGATGCTGACGAGGGAGCGGGTGGCCTCGCCGAAGGCGCGCAGGTCGTTGACGACGCCGGTGGAGGTCTCGCAGTGCACGGCGACGGCCGCGACCAGGCCGGGTGTGGAGGCGACGGCCTCGGCGACCCGTCCCATGTCCGCGGGCCGGCCCCACTCGCCGGCGACCTCGACCGCGTCGAGCCCGAACGCCCGGGCCATGGCGACCCAACGGGCTCCGAAAGCACCGTTGTTGACGATGAGGACGCGGTCGCCCGGCGAGAAGAGGTTCTGCAGGACGCTCTCGAAGGCCCCGGTCATGCTCGACGTGAAGAGCAGGACCTCGTTGCTGGTCCCCATGGCCTTTCGGAGCCCTTCGAGCACCCGCAGGAAGACGGCCGAGTAGCGCTCGGTGCGCTCGTCCTCGATGGGCAGGACGGCGGCCGCGGAGACCTCGGGGGGCAGGGGCGTGGGGCCCGGCACGGCGAGCCGGTACTTCTTCATGGATGTTCCTCTCCCTCAGAAGATGACCCGCGCGGCGGGCGCGGTCCGCGCGTCCCGCGACTTGCGCAGGTCCCGGGCCACGTTGATCCGCCGGAGCCACCGGTCGGCGCCGTCGTAGCGGGCGGCGTAGGGTCTGCGTCCGTGCACGGCCTTGTAGTTGTCGATGAAGAGCACGTCTCCGGGGGTGAGCACGACGCTCCTGAGGCGGGCGTCGATGCGGGCCACGAGCGTGTCAAAGGCGCGGGCGGCGCGGGGGTCGGCGTCCTCCTGTTCCATGAAGTACGGGTCGAGCCGGCCGTAGGGCGCGCGGGGGTCGCCGAAGAGCACGGCGGTCCGCTCGGGCGAGGTGTTCATCCGCTCGATCCGGGCGAGGCCGCGTGCGAGCAGTTCGGCGGGGACGTCCGGGCGGTCGTCGTCGCGGCGGTTCTTCGGCAGGTGCGACTCGTCGGGCCGTATGACGTAGTGCGGTTCGGCCAGGAGGCCGACGGTCTCCTCGTCCAGGCCGAGGTCGTCGAAGTGGGCGAGGGTGGTCTCGGCGGCGTCGGGGTTGCGCAGGCAGGCCAGGCCCAC
Source organism: Streptomyces sp. NPDC058758 (assembly GCF_042746075.1). Taxonomy (NCBI): domain Bacteria; kingdom Bacillati; phylum Actinomycetota; class Actinomycetes; order Kitasatosporales; family Streptomycetaceae; genus Streptomyces; species Streptomyces sp. NPDC058758. The sequence goes on along the minus strand of NZ_JBHYPS010000018.1, from coordinate 72,415 downwards.
GTAGTCGGCGCGGTAGGGGTGGAAGGCGTCCTCGGTGTGCCACCACAGGGGTTCGGTGGTGGAGGAGTTGAGCTGCTCGTTCTCGTGGCCCTTGATGGGGATCACGTCGTGCACGAGCCTGCCCTCCTGCTGGGTGGCCCAGGCGATCGGGTCGCCGAGCAGGGCGCCGCACAGCAGCAGGCGCAGGTCCTCGCGCAGGGTGGCGCCGGGCCCGGCGGCGTTCCAGACGGCCGGGGTGGGGCCGATGCCGTCGTCCACCCGGAATCCGGAGAAGAGGCACCCGCCGGCCGGTTCGTGGAGGCGGAACCGGTTGGCCCGCTCCCGCAGCGCCCTCGGCAGTTCCTGTGCGGCGAGGGTGATCTCGTCGAGCAGTCCGGGATCCTCCGCGGAGGCGTGGCGCGCGGCGAGTTCCTCCACCGTGCCCTCCACCCGGCGGCGGTCCTCGTCCGTGACCTCGATGACGAACAGCACCGGGGCTCCCTTCTCGTCGCCGGCGCTCATGCGGCGTCCGCCGACGTGATCCTGCGGGCGAGTTCGGCGACGGTGGGCTTCTCGAAGAAGTCCGCGAAGGAGACCTCCACCCCGAACTCGTCCTGGACCCGGGTGACCACCTCGACGGCGAGCATCGAGTAGCCGCCCAGTTCGAAGAAGTCGTCGTCGGGGCCCACCTGGGGGTCGTCGAAGACCTCCCGCCAGAGGGCGAGCAGCCGTTCCTCCACGTCGTCCCCTTCGTCCGCGGTCGGTTCGCCGGCCGCCGCGCCGAGCGGGGCGGCGGGGTCGCGCAGGAGTGCTTCGAGCCGTGTCCGGAAGGCGTCCGCCATGGCCAGGGCCGTGGTCTCCTCGAACAGGGCGGTGCGGTAGGCGAGCGAGAGGACGTAGTGGTCGCCCCGGTCGACCACTATCCAGTTGAGGTCGAGCTTGGCCACGCCGGTGGACAGGCCGGTGGACAGGTCCTCGAAGGTGTCGATCCTCAGTCCGGGCGCCTCCCGCGGCAGCACGGTGTCGTCGCCCATCGCGAACCAGACCTGGAAGTAGGGGCTGCGTCCGGGGTGGCGGTGCGGCTTCAGCTCCTCCACCAGCTTGTCGAAGGGCAGTTCCTGGTGCTCGATCGCTTCCAGGCAGACCGTGCGGGCGTGCCGCAGCGCCTCGCGCCCGGTCATGCGGGCGTCCATGCGGACCCGGAGGGCGACGGAGTTGATCAGGCAGCCGATCACCCGCTCCTCGCCCGGCCGGGTGCGGTTGGCCAGCGGGGTGCCCACGCAGAGGTCGCTCTCCCCGGTGCTGTCGCGCAGGTGGTCGCACAGGGCGGTGAGCAGGAGCATGAACGGCGTGACGTTCTCCTGGCGGGCCACCTCCACGACCCGGTCCCGCAGGGCGGGGGCCAGCGGCAGGACGATCTTGGCGCCGGCGTGGTCCTGGGTCGCCGGGGCGGGGCGGTCGAGCGGGAGGGGCAGTGGCGGGGGCGGGTCGGCGAGCCGGGTGCGCCAGTGGTCGAGCAGCCCTTCGAGCCGGGGGCCGGTGAGTTCGTCCCGCTGCCGGAGCGCGACCTCGCGGTGGTTCAGCGGGAGCGGTTCCGGGGCGTGCTCGGCGCCTTCCCGGTGCGCCCGGTAGTTCGCCACCAGTTCGTCCAGGAAGACCTCCTTGGAGACTCCGTCCCAGATGAGGTGGTGCATCACGAACACCAGCAGGTGGTCGTCGTCGGCCAGCCGGTGGAGCCATGCCCTGACCGGCGGGGACGCGGCGGGGTCGAGCGGGGTGAGGATCGCCTCGTCGCGCAGGGCGCGGGCCCTCTCCAGCCGCGCGGCCGTCCCGCCGGCGGTCGGTTCGACCTCCTCCAGGGGGAAGTCGGCCTGCTCGTGGACCACTTGGACGGGCTGCCCGCCGGCCGTCACGAAGCGGGTGCGCAGCGCCTCGTGGCGTCCGCTGATCGCGGTGAGCGCGTGGCGGAGCGCGGCCGTGTCGAGCGGGCCGCGCAGCCGGCATTCCCAGGCCTCGTTGTAGAGGGGGATCCCGGGCTGGAACCTGGACAGCATCCACAGGCTCTGCTGCGACGGGGCCAGCGGTCCGGTCCGTTCCAGTCCGGTGCGGGCGGCGGTGGTCCGTTCGAACTCCTGCCGTGCGCGCCGCCAGTGCGTGAAGCCGGCCTCCTCTCCGGCGTTCCCGGGCGGGGCGGATTCCCGGAGCAGGTCCTCGATCCGTGCGGCGAAGGCCGCGACGGTGGGTTCGGCGAGCAGGGCGCCGGGCCGCAGGTCGATGCCGAAGCGGCGGCGGGCCCTGGCGACGATCCGGACCGCCTGGAGCGAGTTGCCGCCCAGCGAGAAGAAGTCGTCGTGCGCGCCGACCTGTTCGCGCTTGAGGACCTCGGCCCAGAGTGCCGCCAGCTCCGTCTCCACGCCGGGCCGGGGCGCGGCGTACGCGGTGGACGGCCGCGGCCGGTCGGCGGTGACCGGGGGGAGTCCGGCGCGGTCCACCTTGCCGTGCGGGGTGAGCGGCATCTCGTCCAGCACCACGAAGACGGTCGGGACCATCTGGGCGGGGAGCAGGTCACCGACGTGGGCGCGCAGTGCGTCCTCGTCCGGTGTCCTGCCGGGCCGGGCGGTCAGGTAGGCGACGAGGTGGCGGTCCTCGGGCTCGTCGGCGGTCACCGAGACCAGGGCCTGGCGGACGGCGGGGTGGCTCTGGAGCGCGGCCTCGACCTCGGCGGGTTCGACGCGGACGCCGCGCAGCTTGATCTGGTTGTCCCTGCGTCCGAGGAACTCCAGGGTGCCGTCCGGCAGTTCGCGGCCGAGGTCGCCGGTCCGGTACAGGCGTCCGCCGGGCGCGCCGAAGGGGTCGGGCAGGAAGGCCCGTGCCGTCTGGGCGGGGGAGCCGTGGTAACCGCGGGCCAGTGAGGCGCCGCCGACGTGGATCTCGCCGACCTCGCCGGGGGCGACGGGACGCATCCCGGGGTCCAGCAGGTGCATCCGCGTCCGGGCGATGGCGCGTCCGATCGGCAGCAGCCCGTCGGGGTGCGGCGCCTCCTTGGCGGTGTGGTGGTAGCTGGCGGTGGCGGTCGCCTCGGTGGGGCCGTAGACGTTGATCAGCGGGATGCCGGTGGCCCGCCAGGCCACGACGTGTTCGGCGCGTGCCCGGTCCCCTCCCACCACCACGAAGCGGAGCGTGTCCGGCGGCTTCGCGCCGGTGGCGGTGAGCTCGTCCATCACCTGGTGCCAGTAGGCGGTGGTGATCTCGAAGCCGGTGATCCGGGCGTCGCGCAGCAGGCCGAGGAAGTGGTCCACCGTGGGCAGCGCCCGGCGGTAGCCGGCCAGGACGAGGGTGGCGCCGCACAGCAGCGGGGGGAAGATCTCCTCCAGGGCGGCGGAGAAGCCGATCGAGGCGAGCTGCAGGAAGCGGTCGTCGGGACCGAGCCCGAACTCCTCGGCCGCGGCGGAGGCCAGGTTCAGCAGGCCCCGGTGGGTGACGAGGACGCCCTTGGGCGAGCCGGTGGAACCGGAGGTGTAGTAGACGCAGGCCACCGCGTCGGGCGGCACCTCGGCCCCGTGCCGCCGGGCGGGGGCGGCGTGGGCTTCCACCGGGCTCGCGTGGGCTTCCACCGGGCCGGTGCGGCCGGGTCCGTCCTCGTCGCCGTCCGTCCGGCCCCGGTCCAGTTCGACGGTCCCGACCCCGCCCGGCACCTTCCCGGCGAGCCCGCGTTCGACGACGGCGATCTCGGCGCCCGAGTCGGCGAGCAGGTGGGCCAGCCGTCGCGGCGGGTAGCCGGGGTCCAGCGGCACGAAGGCGCCGCCGGCCTTGAGCACTCCGAGGACCGCCACGGCGAGGGAGAGCGAGGGTTCGGCGCAGACGGCGACCGGCGTCTCGGCGCCGACTCCCAGGCCGGTCAGCCGGTGGGCCAGGCGGTCCGCGAGCCGGTCGAGCTCCCGGTAGGTCAGGCGTTCGCCGCCGGACTCGACGGCGACCGCGTCCGGGTGCTTCCGCACCCCTTGCTCGAAGGCGCCGGGCACGCTTTCCCATGCGTCGGACGGGCCGGGCGAAAAAGATTCTCCATGATTCTGCGGCAGTGTACGCATTCCTCGTTCCAATTCCGCTCGATCAGCTGTACCGAACACATGGCCGAGATTTTTGCCTCCCGAATGCTACAGCAGCGACTCGGGCCGACAAATCATCGGAACAGCGAACACCGGCATCAACGAAACGTGGAGACGGAGTCCACATTTGGCTTATCTCCGCTGCTCAGGATGGGGTCGACCCGGCCCGTCCGGCCGCTTTACGCTGCACCGCGAAAAGCACAGGAACCGAAGCGAGGAACGCAGCGCGAAATTCGCAGGCCGAGACCGGGGAGACACCGTGGAAGGCAGCAGCGACAACGAATTCTTTCTCTCGTGCTATCTGACGCCGCCCGGCGACCTGTCGGTCGTCTCCGCACGGCACGACCACGGTGTGGCCCTCTGGCGGCGGGCCGGCGCCCGGGTGGAGCTGGTCCGCATGTGGGAGGTGGAACGGATCAGCGGGCAGAAGCACCACGCCTGGCCGCTCTACACCGCCGGGCGCACGGAGGCCTTCCTGGAGGCGCTGCTCGCACCGGAAGGGCTCGGCCTGGCCGACGTGCGCACCGTCTGGGGGACGCCGGGACTGCCGCGCGCCGCCGGGATCACGGTCCCGAAGGGCGCGGAGAAGTTCCCCGTGCACAGCCTCGCGCACCTCTACGGCGGACTGCTCATGGACACCGCGCTGTTCAAGAGCGGGACCATCGTGGCCATGGCCATGGACGGCGCCCCGGACACCGTGCTGGACGAACGGGGGCCGGAGCACTGGTACGCGGGCTGCGTCTCGCGGCGCGGCGAGATGACCTTCGCCCCGGTGGAGTCACCCGGCCCGCTGTACACCGCCGCGTCCACCCGGTTCGGGCTGGAGCCCGGCTCGCTGATGGCGCTGGCCTCGGCCTGCCGCGCGACCGTCGACTTCGACATCGAGGCGGCGACCGCCTCCCTCCGCCTCCACGGCGGCCGGGTCACCCCCTGGGGCGCGGCGTTCGGACTGGTGGACGCGCTGATCGAGAGCGCGGAGCGGCAGCTCGCGGGCCGGCCGGAGGAGACCGGCTTCAGCCGCGAGGAGCGCGTCCGCAGCGCGGTCATGAAGCACGTGCAGCGCGCCTGCGACCTGGTCGCGATCCGTAACGTGGAACTGCTCTGCGCGCTCGGCGGGGTCGACCCGGCGGACGCCTACCTCTCGACCAGCGGAGGCTTCGCCCTCAACTGCCCGACCAACACCCTGCTGCTGGACCGTTTCGGCTTCCTCGGGCTGCTGACCCCGCCCTGCGCCAACGACTCGGGGCAGGCCCTGGGTCTCGGGCTCCTGGGCCTGCACGGCTCCGGCGTCCTCGACGAGGCGGACCTGCTGATCAACTCGCCCTCCCACGGTGCGCCGCTGCGCGACGTGGACGAGGCGCTGGAGGAGTTCGCGCCCTGGGTGGAGGAGGTCACGGACTTCGCCCCGGAGCGCTTCGCTGCGGACCTCGCCGACAACGTGCTGGCGTGGGCCGACGGGCCGGCCGAGATCGGCCCGCGCGCCCTGGGCAACCGCAGCCTGCTCGGCGACCCGCGCTCGGCGAAGGTCAAGGAGCTGCTCAACCGGTACAAGCAGCGCCAGTGGTGGCGCCCGGTCGCGCCGATCGTCCTGGCGGAACACGCCGGCGACTGGTTCGAGCAGAGCCGGCCCTCCCCGTACATGCTGGAGGCCGTACGGGTCCGCGAGGACGCGGCCGACCGGATCCCCGCGGTCCTGCACCTGGACGGCACGGCGCGCCACCAGACCCTCACGGCGGCCGTGAACCCGACGCTGCACCGGGCGATCAGCGCCTTCCACGCGGAGACCGGCGTGCCCGTCGTCTGCAACACCTCGCTCAACGACCGGGGCGAACCGAACGTCAACACGGCGGCCGAGGCGCTCACCTTCTGCGTCAACAAGGGCATCGCCCTGCTCTACCTCGCGGGCCGGCGGGTCGTCCTGCGGTCCGAACCGGTGCCCGCCGTCGCGCGTCCGGGAACGCCGCGCCTGCGCGCCGTCCACCACTTCGCGGGCCAGGAGGACGAGCGGGACGCGCTGTGGCAGCGGTGGCGGGAGCGCGGGTACACCGACGCGGGGATCTTCCTGCTGTCCTGGTCCCCGGACATCCGCGCCAAGGCCGCCTCCTCCCCCGCCGCCACGGTCAACAAGCTGGCCGACTACTACCTGGCCCACGACGAGAGCTTCGCGGCGCTCGCCGCCTCGTTCCGCCGCGACGCCGGTCCGGGCTCCCGCTTCGTCGAGGGCCCCGGCCGGCTGCCCCAGCCGGTCGTCGTCGAATGACCCGGCCCTCCACGTCCACGCCCCCTCCCCCTCCCCCTCGCCCCGCCCCGCCGCGTCGTCTTCCGGAGAGTGAGTTGTTCGCCATGAGTGAGTCGCAGGAGCGCTTCCAGGTGGTCGTCAACGACGAGGAGCAGTACTCCGTCTGGCCGTCCGGCCGGCCGGTGCCGGACGGCTGGCGGGGCGCCGGCTTCGAGGGCGACCACGACGCCTGCCTCCGGCACGTCGACCTGGTCTGGACCGACATGCGGCCGCGGAGCGTGCGGGCGCACACGCGGAACGGCGGATGACCGCCGGGACGCCGGTGCGCGTACTGCTGTTCGCGGGCGGCGCCGACGCCCGGCTCCTCGTGGCGGAACTGGGTCGGGCGTGGCCCGGGGCCCGTATGGAGGTCCAGGACCCGTACGGCCCCTCCGCCCGTGCGGACGCCGACGTGGCCCTGGTGTGGGAAGCCGACGAGGCGGAGCTGACGCGTTTCGTCGCCGCGCGGCCGGAGCTGCGCTGGCTGCACACCAGGGCCTCGGGGCTGCCCGGTCCGGTGGTGGACGCGCTCCGCGGCCGGGACGTCCTGGTCACCAACGGCTCCGGCACCCACGGCCCGGCGGTCGCCGAGCACGTCGTGGCCCTGCTCCTCGCGCACTTCAAGGGGCTGCCCGGCCTGCTCGACGCGCAGCGCGAGCGGCGCTGGAGCGAGCCCGCCGAGCAGCGCGAGCTGCGCGGCAGCACGGTCGGCGTGCTGGGCCTCGGCGACCTCGGCCGCAGCACCGCGCGCCTGCTGACCGCCCTGGGCGCCGTGGTCGTCGGGCTGCGCCGCGACGGCGGCGACGTGCCCGAGGTGACGCGCACCTACCGGCCGGAGGAGCTGCCCGCCTTCCTCCGCCGGCTCGACGTCCTGGTGGTGGCGACTCCGCTGACCGGGGAGACACGCTCCCTGATCGGGGCCGCCGAGCTGGCCCTGCTGCCGCGCGGCGCGTTCCTGGTCAACGTCGGCCGGGGGCCGGTCGTGTGCGAGGAGGCGCTCCTCGCGGCCCTGGCGGACGGGCACCTGGCGGGCGCGGGGCTGGACGTCTTCGCCGAGGAACCGCTTCCCGCGTCCTCGCCCCTGTGGTCGGCGCCGGGCGTCGTCCTCACGCCCCACTGCGCGGACGGCACCGAGCGGACCGAGCGGCGCTGCCGGGAACTGCTGCTGGACCAGGTCCGGCGCTTCTCGTCGGGAGAACGCCCGCTGAACGTCGTCGACCTCGACCGGGGCTACTGACCACCGGTGCGCCGGCGCACCCTTCCACTGGTGACAGAAGGAGATGCTCTGCCATGACCCTGACCGACCTCGACGCGGAGTCGGCGGAGCTGTCCCGGGCTCTCGCCGACGCGGCCGGCGCCCTGACGGCGTCCGGGGCGACCGCGGACGGCACGGTGGTCCGCCCCGAGGCCGTCCTCCCTCCCGGCGTCCTCTCCCGGCTGAAACGGCTGACCCGGCCTCCGGAGCCCGGCACCGGCCACCGCGTGGTCAAGGGGCTGTTCGCCGCCTTCGGCGACCAGGGCCCGACGGCCACCCACTGGAAGGACGTCGACCGCACGCGCACGGCGGCCCTCGACCTGGCGATCGTCCTGGTGGCCGCGCTGCAGGGCGCGGTCTTCGGCTGGGAGAACCAGCAGGACGGCCACATCGTGCACAACATCCTGCCCAGCCCGCACCACGAGGACATGCAGGTCGGCGGCAGCAGCACCACGGCGCTGACCTGGCACACTGAGGACGCCTTCCACCCGGACCGCGCCGATCTGCTGCTGCTGGCCTGCGTACGGAACCCGGACGGCATCGGCAGCGGCATCGCCGCGGTCGGGGACGTCGACCTGCCGCCCCGCCTGGTCACCGCGCTGTCCCGGCCGCACGTCGTCATCCACCCGGACGACAGCTACCAGGACGAGCGGGCGGGCGGCCGGGCCTCGCCGGGGATGGCGACCCTCTGGGAGCGGGACGGCCGCCCCTGCCTTCGCTACGACCCCACCTACACGCGGATGCTGACCGGGGACGCGGAATTCCGGCTCGCCTACGAGGAGTTGGGCCGCCGGCTGGACCGGGCGAGCCGCGTGGTCCCGCTGGAGCGGGGTGATCTGCTGATCGTGGACAACGACGCCGCGGTGCACGGCCGGGGCTCCTTCCGCGCCCGCTACGACGGGACCGACCGGTGGCTCAAGCGGGTGCTGGTCCGCGCGCCGCGAAGCCGTCCGGTCACCGAGCGCCAGGAGCACGGCTTCGGCCAGCGGCAGATCGCACAGGGGCGGGGCGCCGCGTGCGGTGCGTTCCCGGAAGGGCGGACCGCGTCGTGAAGAAGGAACTCCCGCTCTCGGACCCGCTCGCCAACGGCTACCACTTCTACGGCTTCCCCCTGGCGATCGCCGGCACGGTGGACCGGGCGCGGGACTGGATCCTGAGCAACTACGTCCACCTCGCCTACGACCTCGACCCGGCCACCCCGGTGCCGTTCTGCTTCTACCTGTACGACTACGCCATCAGCCCGTGGCTGGACGTGGTCCGCGCGAACCGGCGGTGGCTCGCGGACCTGGACGCCGACCCGGTGGAGTACTGCCGGACCGCGGTGCACGCCGGTCACTACGTCTACCTCAACCTGGACGACTTCCACGTCCCGAGCCGCCCCCTGTACGGAGTGCGGCACTCCTCGCACGACCTCCTCCTGTGCGGCGTGGACGACGCGGCGCGGACCTTCTCCACCTACGGGTACGACAAGGCCGACGTCCTGCGGCGCTCCACGATCGGGTTCGAGGAGTTCCGCGCCGCCTACCGGGGCCTCGACGCCCTGCCCGAGGACTGCACGCAGGTGTACCTCTACCGCGTCGTTCCGGACGCCGCGTACGACTTCAACCTCCGTGTGGTGCGGGAGTCGCTGGAGGAGTACCTCGACGGCACGAACGTGTCGCTGCGGTTCGAGATGCTCCGTCCGGCCTGGGAACGCGCCTACGGCGTCGACGTGTATCCGCCGCTCCAGCGCTACCTGACGGAGTGGGTCGAGGGCAGGGCCGACTACGACATCCGCAACCTGCACATCCTCTGGGAGCACAAGAAGCTGATGACGCTGCGCGTGGAGCGCATGGCCCAGTTGCTGGGCGGTCCGTTCACGGCGCTGGCCGAGGACGCCCGGGCGCTGGAGAAGCACGCCTTCCGGCTGCGCAACAAGATGTTCTTCCGCGAAGCGGCGGGCAGGCCGGCGGAGTTCGGGCACGCCGAGATCGCGGAGCTCGACGGCCTCCGGAAGGCGGAGGAACGGGCGCTGCGGGAGGCGGTGCGGCAGCTGCGGAACGTGTGACCGCTCCTGCCCGCCGTCCCGGACGCCCGCCTCCCGCCGCCCGTTCCGCCACGTGCCCCACCGTGCCTCCCGCCGCCCCTTCCGCCGTGCGTCAGCCGACCGAACGGGCGTCCCGGTACGCGTACTCGTAGGCGGCGAGCGCCGCCTCGGTGCGGGTGCGCAGGTCGAGCTTGGTGAGGATCCGGTAGACGTGGCTGCGGACCGTCGCCTCCTGGATCCCGAGCCGCCGGGCGATGACGTTGTTGGTGACGCCGTGGCCCATCGCCTCGAAGATCTCCATCTCGCGCCCGGTCAGGACGGCCTCCACCGCCGGGAGGGAGGCGGGCTCGCGGTCCATCCGGGTGGCCATCCACTCCACCACCGAGCGCGCCACGGAGGAGGAGAGGAAGGTCCGGCCGGCCCCGGCGTCGCGGACGGCCGACGCCAGGTCCTCGTGGCTGGTGACGCGGTCGACAAAGCCGCGCACCGACTTCGTCGTGACCGCGTGCCGCAGGGTCGGCCAGTCCTCGGCGTCCAGCACCACCACCGTGGGCAGTCCGTGCCAGGGGTGCCGGCGGCCGCCCGCACCGCCGAGGGCGGGCGGGTCCTCGCGCAGCCAGGCGCCGCTCACCACCAGCAGGTCGGGGCGCGCCGTCGGCGCGGCGGCCGCGACGTCGTCCCATCCCGCGGCGAGATCGGCGACGACGTCGATCTCCGGGGCGGCCCTCAGGACGGATCCCAGCCCGGCCCGCAGCAGCGGATCGCGCTCCAGGACGGCCACCCGGACGAGGACCTCGGTCACCTTCGCCTCCACGTACGCCTCCACGCCTGTCACCGGGTCTCCGCGGTCCGTCTCACGGCCTCGGGCCGCTCGTGGCCAAGGCCCGGCCCAGCCGCTCCAGGCCGGTCCGGAACTCCTCGGTGGGGCCGCCGAAGCCGAGCCTGGCCCGGTCGCGGTGGCCGAAGCAGGATCCGGGGACCAGCAGCACCGAGTCCTCCCGGCCCAGTCGCCGGCACAGCTCGTCGGCGTCGGGGACGTACGGGAAGCGCGGGTAGGCGGTGCAGCCGCCGGCCGGCGGGGTCCAGGTGACCCGGCCTTCCTGTCCGGCGATCCAGTCGGCGAGGAGGGCGAGGTTGGTCCGGGCCCGGTCGCGCCGCAGGGAGACCAGGAGGTCCGCCTGCCGGATCGCGTGCTCCGCGAAGAGCTGGGTGAGCGGGGACAGGCAGATGGTGAGGGCGTCACGCAAGGGGAGGAAACGTTTCAGCAGCTTCGGGTCGCCCAGACACCAGCCCACCCGGGTGCCGGGCAGGCCGTACGCCTTGGACATGGTGCCGGTGGAGACGCAGCGGTCGTAGCGCAGGGAGGGCTCCGGCAGGGGTTCGGTGGCGTAGGTGAGCTCGGTGAAGGCGCCGTCCCAGACCAGGTAGGCGCCGGAACCGGCCACGATGTCGAGGAACTCCTCGTACTGGTCGGCGGTGAGGCTGACGCCGGTCGGGTTGTGCGGGAAGTTGACGGCGACCAGGCGGGTACGGGGGCCGATCAGCGCGCGGAGGGCGTCGAGGTCGGGCGCGAAGCCGTCCTCCTCCCGCAGTCGCCACGGCACGATCCGGCAGCCCATGGAGGCGGCGACGGAGCTGAGCGAGTGGTAGCCGGGGCTGACGACCACCATCTCGTCCCCGGGTTCGAGCAGGGTGCTCATGGCGAGGAAGATCGCCTCGGTGGATCCGTGGGTGGTGAAGACCCGGTCGGGGTCGCCCTTGGTGAAGCGGTCCGCCAGGGCCTCGCGCAGCCCCGGGCTGCCGTAGGTCTCGCTGTCGTCGAAGGTCAGCCCGCGCAGCTCCTCGGCGGTGATGCCCAGGAGGTCCATCAGCTCGCCGACCGACCAGCACTGCACGCCGCTGCTGCCGAGGTCGATCGTGGTGGCGAAGTAGAACTCGCGCATCCAGTCCTCGAGCGGAGCCCGATCCACTCTCATCCGTCCGTACTCCTTCCGTGGGTGGGACCAGGGTTGGGGAATTCGCGTGCGGGTGGGGCGCCGCCGCACCGCCGGCAGGCCGGCGGCCGGCGGCGGGCGCTAGCTTCCGGTGGCCTCGTAGCGGCGCAGGCCCCTCCGCCACACGGTGGCGGCGATCGCCACCGAGACCAGGGCGACGAGCGGGGTGAGCAGCACGAGGCCGTCGTCGCCGAAGAGCAGGTAGGCGGCGGGGAAGTAGGCGGTGAAGGCGAAGGGCACCATCCAGGTCAGCATCGCGCGCAGGGCCGGGTGGTAGAGGTCGAGCGGGTAGCCGGAGAACATCGACAGCTCGGTGACGGCGCGCATGGCGGAGAAGCTGCGGGTGGTCCAGAACGCCAGCGAGGCGAGCGCGAGTTTGACGGCGAAGTGGATGAGCGCGCCGCACACCACCAGCACGCCGCCGACCAGCAGGGCCTCCCAGGTCGGCACCGCGAGGTCCAGCTGCGACCCCGCGTACAGGATGAGCACCAGGCCGACGATCAGTTCGCCGAACGCGTCGGGCCAGACGAGGCGTTCGGACATCACCATGAGCAGCGGGCTCACCGGGCGGATCAGGTAGCGGTAGAACTCGCCGCCGCGGATCTCGAAGGCGCTGATGAGCCAGATGTTGTCGGAGAACATCTTGTCGAGGCCTCGGGGCAGCATCGCGAAGCCGAGCAGGAACAGCACGTGGGCGAAGCCCCAGCCGCCGATCGTCGGGACCAGCGCGAAGAGGGCGCCGACCAGGGCGGCCTGGACGCCGAACATCACCAGGAAGCCGAAGGCGCCGAGGACGAAGTCGCCGCGGTACTCGGCGAGCCGGTGCAGCGAGACGCCGCACATGAACCAGGTCAGCCGAAGGGTCCGGAGGATCCTCATCCGCCCAGCACCTCGATCCGTCGCAGTGCGGTGCGCCAGACGAAGGTGGTCACCGCCACCATCACCAGGGCCCAGCCGCCCTGCCGGAACAGGATGGCCGCCGCTTCGGCGGGGCCGTCGTAGCGGTCGAGCAGGAGCTGGACCGGCCCGTACACCATGCTCTGGAACGGCAGTGCCGAGGCGACGGCCTCGATCGGCCGGGGCAGCAGGTCCAGCGGGACCAGGGCTCCCGACAGGAAGACGACCAGACTGTTGACGACCATGCCGACGCCCCAGGTGTTGGTGGTGATGAGTGCGGACATGCCCACCAGGAGCTGCACGGTGAAGGCGATGGCGACCGAGGGCACCGCGGCGAGCACGAAGAGGGCGACGCCGGCCGGGGACGGGGCCGTCACCGGAAAGAGCAGCGAGAAGATCACCACCAGCGGGAGGCCGACCAGCACCAGGTTGGTCAGGGCCACCGGCAGCGCCATGAACACCCGGCTCAGCGGGTAGCTGACCGGCCGCACCAGCGCGACGGCGATGTCGCCGCCGACGATCTCCTGCGAGGTGTCCTCGCCCGCCTTGCTGTGGTGCATGAGGGTGAGGAGCTGAGCGGCCAGCAGGTAGGTGGTGATGCCGGCGACGCTGAAGCCGCCGAGGTCGCTGCCCGGGTTCTGGGTGATCACCGCGCGCCAGAGGAAGACGACCACGGCGGTGCTCACCGAGGTGGTGAGCAGGGAGACGAAGAGGTCGGCCCGGTAGTTCAGGGAGGCCTGGAGGCTGCTGGTGGCGAAGGGCACGTACCGGCGGACCGCGGTCTTCCTCATGCCTTTCTCCGCAGGTAGATCTCGTGGATCACCGACTGGAGGTCGGGTTCCGGGGCGAAACAGTCGGTGACCTCGAACCGTTCCAGCAGACAGGCCAGCACCTCGCGGGAGGTGAGCCGGTCGGCCGGGTAGTCGATGCGGACGCGCAGGTCGTCGGTGACCGAGGCGGTCGCCTTCGGCAGCATCGCGCCGACCTCCAGGACGGTCTCCTCCGGTGTCTGGGGGCCGCCGTGGCTGAAGAGCACGGAGCGCTCGCCGGCCGTGGCCACCAGCCCGGCGATGGTGCCCTGGTGGATCACCTTCCCCCGGTCCACCACCAGCACCTGGTCGCAGATGGAGGTGATGTCGCCGATGTCGTGGCTGGTGAGCATCACGGTGGTGCCGAGCTCCGTGTTGGCGCGGTTCACCAGTGCCCGGACGGCGTCCTTGACGACCGGGTCGAGGCCGATGGTCGGCTCGTCCCAGAAGACCACCTTGGGGTCGTGCAGGAGCGAGGCGGCGACCTCGGCGCGCATGCGCTGGCCGAGGCTGAGCATGCGGACGGGCGTGCCGCCGAGGGCGTCGATGTCCAGCAGCTCCTGGTAGGTCTTCATGTTCCGCCGGTAGACGGCGTCCGGGATCTCGTAGATGCGCTGGAGGATCCTGAAGGAGTCCGCCACCGAGAGGTCCCACCACAGCTGGGACCGCTGGCCGAAGACCACGCCCATCGCCTGGGCCGCGGTGCGGCGGTCCCGGTAGGGCTCGATCCCGTCGACCAGGCACCGCCCGGACGAGGGGGTCATGATGCCGGTGAGGAGTTTGATGGTGGTGGATTTACCGGCGCCGTTGGCGCCCATGTACGCGGTCTTCGAGCCCTGCGGAATCTCGAACGAAACGCTGTCCACCGCCCGGATCGTTTCGTATTCGCGGCTGAAGAGATTGGTCAGCGCTCCGCGCAGTCCCGACTTACGATGGTATTTTCGAAATTCCATGGACAAGTCGTCGGCTATGATCACGCGGAGCACCGTAGCAGAGCCGGACGGCGCGTGAAAATATTTGCGGAACAAGTTTCCAGAGGCCCTCCGCCCCGCTCTTCCGCGCCTTTACGCGGGCTGGGGGAACCACGGGATCCCCTTACCGCCGGCTCCGCTCCCGCCGCCCCTCCGCCGCGCGGGACGGACCACGAACTCTCACGGGCGGCCGATCCCCAGCCTTTGACCTGCGAAAATGTCGGCGGTCACGGCGAGGCCGAGAAAGACCCCGCCGTCCGGACACCGCCCCGCTCCCCCACACCTCCCCCGCCCCCCGCAGAGTCGCGACCCGGAACAAATCATTCCGGAAAACCGCTCACAGCTCGCCGCAACAAGCTGCCAGGCAACTTCCTGCCAGCTTCCACCAGCGGGTTTACTCCCCCGCACCCACCCCCCTCCCGCCTGCCGCGGGCATCGGCGCAACATGCTGCAAACCCTTGCGCAGTATTGATGGAGCGAACCCGGGCACCTACCATCACGTCAGTGATCGACGTCAGGCATAAATCGGTCATTGCCGGTATCGACGACAATCCAGGTTGACTGGCCGCATGCAGTCGATCCCGGACTCTTCATCGAGTGTTGAATGAGCATTCAAGGCTGGGGGAGAAAAAGGTTGCAGACCGCCGAGATATCTACGCGCCTCGATATGCTGGCCATCGCCGCCTATCGGCACCTGCTGGAACACGGCAGGCGTGACGACGATTACCTGTGCCGCCGGTTCGGAATCGGCCCCGACCGGATCAACGAGATCTACCGGGTCCTGACGGAGCTGTGCGTCGCGGAGAGGGCACCCGGCCGGCCCGGTGCGTGGCGTGCGGTGGAACCGCGTCTGGCCATGGACAGGCTCGTCCTTCCGCTGGAGGACGAGGCGCGGCGCAGCGCCGCGGCGGCGGAGCGGCTGCGCACCCAGCTGCAGTCGCTGATCCCCGTGCACCGGACGGCGACCGGCGCCTGCGACGAGCGGCACCACGTCGACGTGATCGACGATCCGGCGCGGCTCGCCGCCACCTTCGCCGAACGCCTCGCGGCGTGCCGCACGCAGGTCCACGTCCTCCACCCGGACGACTACCGGCCCTGGCCGTTCCGCGAGACGGCCGCGGCGCTGCTCGCCCAGGCCCTGGGCCGGGGCGTCGGGCTGCGCGGGGTGCTCCAGCACGGTGCGCTCTCCCACGCGCCGACCCGGTCCATGGTCGAACGGCTCGGCAGCGCCGGCGGAGACTTCCGGACCGCCGCGGAACTCCCCGCCCACCTCTTCGTGCTGGACGACGACGTCTGCTTCATGTCGGTCCCCGGCCGTTCCGGGCAGGGCTCCCCCTTCGCCGGCGTCGGCACGACGGTGATGATCCTGCAGCCCGCGATCGTGGCCCTGCTGACCGCCGTCTGCCGCACCGCCTGGTCCCAGGGCAGCCCGTTCCCGCCGTCGGAGAAGGACCACCACCAGATCGCCGGTCACCTGCGGCAGAGCATCCTGCGCCTGCTGGCCGGCGGGGCGAAGGACGAGGCGGTGGCCCGCCGGCTCGGCCTGTCGGTGCGGACCTGCCGCCGTCACATCTCGGAGATCATGCAGTCGCTGGGCGCGGCGAGCCGGTTCCAGGCAGGCGTGGAGGCGCACTCGCTGGGTCTGGTGCCGGCCATTGAGTCGTCGGACCGTGAGCCCGGAGATCCTCTCGGGTGGACCGGATCAGCCGATGGTGCGGCGTGAGCGCCGGAACGGCGAGCAGGATCTCGTCGGAGGCCGGGTGGCGCCACAGCAGGTCCTCCAGGAGGTAGCGCAGGTAGGCCGGCCGGAGCTCGGGGAACTGCCGGAGCACGTGCTTCTGGTGCCAGGTGTGGTGGAAGTCGGCGGCGTACGAGGGGCCGTCCCACAGCCCCTCGTCCACCTTCCACAACCGCTGGGTGACGGGCCGGAGTTCGAGCCCCATCGCCTGGGCCACGGCGGGGGCGACGCGCTGCTCCGCGAAGAGGGCGCGGGCCATGGGGAGTCCTTCGTGGGGGGCGGAGTTGCCGGTCATGAACTCCAGGGCGGCGCGTGCGTACTCCTGCCGGTGGCGGTCGTCGAAGAGGAGGGTGATGGCCATGTTCGCGGCCAGGGTGTCGAACTTCCCGGTGTGGACGTCGGTTCCGTCCGGCGCCGGCAGGGTCCGCGGGTCCGGGTAGACGGCGTTGTCCACGGTCTCCCAGTGGGCGAACCCGAAGCCGTGGCCCCCGCCCAGGTCCAGCGGGCGGCGGATGTACAGGTCGGTGTCGATGACGGCGAACGGCGCCGGGCGGAGCGTGGCGGCGTACATCTTGCCCGCCGTCGGGTAGAGCAGCGGATCGATGTCGAGGCGGTCCAGCCCGGCGAGGGACGTGTCGACCCGGTCGTAGAGGCCGGAGAGGTTCTGCTCGGCGGCATAGGCGGCGCCCAGGTCGTCGGTGATCAGGTGCATCGGGCCGTGGTGCGCCCGCCAGGCCAGGACGCTGTGCACGGTGGTGACGATTTCCTCGGGCGGGAGTTCGTAGGGACGTTCGACCTCCTCCCGGAATCCGAGCCCTTGGCGCCGCCAGCCCAGGCGGTGCGGCCCGGTCCAATTGACGTGCACCGCGGGAATCATCTGCTTCGTACGGCTGCCGCTTTCCAAGGCACACCCCCACCATTGTTCCGGTATACCCGGCGCACGCTATTCACCCAAGCCCCGCCCAACAATGCGGGAACGCTGGCAGCTTGCTGCCATTTCGGCTCTCGCGGCAACTTGCTGCAGGCCGGTTGACCGGCCGTCCGGCCCTTCACAAGCATGTTCCGGGACCAGCCCATCCATCGAAACCGAGCGGAGGCTTTGCGTGCCATTGACCGGGCAAGCGCTGGTGACGGGCGGGGCCGGATTCATCGGGTCGCATCTGTGCGAAAGCCTGCTGCGAAAACGTTTCCGGGTCGTCTGTCTCGACAATCTCAGTACCGGCCGGCGGGAGAACATCGCGCACCTGACGGACGATCCGGGATTCGTTTTCGTGGAGGGCGACGTCGCGGAACCGGAGCCGCTGTGGAGCACCGGCCCGGTGGACCTGGTGTTCCACCTGGCCTCTCCGGCGTCGCCCGTCGCCTATCTGAAGGCGCCGCTGGAGACGCTCAGGGCCGGTTCGAGGGGGACCGAGCACGCGCTGGAGGTGGCCCGGCGGTGGGGAGCCCGGTTCGTCCTGGCCTCGACCTCGGAGGTGTACGGCGACCCGGCGGAGCACCCTCAGCGGGAGAGCTACTGGGGCCATGTGAACCCGGTGGGCGAACGGTCGGTCTACGACGAGGCGAAACGCTACGCGGAGGCGCTCACCATGGCCTACCGGCGCAGCCACGGGGTGGACACGGGCATCGCCCGGATCTTCAACACCTTCGGGCCGCGGATGCGGGCCGACGACGGCCGGATCATCCCGAACTTCGTGCGGCAGGCCCTCACGGGCGAGGCGATGACCGTGTACGGCTCGGGGCTCCAGACCCGCACCCTGTGCTACGTCGACGACCTGGTGGAAGGGCTGCTGGCGCTGGCGCTGGGCGGAGCGAGCGGGCCGGTCAACCTGGGCGGCACGGAGGAGCGGACCGTGCTGGAGCTCGCCACGGAGATAGCGCGGGCGGCGGGCGGGACGGCGACCGTCCCGCCCGTGGAGCACCGCACGCTGCCGCAGGACGATCCCGGCCGCCGCCGCCCGGACCTGACGCTCGCCCGCGACCTGCTGGCCTGGCAGCCGCGGACCTCGCTCGCCGACGGCCTGGCCCTGACCGTCGCCTGGTTCCGCGAGCGGACCGCCGGCGCCGCCCCCGCCACCGCCCGGCCCGGAGAGCCGGTCGCCCGCTGAGCCCTTTCGGCCCCGCCTCCGAACGGCCGGCGGGGTCGTGCGGCGCTCCGGCCCGGGCGGGGACATCGCCGGCCCGGGCAGGGACATCGCCGGCCCGGGCAGGGACATCGCCGGCCCGGGCAGGGACATCGCCGGCCCGGGCAGGGACATCGCCGGCCCGGGCAGGGACGTCGCCGGCCAGGCCTCGGTGGCCCCCGTCGGCCCCGGCCCCCGCCTCCGGGTGCGGGCGGAACCGCTCGGCGACGCCCTCGGGACGCGGGCACTCCTGTCGCCCTGCGGGTCGTGGGCCTTCTCGCCGGGCCGGAAGAGCGGCGGACCCGCTCGCGGTGCGGGGCGCTCCGGGGACGGGGCCGGGAATCGAGGCCTCGGGCCGGCGCCGGTCGTCGGGCCGCTTCCCGCTTCACGCCATGTCGGAGCCGCTCAGGAGGAGCTGGCTCACGGCGACTGCCGCCACCAGGATCGCCGCCCGGAAGGGCCATCGGCTCTCGGCGGCCGAAGGCAGCGCCGTCCCGAGGACCGCGACGGTCCCGGCAGCCGCGGCGAGGGCCCGGCCGGGGGCGCCGGCGGCTCCGGGCGGCCCTGCGGCGAGCACTCCCACGGCCGCCAGCATCAGCGACGGTGCCGACCATCGGCAGGCCGCACGGCCGAGCCGCTGCGGCAGCCCCCTCACTCCGGTCGCCAGGTCGTCCTCGATGTCGGGAAGCACGTTCACCACGTGCGCCCCCACCCCCAGCAGGGCCCCCGCCGTCACGGCCCACCAGGCGGGCCAGGGCTGTCCGGGAAGGCCGAGGGTGACGAAGGCGGGAAGCGAGCCGAAGCCCACGGCATAGGGCAGCGGCGAGAGCACCGTCCGCTTCAGTCCCAGGTTGTAGGCCCAGGCCGCCAGGACACCCGCCAGATGCACCCCTCCCGCCGCGGCCCCGCTCAGCAGGGAGAGCGGCACGCACGCCCCCAGGGCGGCCCCGGCCGCGAGGCCCGCCGTCCTGGCCGGGAGCTCACCGCCGGCCACCGGCTTGTCGCGGCGCCCGGCCACCGTGTCGCGCTGCCCGTCGGCCGCGTCGTTGCACCAGCCGACCGAGAGCTGGCCGGCCAGGACCGCCCCGGCCACCGCTGCCGCCCCCGCCGCGCTCCGGCCCGCCGCCACGGCCAGCACGGTCGCGAACACCGACACGGCGAGCGCCGGCTCCAGGTGGCAGGAACGCAGCAGGGGCGAGAGGCGGAGTGGCGTCCGCGGGGAGACCTCGGACGGGTGCAAAGTCACCTCCGCAAGGTAGTGAGGCTTCCGGAACGAGGTAGGCATCCCGCCATGCGTGTCCCCGTGATCCCACCTGATGCCGCAGCCGCCTCTCCCGCGCCGCGCCTGCCGCCCGCACCGGTGGCGGCGACCACGATCGCCGCCGTCCACACCGCGGTGCCGCCGCATCGCTACGCCCAGGAAGACCTGACCGAGCCGATCGGCGACCTGTGCCTCGCGCCCGGAGCCGACCGCGTCCTGCTCCGCCGCCTGCACGTCTCGACGGGCGTGCGCACGCGTCATCTGGCCCTGCCCATCGAGCGGTACGCCGGACTCGGAGACTTCGGGCGGTCCAACGACGCCTGGATCGAGGCCGGAACGGACCTGGGCGCGGAAGCCGTCACCGGGGCGCTGCGGGAGGCGGGGCTCGAACCCGCCGACGTCGACCTGCTGGTGTGCAACTCGGTCACCGGTGTCGCCACCCCTTCGCTCGACGCCCGGCTGGTCGGCCGTCTGGGGCTGCGTCACGACGTGAAACGGATCCCGGTCTTCGGCCTGGGGTGCGTGGCGGGCGCGGCCGGCCTCGCCCGGGTCCACGACTACCTGCGCGGGCACCCCGGCGACACCGCCGTGCTGCTGACGGTGGAACTGTGCTCGCTGACGCTCCAGCGGCGCGACGACTCCACCGCCAACCTCGTGGCCGGGGCCCTGTTCGGCGACGGCGCCGCGGCCGTCGTCGCGCGCGGCCGCGACTCCCCCGGGCGGGACGGCGACGGCCCGGCCGTGGTCGCCACGCGCAGCCACCTCTACCCGGGAACCGGTCACCTCATGGGGTGGGAGATCGGGGCCACCGGGTTCCGCGTCGTGATCGACGCCGGTCTCCCCGCCGTCGTGCGGGACCACCTCGGGCCGCCCCTGCGGGCCTTCCTGGCCGATCACGGACTCACCGTCGACGACATCGGGGCCTGGGTGTGCCATCCGGGCGGCCCCAAGGTGATGACCGCCGTGACCGAGGTCCTCGGTCTGCCCGACGACGCCCTGAACAGTGCGCGGCGTTCGCTCGCGGCCCTGGGCAACATGTCCTCGGCGTCCGTCCTGCACGTCCTGCAGAGTCACCACGGAGCCCGCCGGCCCGAGCCCGGCACCTGGGGCCTGCTGATGGCGATGGGCCCCGGCTTCTGCTCCGAGTTCGTCCTGATGCGTTGGTGAGGGGCCCTCATGTTCTGGTACGCGCTCCTCGTCCTGGCCGTCGCCGCCGAGCGGGTCGTCGAGCTGGTCGTGGCCCGGCGCAACGCCGCCTGGACCCTCGCCCGCGCGGGTGTCGAGCACGGCCGCGGCCACTACCCGGTCATGGTGGCCCTGCACACCGCCCTGCTGCTCTGCTGCGTCCTCGAACCCGTGCTGGCCCACCGGCCGTTCCTGCCCGCCCTGGGATGGCCGATGCTGGCGCTGGTCCTCCTGGCCCAGGCCCTGCGCTGGTGGTGCGTCACCACGCTCGGGCCGTACTGGAACACGCGCGTGATCGTCGTTCCCGGCACCCGCCCGATCACCGGCGGCCCCTATCGTCTCCTGCGGCATCCCAACTACGCCGCCGTCGTGGCCGAGGTCGCCGCCCTGCCCCTGGTGCACTCCGCGTGGGTGAGCGCGGCGGTGTTCAGCGCGGCCAACGCGGCGCTGCTCACCGTCCGCCTCCGTTCCGAGAACGCGGCCCTCGGCCGGGCGGTGCCCGCGTGAGCCGGCACCACGACCTGATCGTGGTGGGCGGCGGGCCCGCCGGCCTGGCGACCGCTCTCCACGCCGCGCGCGCCGGTCTCGACGCCGTCGTGGCCGAACCGCGCCGCGCACCCGTCGACAAGGCGTGCGGCGAAGGCCTGATGCCGGGGGCGGTGCGGGCCCTCGCCGCGCTCGGCCTGGAGGCCCCCGGCCACCCGATCAGGGGGATCCGTTACGTACAGGGGCACCGTGAGGTCCACGCGGCGTTCCGGCACGGCCCCGGCCTCGGCGTACGGCGCACCGACCTGCACGACCTCCTGCACCGGGCGGTCCTCGCCGCGGGTGTTCCCGTACTGCCCCTACGGGTCGGGGAAGTGCGGCAGGACGCGGCCGGCGTGTCCCTGCCCGACGCCGGACTGCGCGGCAGGTGGCTGGTGGCCGCCGACGGCTTGCACTCGCCGATCCGTCGCTCCCTCGGCCTCGGCCTCGGCTCCCGGGGGAGACCCCGGTACGGGTTGCGGCGCCACTACGCCGTGTCCCCACGGTCCTCGTACGTCGAGGTGCACTGCGGACCGCAGGGCGAGGCGTACGTCACCCCGCTCGGACCCCGGCTCGTGGGCGTCGCGCTGCTGACGGACCGGCGCGCTTCCTTCGACGCCCAGCTGGAACGGTTCCCCGAACTGGCGGCCCGCCTGCCGGCGGAGAGTGCCGTCAGCGCGGTGCGGGGCGCGGGCCCCCTGCGCCAGAAGACCCGCACCCGGCTCCACGGGCGGGTCCTGCTGGTGGGGGACGCCGCCGGGTACGTCGACGCGCTGACGGGCGAGGGCGTCTCCCTGGCCCTCATCGGTGCAGAAGCGCTGGTCGGCAACGTGCTCCGGGGCACGCCGGACCGCTACGACGGCGACTGGAAACGCGCGACCCGCCGTCACAGGCTCCTGACGACCTCCCTGCTGCGGGCACGACAGCAGCGGACGCTCGCTCCGCTCGTCGTGCCCGCCGCCGAGCGGCTGCCGCGCGTCTTCGCCGCCGTGGTGAACGCTCTGGCGTAGGAAGGTCGGGAACTCCCCCCGCACACGAAAGCCGGCGGTCACGTGACCGCCGGCTCGGACGCCCGTCGGCCCGGCACCGGGGCGGGACGGCCGTGGGGGGCCGACCGGCAGTCCCTGAGCGGGACCCCGCCCGTCCTCCCCGCCCGCGTCCGGACCCGATCCTCCCGTGTTCCCTCTCAGAGGGCGACGAGACGGAACACGAAGAACAGCGCCACCAGCGCGGCACCGGCGATGATGAGGGAGACCCATGCCGTCGGATGCTCCCAGATGCCTCCGTCGGCACGTTCCGGGTGGGCCGAGGACGTCGATCCCTCCACGGGCGGGGTCTCTTCGGGGACTACGATCCGTTCGGTCATGGCTGCTCCCTCGCAGAGCGGGCGGCGGTGCGCCTCATGGCCTCATCGTCTCCCGGGCCCCCGGCGTGCGCAGCACGCGTCGATCCTGTGTCGAATCGCCTCTTCCGGGCCCCGGGCGGCACCGCGTCCCGTCACCGGCGGTGAAGGCGGTCTCGTCGATCCCCTGTCCAGAATCCGTAATGGACGATAC
Source organism: Streptomyces sp. NPDC058758 (assembly GCF_042746075.1). Classification (NCBI taxonomy): domain Bacteria; kingdom Bacillati; phylum Actinomycetota; class Actinomycetes; order Kitasatosporales; family Streptomycetaceae; genus Streptomyces; species Streptomyces sp. NPDC058758. Next base: position 49,712 of record NZ_JBHYPS010000018.1, on the reverse strand, counting down.
ATTTACGGCCTGAAGTTCGGCATTCTGAAACGCGGGAGGCCGGGCCGTACGGCTCAGTCGGCCGTGCGCGGCCTTCGGTGTGCTCCCGTCGGAGAAGGGAAGACCATGAGCGCCACCCTGGCCGATGAGATCCGCGGTCGGCTCGGAGAGCTGAGCCCCGCGGAGCGAAAGGTCGCACGGGTCCTGCTGGCGGGATACCCTTCCGCGGTTTTCGAGACCGTCGCGACGATCGCGGATCGTGCCGGTGTTTCGGGGCCCACCGTGCTGAGGTGCGCCGCGCGGTTGGGGTACAGGGGCTTCCCGGACCTCCAGGCGGCCCTGCGTGCGGAGCTCGACGCGCGCAACGCCTCGCCGATCACCCTCTACACCGCGGCGGACCCTTCGGAGGGGGGGACGGCGCCGGCACCGCGGGGTTCCTCCGCGGTCTCCCTGCGCGAGCGTTCGGGGCTCGTGGAGCAGGCGGTGTCCCGGACCTTCGACGAGTTGGCACCCCACGAGTTCGAGAACGCGGTGGGCCTCCTCGCCGACCCCAGGCGCCGGGTGCACCTCGCGGGAGGACGCTTCACGCACCTGCTGGCCGAGTACCTGGGCCTGCACCTGATGCAGTTCCGCGACCAGGTGAGCCTGGTTCCCCACAAGGACGTGGAGCGCACGTCCTTCCTCACGCAACTCGCCCGCCGGGACGTCACGGTGCTGTTCGACTACCGGCGCTACGAGGCGGACAAGACCCTCATCGCCGAGCTGGCGCGGGAGCGGGGCGGCAAGGTCATCGTGTTCACCGACCCGTGGCTCTCCCCCGCCGCGGCCCACGGGGACGTCGTCCTCACCACCCAGGTCTCCTCCGACTCCCCTTACGACAGCCTGACGCCGGCGCTGGCCGTCGTCGAGTCGCTCGTCGCCGCCGTCCTCGACCGGATCGGTGGCGACGGCCACGAGCGGATGAAGGAGGCCGAGAGGGTCGCGCGGCGCACCGGTCTGCTGTGAGGCGGACCCGACGGGGCGGAGCCGGGCGGCGGGCCCGCCCTCCCCGCCGGGTGGCGGGGAGGGTCAGTCGAGCGCCCCGTTCACGGTCGCTTCGGCGATCCCGATGTTCGGGACCCGGTACTTCAGGAGGATCTTGCGGTAGGAGCCGTCGTCCATGAGGGACTGCAGGGCCGCCTGGATGGCCTCCTTCAGTCCGGGGTGGTCCTTCGACACGCCGATCCCCATCGGGGAGGCGCTGTACTCCCCCACCGCGCGACGGCCCGTCACGGTGGAGAAGGTCTTCCCGCCGTCCGCCTCGGCGGCGACGTAGGCGGCCGTGACCTCGTCGAGGTAGTCGGCGACGACCTTTCCGCTGCGGAGGGCCAGCTGCGCCTCGGAGTCCTTCGAGAAGGCGAGGATCTCGATCGGCGGAAGGCCCTTCGCCCTGCAGAGTTCCTGACGCTGCTGCAGGAGCTTCTGGTGGTTGGTGCCGGTCTGCACTCCGACGGGCTTCCCGCAGACATCGGTCACGACGGCGATGTTCTCGGGGTTTCCCTTCTCGACCAGCCAACCGGGGCCCGCGTTGATGTAGTCGACGAAGTCCACGGACTTCTGCCGGGCCTTCTTGTCGGTCATCGCCGACATGACGGCGTCGAACTTGCCGGCCTGGACGGCCGGGAGGATTCCATCGAACTTCTGCGCCTCGAAGCGGAAGGCGACTCCGAGGCGGGCTCCGAGTGCCTGGCCGAGGTCGTAGTCGATTCCGGTGATCCGGCCGCTTCCCTCTTCGGCGAACATCTCGAAGGGCGGATAGGGGACGTCGGTGGCGACCCGGACCGTTCCCGCGGCGCGGATGGCCTCGGGGAGCATCGCGTGGAGCCTGGGGTCCGGGGTGATCGTGAGGTCGGGCAGGACGGCCACCGGGCCGGCCGTCCGGGATCCGTCGGGGGTGGATGGCGTACGGGGCGGCTCCCCGCATCCCGAGGCGAGGAGGACCAGGGCGGCGACGGAGACGAGTGCGGTGCGGGTACGCGCGGGCATCGAGCGGCCTTTCTCGGTGAAGAGGAGCGGGTGGCAGGAGGACGGCGTCCCGGTGCGGGAACGGCCGGGCGGGCGCGGCGTGGGGCGCCCGCCCGGCCGTTCGGCTCAGCGCTGGGGCGTGATGTCGATCCGCAGGCCGAGGAGGCTCCTGGCCGTGGTGCCGTCGTCGGTGAAGGCGGCGGACTCCCGTGTCTTGGTGAAGGTCACCGTGAACCGCGGTCCGGTCTCGAAGGTGGTGGCGGTCGCGCTGTTCTGGGCGCGGGTCGAGGCGAGTGCCCGGGCGGTGGTCCGGAAGGAGTAGGCGCTGCCGTCCGGGTTCGCGACCGAGTGGAAGATGTCGCCGTTGGCCGGCACGGGCGCCGTGCCGACGGGGCTCAGGGGCTGCTTGGCGGGGGCGATGCGCGCGGTCCAGGTGCGGGCGTCGTACTGGTCGCCGTCGGTGAGGTAGCTGTATCGGGCGCGGCGCAGGGTCCAGCCGTTCGCGGAGTCGTGCGCGCGGCTGTCGCGCAGGTCGAGGACGGCGACGCCGTTCGGGCCGAGGACCGTCAGGCTCTCGCGGCGGGTGCCGGGCCGGTCGACGACCAGCGCCGTGTTCTCCTCCAGGGCGTAGACGCGGTCGTGGCCGGTGTCGGAGGCGAGACGAAGGGCGCGGCCTTCGCGGCCGTAGGCGCCGGTGTGGGTGTCGACGAGGCCGGAGCGGAGGAAGCCGAAGCCGCCTCGGGGCAGGTACCCGAGGCGGGTCGGGTCGTCGAAGTAGCCGGGCGCGCTGCCGTCCCGGAGGGCTTCGTAGGATTCGCCGCCGCTGACCATGTCGGGGCCGGAGGCGATCTGGGCTCCCGCGGAGGACCCGGCGACGACGGCTCCGTGGGCGAGCTTGGCGCGGATGGCGGCGAGGACCTTGGAGTCCTCGTGGCCGTCGCCGCGCAGGAGCGTGGTGACGTAGCGGTACTGGTCGCCTCCGCCGAAGAAGAAGCCGGTCATGGACTCGACCTGGGCGACGACGGCGTCCGAGTCGGCGTTGGCGACGTGGTCGACGTCGAGGGGGATCCACTCGGCGTCGGCGGCGCCGTGCCGCTCGAAGAGACCGGCGTAGTAGGCACCGTTGCAGGCGGAGTTGCTGCACAGGTCGGGGTCGCCCGCGTGGGGGTCCTGGCTCTCGGGCACGGAGGCGGCGGTGATGACGCCGATGCGGGCCTTCGCGCCGCCGGCCCGCTTGATGATCTCCCCGTAGATCTGGGTGTTGTTCTCCTTCAGGGCCCCGCCGACCAGGACGAGGGAGCCCGCCGGGGTCCGGTCCTGTCCGGGTTGCGCGTGCGCGGCGGAAGCGCCGGTGAGCAGGGCGACGGCGAGGCCGCAGGCGAGGACGGTGCGGCGGGCGGGAAGGGGTGGGGTGCGCATGGGGCCTCCGGGGTCGGGAGAGGGGTGGTGGGACGCGTCCGCCCGCTGGGCGGACCGCGCCGTGTCGGTCCGCCCGGTGCTGCCGGTGCGGGGAGGACGGGCCTCGCGCTGGGCGCCGAGGCCGTTCAGGTGGTGCCGGCGTCGCCGAGGGAGGCGATCAGGCCGGCGAGCAGGGCGACGCGCTGGGGGACGCTGGTGAGGTCGAGCCATTCCTGGGGGGTGTGGTCGGCGCCCCCGACGGGCCCCAGACCGTCCAGGACGGGGACTCCGGCGCCCGCGATGAGGTTCGCGTCGCCCACTCCGCCGGTCGCGGCGGCGCCGAGTTCGATGCCGACCGCGTGCGCGGCTCGCCTGGCGTGGTCGAGCATGCGCCGGGAGGCGGGGGTGTCCTCCATGGGCGGGCAGAGGTCGAGCCGCTCGACCTCGACGGTGACGCCGGGGACCCCCGGGTGCGTGGCGGCCTCCCGGATGGACCGGGTGACCCGTTCGATGTCGGCCGTCGTGGCGGCGCGGACCTCGATGCGCAGTTCCGCCCGGGGACAGACGATGTTGGCGCGGGTGCCGGCCCGGACGACGCCGACGTTGACGGTCACGTCCTCCCAGTGGCCGTTGAGGGCCTGGAGGGCGACGGTGAGGTGGGCGGCGGCGAGGGCCGCGTTCGCTCCGCGCTCGGGTTCGATGCCGGCGTGGGCCGCCCGTCCGGTGACGGTGAGGCGGAAGTCGGCGACTCCCTTGCGGGCGATGACGAGGTCGCCGTTCTCCCTGGCGCATTCGAGGCCGAGGCCGTGGTGCATGCCCCTGGCGGTGTTCTCGATGAGGGTGCGGCTGGCGGGAGAGCCGATCTCCTCGTCGGGGGTGGCGAGGAAGACCAGTTCGTCGTACGCGTCGACGCCGCACTCGCCGAGGATCTCCAGGGCGGTGAGCCCGGCGAGCAGCCCTCCCTTGTCGTCGCTGACGCCGGGGCCGTGCGCCGTGGAGCCCTCGATCCTGAAGGGGCGGGCGGCCGCGGTGCCGTCCTCGAAGACGGTGTCCATGTGGGCGGCGAGGAGGATCCTGCGGCCTCCCTCCGCCTCGGGCAGTGCGCCGCGCTTGCGGCCGACGAGGGCGTCGCCGGTCCGGTGCCCTCCGGGCGGGGTCGGGAAGCACACGCGCTGGACGTCGAAGCCGAGCCGTGCGAGCCGGCGTTCGGTCCAGTCGGCGACCCGGTTGACGCCGTCGGCGCTGTAGGAGCCGGAGTCGACGGAGACGAGCTGTTCGAGGTCGTGCAGGTAGCGGGGGCGGAGGGCCTGGGCCAGGTCGAGGAAGTGGTCGATCTTCTTCTGCCGGCGGGTGGGGGCGCTCACAGGACCTTGGACAGGAAGGCGCGGGTGCGCTCCTGCTCCGGGTCGACGAGGACCTGCCGGGGGTCGCCGGCTTCGACGACGACGCCTTCGTCCATGAAGACGGCGGTGTCGCCGACCTCGCGGGCGAAGCCGATCTCGTGGGTGACGACGACCATGGTCATGCCGTCGGCGGCGAGCTGCCGCATGACGTCCAGGACGTCGCCGACGAGTTCGGGGTCGAGGGCCGAGGTCGGCTCGTCGAAGAGCATCAGCTTCGGCTTCATGGCGAGGGCGCGGGCGATGGCGACGCGCTGTTGCTGCCCGCCGGAGAGCTGGGCCGGGTAGTGGTGCGACCGGTCTCCGAGACCGACCCGCTCCAGGAGGGCCTGGGCCTGTTCGCGGGCCTCGCCCCTGGGAACCGACCCGACCTTGACGGGGGCTTCCATGACGTTCTCGACGGCGGTCATGTGGGGGAAGAGGTTGAAACGCTGGAAGACCATGCCGATGTCGCGGCGACGGTCGGCGACCTCGCGTTCGCGCAGCTCGTGGAGCTTGTTGCCCTGCTGGCGGTAGCCGACGAGCTCTCCGTCGACGGTGAGGCGGCCGCCGTCGACCTTCTCCAGGTGGTTGATGCAGCGCAGGAAGGTGGACTTTCCCGATCCGGAGGGACCGAGGAGGCAGCAGACCTGGCCGCGCCCGACCGTGAGGTCGATGCCCTTGAGGACCTCCAGCCTCCCGAAGTGCTTGCGGACGCCTTCGGCGCGCACCATGGGGGTGCTCATCGGTTCTGCTCCTTGCTGTTCTTGCCGAACCGCTCCACCGTTCCGCCGAGCAGGCGCCGGAAGGGCGAGACGTGACCGGCGCGCGTGGTGCCGCGTCCGTAGCGCCGCTCCAGCCACGCCTGGGGCACGCCGAGGAGGGTGACGAGGGCCAGGTACCAGATGCTGGCGACCACCAGCATGGGAATGACCTGGTAGTTCTGGGCGTACACGTCCTGGATGTTCGACATCAGGTCGTGGGCCGAGATGACCGAGACGAGCGCGGTCATCTTCAGCATGTTGATGGTCTCGTTGCCCATCGGCGGAATGATCACGCGCATGGCCTGGGGCAGCACGATCCGGCGCATGGTGAGGGCGGGACGCATGCCGAGCGAGTGGGCGGCCTCGGCCTGACCGGGGTCGACGGACTGGATGCCGGCGCGGACGATCTCGGAGGCGTACGCGGCCTCGTTGAGCCCGAGGGCGAGGAGAGCCGCGATCGCCGGCGTGAGCAGGGCGTTGGTCTCGGCCTGGAAGAACGTGATGTCGGTGAAGGGGATGCCGATCTTCACGTACTTGTACAGCGCCGCGGCGTAGCCCCAGAAGATGATCTGGACCAGCAGGGGGGTGCCGCGGAAAACCCAGACGAAGGCGTTGGCGAGACCGTAGAGCACGGGGCTGGAGGAGAGCCGCATCACCGCGATGAGCGTGCCGAGCGCCAGGCCGAGGAGCATGGCGGCGGCCGTCAGCCAGAGCGTGGTGGCCAGGCCGTCGAAGATGAGGTCGGCGAAGAGGTAGTCGCCGACGACGTCCCACCGCAGGTTGTCGTTCTTGGCGAGGGATCCGACGAGGCCCACCAGGGCCGCCAGTGAGGCGATCGCCGCCATCCAGCGTCCGTAGTTGCGGACGGGGACGATCTCGAGTTCCGCGCCGAGTGGCGGGTGCATGGCGGTGGTCCGCTCCGGAGTCTTGAGGGTGCCGGACATCTCTAGTCCACCGCCGCGTTCTTGGTGGCTTCCTTGATGGCGATCGAGGCGACTCCGTAGGTGCCGTACACGGCGACGACGGTCCCGTCGTCGATGAGCTCCTGGAGGGCCTTCTGGATCGCCTCGGTCAGCTGCGGGAGGTCCTTGCTGACGGCGATGCCGTTGGGCGAGGCGTTGTAGCCGCCGGGGGCGGCCGGGTCCTCCGCGAGGTCGAAGGCCTTGCCGTCGTCCGCGGTCTTGGCCACCCACCCGGCGGCGGGCTTGGTCAGGACCTGGGCGATGACCTTGCCGGAGCGCAGGGCGAGCTGGGCGTCGGAGTCCTTGGGGAAGGTCTGGATGTCGATCTTCCCCTTGCCGGCCTTCTCGCAGGCGGCCTGGTGCTCCTTGAGGAGGTCGAGCTGGTTGGTCGCGGTCTGGACGGCGACCTTCCGGCCGCAGAGGTCGTCGAGGGTGGTCACCTTCGACGGGTTGCCCTCGGCGACCAGGACGCCGGAGCCGGACTGGGAGTAGTCGACGAAGTCGACGACCTTCTGCCGCTCCTTGTTGTCGGTGATGGCCGACATCGCGACGTCGAACTTGCCGGCCTGGATGGCGGGGACGATGCCGTCGAACTTCTGCGGGGTGAAGGCGAACCTGACGCCGAGCTTGGCGCCCAGGGCCTGGCCGAGGTCGTAGTCCAGGCCGGTCAGCGTCGGCTCGCCCTCCTTCACGAACATCTCGAACGGCGGGTACGGGACGTCGGTCGCGACGCGGACCTCCCCCGCCTTCCTGATCTTCTCCGGGAGGAGGTCGTGCAGCTTCTGGTTTTTGACGATCTCCACGCCGGCGACCACGACCTTGCCGGACGGGGCGGCGGCCTCCTCGCCCCCGCAGGCGGACAGGGACACGAGCATGGCCGCCGCGAGGGCGGTGGCCGCGGTGGGGCGTGCGATACGAGCGTTCATCGCGTGGAACCTCTCGGTGGTTTCCTGCCGACGGAATCTGGCCGTCAGACACAGCAGGGAAGTTACAGATCCATGTGCTGAATGGCTAGATGTAAGAGTCATTACGTTCATGTAACGCGCGCTTCGCAACCAGAAAAAGCATGATCTGGGCGTTTTACACCCATGTCCTTCCGGAAGAGAAGCCAAGGAGAGGTGGGATTCCTCTTACATCTTCCGCTTCATTTCCATTACTTGTATGTTCCGCAACCAGCCGCCCGCCCCGCACGAGGCCGCGGCGGAACCCACAGCCCCCTCCTTGGAGCGCAGATGTCACTTCGTTCGCCCAGGTTCACTTCGGCCGCCGTCGGCCTCGCCGCCGTCGTCACGGCGCTGACGGCCCATCAGCCGGCCCATGCCGCGGCCGACCGGATCCGGCTCGGCAGCACGGCCGACGTCACCCGTGCGTCGTGGAACGGCCCGGCGTTCACGATGAACGGCGCCGGCGGCATCGTCACCGCCTCGATGACCCGCGCCATCGACGACATCAGGGGCGGCACCGGGAGCCTCGACGTGGTCGTCCTGGCCGGGTCCGCGCCCACGTCGGGCAGCAGGACTCCGGAGTGCGACACGATCACGGGACTGGCCGGCGTCAACTCCTGTACGACGTGGACGCTGACGACGGCGTCCGACGGCAACAACAGCCAGGTGAACACGGACGTCCGCAACGCCGAGTTCGTCTACTTCGCCGGCGGCGACCAGTGCCGCTACGCCGCCTGGAAGGGAACCGCCCTGGAGGCCTCCGTCGAGGCGGTCGTCGCCAAGGGCGGCGGCTCCGGCGGCGGCAGCGCGGGCCACCACATCAACAGCCCGATCGTCTACGACGCCTGCAACGGCAGCGTCACCAGCGCGGAAGCCCTCGCCAACCCCTACGACCGGTACGTCAGCTTCACCACCGGCATGTTCGCATGGGCGAACTACGGGGCCGTCATCAACGACTCCCACTTCGTCACACGCGATCGCATGGGCCGCACCATGTCCTTCCTGGCCCGCGCCGTGAAGGACGGCCTCGCGCCCGGCGGCTCCGCGTGGGGCGTCGGGGTGGAGGAGGGCGGCGGGTCCCTGTTCCTCGACCGCAACGGCATGGCGACGCAGTACGGCAAGGACGCCTACGTGGTCCTCGCCGACCACCAGCCGGAGCAGGCCGTGGACAGGAAGCCGCTCACCTACAGCGGCTTCAAGATCTGGCGCCTGACACCGGGCTCCACCTTCGACTTCAAGAACCGCCCCACCTGCGGCTACTACCTGCGCAGCGTCACGAACGGCGTGGCCGACGCCAACCTCTACAACGGCACCCCCGTGACCGACTGCGGCGCCCAGGGCGGCGGCGGGGCCACGCTCGCGGAGAGCGAGCCCAACGACACGCGCGACACGGCCGACGACGCCACCGCGCTCGCCTCGCCCGGCACCCTCACGGGCAACATGAAGTCGACCAGTGACCGTGACTACTTCAAGGTCTCGGTGGCGGCCGGCCAGACCGTCTCGGTGAACTGCGCCGTGCCCACCGCCTACGACGCCGACGCGTACTGGCTCGACGCGAACGGCAGCACCCTGACCCGGTCCGTGAACGACGGGGCGGGCACCGACGAGTCCCTGTCGTTCACCAGGACCGCGACCGGAACGGGCACCTACTACCTCGACGTGGAGGCCTACAGCGGCTCAGGAACGGCATCCTACGGCTGCGACGTGACGAAGAGCTGACGGACCGGCAGGTGCCCGGCGTCCGGACCGCGACGTGCGGCCGGATCGCCGGGCACGGCCTCTCCCGCCCCTCCTCGCCCTCGCTCAGACCGGCCGGACGAGGTGCCGTGGATCGAGCAGGGCCGTGAGCTGCTCGTCGGGGAGCAGCCCGTCGCGAGAGGCGAGTTCCCGGACGGGCACGCCGGTCGCCTGGCAGTGCCGGGCCAGGGCCGTCGCCCGCTGGTAACCGATTACCGGGTTGAGAGCGGTGGCGAGACCGGGGCTGTTCTCCACGAGAACCCGGAGGTGGTCCTCGTTCGCCTCGATGCCCGCGACGCAGCGCTCGGCGAGAAGCCCGCACGCCGCGTCCAGCCGATTGGCCGAGTTGAGCAGGTGGTGGACGATCAGGGGTTCGAAGGCGTTCAGCTGCAGCTGTCCCGCCTGGGCCGCCGCGCAGACCGCCGCATCCGCCCCCACCACGTCGAAACAGACCTGGTTGACCGCCTCGGGAACGACCGGGTTGACCTTGCCGGGCATGATGCTCGACCCCGCCTGCAGCTCCGGGAGCCTGATCTCGCCCAGCCCCGAGCGGGGCCCCGAGGCCAGGAGCCGAAGGTCGTTGCAGATCTTCGACAGGCGCAGGGCGGACTGCCTCAGCGCGCCGGACAGGCGGAGGAACGCGCCCACCCCTTGCGTGCTCTCCACCCGGTCACGGGCGGAGCGGACCGGCGCGGACGAGACGGCGGCGAGGTGCGCCACGGCCAGGTCCGCGAACCCGGCATCGGCGTTGAGGCCCGTACCGATCGCCGTTCCCCCCAGGTTGACCTCGAGGAGGGCGTCGCAGGCGTCGCGGACCAGCCGTACGTCGTCGTCCACGGTCAGGGCGAACGCGTCGAACTCCTGCCCCAGCGTCATGGGCACGGCGTCCTGCAGCTGAGTACGGCCGAGCTTGACGGTCCCGGCGAACGCCTTCCCCCGCTCGGCGAAGGCGTCGCGCAACACGGACATCGCGTCCAGCAGCCGCCCGGCGGCGGTGTACAGGGCGAGCTTCGCGGCGGTGGGGTAGGCGTCGTTGGTGCTCTGGGAGCGGTTGACGTCGTCGTTGGGGTGCAGGTGCGCGTAGCTGCCGCGGGGACGGCCCAGGAGTTCGAGGGCCCTGTTGGCGATGACCTCGTTCGCGTTCATGTTCGCCGACGTGCCCGCGCCGCCCTGGAGGACGTCGACCACGAACTGGTCGTGAAGGCGACCCGCGCGGATCTCCCGGCAGGCACGCACGATGGCCCGGCCCCGCTCCTCCGGGAGCGTCCCCAGGTCCAGGTGGGCCAGCGCGGCGGCCTCCTTCACCCCGGCGAGGGCCACGACGAGTTCGGGATGGGCCGAGAGGGCGATGCCCGTGAGCGGGAAGTTCTCCGACGCGCGCAGCGTGTGGATCCCCCAGTACACGGAGGGATCCACCTCCCTTTCCCCGATCAGGTCGTGCTCCTTGCGCATCACGTGGGCTCCCCACTTCGTAGGCGAACGGCCCGCACCGAGCCATGCCGAGTATCTTTCATTACAGATGCAAGATTCAAGTCCCACTCGTACTACACGTTACATGCCGTGGGGTCGGACAGGGGAGGGTGAGCGTGCCGTGGCGGTGGCGCGGGGGTCGGGGTGGCGGCGTGCCGCCCTTTCCCCGCGGTGCGGGACCTCAGGTCAGCCCAGGGCGCCGAGGAGTGCGTCGCACGCCTGCTCGCAGGAGCGGCAGGCGTCCGCGCACACGCGGCAGTGTGCGTGCATGTCCGCGTGGGAGGCGCACTCGTCGCCGCACGCCTTGCAGGCCGTGGCGCACGCCCGGAGGACCGCGCGGGTGACGTCGGCGTCGTAGCCGGTGTGCCGTGAGAGGACCGACGCGGTGGCGTTGCAGATGTCGGCGCAGTCCATGTCCGTACGGATGCACTTGGTCAGGTCACCGACCATGCCTTCGGACAGGCAGGCGTCCGCGCACGCCGTACACGCCTGTGCGCAGGCGATGCACTGCTCGATGCAGTGGGTGAGCTTCTCCCGGTCGACTCCCCCGAGGTCGGCGGGGTAGGTGGCGAGCATGTCCTCGACGGTGCTGGACATCGATGCCTCCTTCGTCCGGGACCGGCGGGCCGGAGCGGTCCGCCTCACGGGTCCCGGGTCCTCCTTCCAGCCAACGCCCCTCGGCGCCGTCGCGCCCGGCGGCAACGCCTCCATGCCGGCGCAACCCGCCGAAAGCCGCGCGCGGCCCCACTCTCGTACCGGCCGACCGGCTCCTTCTCTCCCCGGTGTCCCCGCCGATCAACGGGGCGCGGGCACCCCGCGCTCCTCCGGGCCGGGGCAGAGCGCGGAGGGCGGAGATCCGGCTGCCGTGACGACAGGGCCCGGTGGGTCGTTGATCCGGCGTCTCCACTCGCCGCGATCCGCGGAGGTGCCCCATCGGCGAGCCCCGGCGACCCCCGCTCGGCCTCGGGGCCGTCTTCGGTCCCCGCACGCCCGCGACCCGGCCCCCACCGCGCCCTCGGTTCCCGTCGCCCTCTCCCGTCTCCGCCGTCGAGGGAAGTCCCGTGAACATGACCACCGCATCCGTCGCCGTCGTCGGGGCAGGGCCCCGGGGGCTTTCGGTCCTCGAACGACTCTGCGCCCAGGCGCGTGCGTCCCCGCCCGCGAGCGGCGTCACGGTCCATGTCGTCGACCCGTACCCGCCGGGGCCGGGCCGGGTGTGGCGCACCGACCAGCCCCGCGACCTGCTCATGAACACCGTGGCCTCGCAGGTCACCGCGTTCGCCGACGCGAGCGTGAAGCTGGCCGGCCCGGTCGACGACGGCCCCAGCCTCTACGCGTGGGCCCGCGAGGTCGCCGCCGGCGCGGTCACCCTGCCCGGAGACCGGGGCGGGGCCGCCCTCGCGGAAGCCCGCCGCCTCGGCCCGAACGCCTACCCCACCCGCGCCTTCTGCGGCTTCTACCTGGACTGGGTGTTCCGGAGGCTCGTCGCGGGGGCTCCCGGGCACCTGGAGATCCGGGTGCACCGGACGACCGCCGTGGCGCTGGACGACGGTTCGGAGGCCCTCGACGGGCCGCAGACGCTGCTGCTCGCCGACGGCCGGCGGCTCTCCGGCCTCGACGCGGTGGTGCTGGCACAGGGCCACGTCCCGGTGCGGGCCACGGCGGAGGAGGCGCGGCTCGGCGCCTTCGCCGCCGAGCACGGTCTGGTGTACGTCCCGCCCTGCAACCCGGCGGACACCGACCACTCCCGGATCGGGGCCGGCGAGACCGTCGTCCTGCGCGGCCTCGGCCTCAACTTCTTCGACCACGTGGCCCGTCTGACCACGGGCCGGGGCGGCTCCTTCGAGCGGACGGCCCGGGGGCTCGCCTACCGTCCCTCCGGCCGGGAACCGCGCATCCTCGCCGGGTCCCGGCGCGGGATCCCGTACCACTCCCGCGGCGAGAACGAGAAGGGCGCGTCCGGGCGGCACCGGCCCCGGCTGCTGACCGCGGAGAGGGCGGCGGAGCTGCGCGCGCTGGCCGAGCGGGGCGCGTGGATCCGGTTCCGCGGCCACCTGTGGCCGCTCATCGCGGCGGAGGTGGAGAGCGTGTACTACGGCGCCCTGCTGGCCGGGCGGGTGGGCCCGGCCGGGGCCGCGGCCTTCACCCGGCGGTTCCTGGCCCGTGCGCACACGGCGGCGGAGAAGGACCGGCTGCTCGACGAGACGGGCGTCTCCCCCGCCGAGCGCTGGGACTGGGACCGCGTCGCCGAGCCGTGCGGGGACAGGGAGTTCGCGACTGCGCAGGAGCACCGGGCCTGGCTGCTGGAATACCTGCGCCGGGACGTCGCCGAGGCCCGGGCGGGCAACGTTCGGGGCCCGCTCAAGGCGGCTCTCGACGTGTTGCGCGACCTGCGCAACGAGATCCGGCTGGCCGTCGACCACGGCGGTCTGGAGGCCGCCTCCCACCGGGACGAGCTGGAGCGCTGGTACACCCCGCTCAACGCCTTCCTGTCGATCGGACCGCCCGTCTCCCGGACGGAGGAGCTCATCGCGCTCGTCGAGTCGGGCACGGTCGAGATCCTCGGCCCCGGCCTGACCGTCGGCACCGTCGCGGGCGGCTCCGCCGGCGGCGCCTTCGAGGTGGCTTCCCGGCTGTTACCCGCGCAGCGGCACCGCGCCGGTGCGCTGATCGAGGCCCGGCTGCCCGAGCCGGACCTGCGCCGCACCGACGACCGGCTGATGCGCCACCTGCTGACGGCCGGCCGGTACGTGCCGTACCGGATCCCCGGTGCTCACGGCACGACGTACGAGACCGGCGGGGTGGCGGTCTCCGGGCGGCCCTTCCATCCGCTCGACGACCGGGGCCGGCCGCATCCGCGCCGGTTCGTCCACGGCGTGCCGACCGAGTCGGTGCGCTGGGTCACGGCGGCCGGGATCAGGCCGGGCGTCGGCTCGGTCACCGTCGAGGACTCCGACGCGATCGCCGCCGCCGTACTGGGCCTGCTGGCCGGCGGCCGGCACGCCGGGCGCCCCGCCGCCCCACCCGCCGACGAGCGCGCCGGCCGGCCCGCTCACGAGCCCGCACGCACCGAGGAGACAGTGGCATGAACGACACCGACACCAGCATCGGCATCGACACCGGGCTCCTCTCCCCGGTCAGGGCGGGCACCCCGGTGGAGGCGGCGACCTCGGACCGGGCGTGGCTACAGGCGATGCTGGACGCCGAGGCGGCCCTGGCCCGGGCGCAGGCGCGGCTGGGCACGCTGCCCGCGTCCGCCGCCGCGGCCATCGGCGCCGCCGCGCGCGCCGAGCGGCTGGACGCCCGGGCGCTGGCGCTGGCCGCGCGGGAGACGGCCAATCCGGTGGTGGGCCTGGTGCGGTCCCTCACGGCCGTCGTCGCCGCGGACGACCCGGCCGCCGCCGAGTACGTCCACCGGGGCTCCACCAGCCAGGACATCCTCGACACCGGGACCATGCTGGTGGCCTCCCGCGTTCTGCCGCTCATCACCTCCGACCTGCGCCGCACGGCCGGCGCCCTGACCGCTCTCGCGCGGGAGCACCGGGACACGCCGATGGCCGGGCGCACGCTCGCCCTGCACGCGGTGCCCACCACCTTCGGCCTCAAGGCGGCGGGATGGCGCCAGCTCGTCCTGGAGTCCGCGGTGCGGCTGGAACGGGTCCTGGACCACGGACTGCCGGTGGCACTCGGCGGCGCGGCCGGCACGCTGGCCGGATACCTGGAGTACGCGAAGGCCGACGGAGAGATCCCCGGCGAGACGCCGGGCGACTACGCGGACCGGCTCACCGCGGCGTACGCGCAGGAGACGGGCCTTGCCCGGCCCGCCCTGCCGTGGCACGCGCTGCGGACCCCGGTCGCCGACCTGGCCGCCGCGCTCTCCCACACGGCGGCGGCGCTCGGGAAACTCGCCGTGGACGTGCAGGTTCTCGTCCGCACGGAGGTCGCGGAGGCCTCCGAGCCCGCGCCGGCCGGCCGGGGCGCGTCGTCCGCCATGCCCCACAAGCGCAATCCGGTGCTGGCGACGCTGATCCGCTCCGCCGCGCTCCAGGTGCCGGTGCTCGCGGCCGGACTGACGCAGTGCCTGACCACCGAGGACGAACGGTCCGGCGGCGCCTGGCACGCCGAGTGGACGCTGCTGCGCGAATGCCTGCGCCTGACGGGCGGCGCGGCGCACACCGCCGTCGAGCTGGCGGAAGGGCTCACGGTGCGGCCGGAACGGATGCGTGCCAACCTGCGCCTGACCGGCGGCCAGGTCGTCACGGAACGCCTCGCCGCCGTCCTCGCGCCCCGCATCGGCAAAGCGACCGCCCGCCGGTGCCTCACCCGGGCCTCCGTCCTCGCCGACCGGGAGAACCGCCCGCTGGAGGACGTCCTCTCCGAACTCCCGGAGCTCGCCGACGCGTTCGAGGACGGAGAACTCGCCGGCCTGCTGGACCCCGGCCGCTACACCGGCGCCGCCGGACCGCTCGTCGACCGCGCCCTCGGCACGTCGCCGGACGGCTCCGCCGCCACGGCGGCCCCCGCCCGGACGCCGTCCTCCGGATCGTCGCGCCGATCGGAGGAGGGGTCCGGGCGGGGGCCGGGTGGAGGGGGCGGGGGTCAGTCGGCCGGGGTCAGGGCCACTTCCGCGCTGCCCGAGAGCGAGGGGAGGCCCGGCGGGGGCGTGTCCTTGTAGGAGGCGTTGAAGACGGCCTTCAGGTTGTCCGCGCCGGCGTGGCCGCCGTCCACGAACGTCCGGAAGGAGCCCGAGCAGCCGGTGCTCGTCGACAGCGGGTGGCCGTGGGAGTCGTGGCCGAGGATGAACGAGACGGTGACCTTGGAGCAGTCGACCGGCTGGTCGTCGGTGATGTCGACCTTCCAGGTGACGGTGTCGCCCCAGTGGAACGCGGTGCCGCCGTGCGGCGCGGGGTCGGTGGTGAGGGAGACGGCCGGCGCCTTGTTGCCGACGACGACCTGGACGGCGGTGGAGGCCGAGCGGCCGGTGCTGTCGGTGACCTTCAGGGTGGCCTCGAAGACACCGTTCGCCGTGAAGGTGTGCGTGGGGTCGGGCAGGGTGGAGTCCACGGTGCCGTCGGCGTCGAAGTCCCACGCGTAGCGGAGCGCGTCCCCGTCGGCGTCCGTGGTGCCGGCGGCGGAGAAGCGCACCGTCAGCGGGTTGGTGCCGTTGACCACGTCCGCGGCGGCCTTGGGTTCGGGCGTGCGGTTGCCCCGGACGTAGTCGATGCGGGAGAGCTGGGCCTCGGGCAGTTCCGCGAAGTAGCCGGTGCCGTACTCCAGGACGTAGAGCGCGCCGTCGGGTCCGAACTCCGCGTCGATCGGGCCGTCCGTCCGGATCCCGGGGACGGCGTCCTCGATCGCCAGCACCTCGTTGCGCCTGCCGAGGGTGAGGGCCTTCATCTGGTCGCGGGTCCACTCGTAGAAGAGGGGCTTGCCGGCGAGGGAGGCGGGCCAGCGGTTCTCGGCGGTGTTGCGCTTGTCGTAGCGGTAGGCCGGGCCGCCCATGGGGCCGATGCCGCCCGTGCCGAGCTGCGGGAACTGCGCGGAGGCGTCGTAGCCGTAGACGATCTCGGCGTCCGTGACGGGCGGCAGCTCGGTCAGGCCGGTGTTGTGGCGCGAGTCGTTGACCGGGGCGGCGCAGTCGAAGGCCCCGGCGGACTTCTGCGTGGCGAAGTCGTAGTCCTGGTACGGCTGGTCGCGGGTCACGCAGAACGGCCAGCCGTAGTTGGCGGGGCGGTCGATGACCATCCAGCGGCCCTGCCCGGCGGGGCCCCGGTCCGGGCGGGCGGTGCGGGCGTCGGGCGAGTAGTCGCCGACGTAGACCTCACCGGTCCGCTTGTCCACCCCGAAGCGGAAGGGGTTGCGCAGGCCCATGGCGTAGATCTCGGGGCGGGTCTTCGGGGTGCCGGGGGCGAAGAGGTTGCCGTCGGGGATCGTGTAGCCGCCGTGGCGCTTGACCTTGATGCGGAGCACCTTGCCGCGCAGGTCGTCGGTGTTGCCCGAGGTGCGGCGGGCGTCGTAGGCGGGGTTGCGGTCGGGGCGGTCGTCGATCGGGGCGTAGCCGTCGGAGGAGAAGGGGTTGGAGTCGTCGCCGGTCGACAGGAACAGGTTGCCCCGGTGGTCGAAGTCGATCTTGCCGCCGACGTGGCAGCAGAGGCCGCGGTCGGCGGGGATGTCGATGATCTTCTGCTCGGAGGCGTAGTCCAGCGTGTTGCCGGTGAGCTTGAACCGGGAGAGCCGGGTGTGGCCCTTGTACGGGGCGAAGTCGGCGGGGGTGCCGGTCTGCGGGGCGTCGCCCTCGTTGACGCCGGGGGTGGACGGGTCGTCCATGGGGGTGGCGAGGCGGGGCGAGTAGTAGAGGTAGACCCAGTGGTTCCTGGCGAAGTCGGGGTCGACGGCGATGCCCTGGACGCCCTCCTCGTCGTGCTGGTAGAGCCCGGCGGGGCTCTTCTTCATGTCGGCGGCGAGGAAGTTCACGCCGCTCTTCGGGTCGTGGATGCGGATCTCGCCGGTGCGCGCGGTGTGCAGGACGCGCAGGTCGGGCAGGACGGCGAGGGCCATGGGTTCGCCCGGCCGGTCGTTGAGGGTGACCTTCTGGAAGGCCGGCGCGGCGGGTGGGGCCGCGTCCGGCGCGGTGGTGGCCTGGACCGGGGTCAGGGGCAGCAGCCCGATGGCGCCGGCCAGCGCCGCCGTGCCCAGGAGGGTGACGATCCGTCTGTTGCGCACGCGGAACTCCTTCGCTACTGGTTCGGGGCGGTGCGTCGTGGTCAGCGGTGGGCGCGGAGGGCGGCGAGGTTGTCGTAGCCGACGCGGGCGTACTCCAGCGACTGGCCGGGGACGGTGGCGCTCGGGGCGGTGTCCTGTTCGACCATCGGGTGGTGGCGGTTCTTCGCCCCGACGCGGGTGAAGAACCGCCGGTAGTCGATGTCGCCGGTGCCGAACGGCACCATGTCGTAGCCCATGCCGCTCTGCGGGTTGATCACGCCGTCCTTGGCGTGGAAGAGCGGGAAGCGGGGCGTGTGGCGGACCACCAGCCCGGCCGGGTCGAAGATCTGCTCCTGCCGCGAGCCGTCGTGGGCGGTGTAGGTGGGGAACTTGTACTGGGCC
Source organism: Streptomyces sp. NPDC058758 (assembly GCF_042746075.1). NCBI lineage: Bacteria > Bacillati > Actinomycetota > Actinomycetes > Kitasatosporales > Streptomycetaceae > Streptomyces > Streptomyces sp. NPDC058758. The sequence goes on along the minus strand of NZ_JBHYPS010000018.1, from coordinate 31,971 downwards.
ACGTGGGCCCAGAAGACGTCCAGCTCCAGGTAGACGCTCCTGGGGTCGCTGACCTGGAGGAAGTACTCCAGCTTTCGGATGCCGGAGCTGCGGGTCGGCCGGCCCTGGGCGTCGAGCGGGCCGCCGTCGAGGAGGAAGTCGTAGGCGCTGTCGTGGTTGTGGGTGTAGAGCTTGATCCCCTCCCGGGCGGCGAGGGCGCCGAGGGTGTTCCACTTGTCGGCGGCGGTGTCCCAGTCGGCGCGGTAGGGGCTGTTGGTGGGGTCGCCGCCGGTGCCCATGTGCTCCATGCCGAGGATGTTCGCGATCTCCAGGGCGCGGCGGAAGGCGTCCAGGTCGGCAGGGGTGAGGGGCCAGGAGGCCGGGATGAAGCCGTGGCTGCCCTGGGCGCGCAGCCCGTACTCGTCGAGCCAGGAGCGCATCAGCCGGGCGCCCTCGACGGTGCCGAGGTCCGCGCCGCCGGGGGCGTTGGCGTGCTGGCGGTATCCGGCGAACTCCACCTGCCGGTAGCCGTACCGGGACAGCTGCCGGAACACCTCGCGGAAGCCGGACGGCAGGTCGGAGGCGAGCGGATCGCGGGCCACCGCGTCCCGGACGGTGTAGAGGATCAGTCCGCGCTTGTCCGGCGGGACGAGGGCGGAGCGGCCGCGGTCGCCGGCCGGCTCGGACTCGGCCCGGGTCCGGGCCAGGGCGGGCGAGGAGCCGAAGACGGGGGCGGCGATCGCCACGGCCGCGGTGGCCGTGCAGGTGCTGAGGAAGCGGCGGCGGCTGACGCCGAGGGTGCGGCGCAGCTCGTCGCCGGCGGTGGTCTCTTCGGGGGACACGGTCACGGTGTTCTCGCTTTCGTGGTGACGGGGTACGGGGGTGCGGGCGCGTTTCGGGCGCGCCGGAACGCGCGGGGGCGAGCGGCGGAGCGGGGTGGGGGGCGGTACGGGGAGCGGCGCGTCGCCTCAGGCGAGGCCGGCGAGCCGCAGGAGGAGCGGCTTCACCTCGGTGGCCGCGGTGCGGCCGGACAGGGCGCCGGGGGTCGAGCAGAGGACGAGCGGGCCGTCCGCGTCGCTCGCGGGCGGCCGGCCGTGGCTGCCGCGGACGGGCGAGGGGTCCAGGGGGACGACCGCGACGCGGTAGCGCAGGCCGGCCTTCTTGCGGGCCACGGCGGCCGCGGCCTTGAGCCGTACGTAGGGGTCCTCGGGGTCCATGAACAGTTCGGCCGGGTCGTAGCCGGGCTTGCGGTGGATCTCCACGAGCCGGGCGAAGTCGGGGGCGCGCGCGTCGTCCAGCCAGTAGTAGTACGTGAACCAGGCGTCGGGTTCGGCGACGGCGACGAGTTCGCCGGAGCGGGGGTGGTCGAGGCCATGCGCCTTCTTTCCCTCGTCGTCGAGGAGCCGCTCGACGCCGGGCAGGTCCTCAAGGACGGCGCGGGCGGCCGCGAGGTCCTCGGGGCGGCGGACGTAGACGTGGGCGATCTGGTGGTCGGCGACGGCGAAGGCCCGGGAGGCCATCGGGTCGAGGTACTCCATGCCGTCCTGGGTGTGGACGTCGAGGAGCCCGGCGCGCCGCAGGGCGCGGTTGACGTCGACGGGGCGGCTGACGGGGGTGATCCCGTACTCGGACAGGGCGACGACCGTGCGGCCCTCGGCGCGGGCGTCGTCGAGCAGCGGGCCCACGACCGCGTCGAGTTCGGCGGCCGCGCGGAGCGAGCGGGGGTCGTCGGGGCCGTACCGCTGGAGGTCGTAGTCGAGGTGCGGGAGGTAGCAGAGCGTCAGGTCGGGGCGGCGGGTGCGCATGACGTGGCGGGTGGCGTCCGCGATCCACCGGCTGGAGGCGAGGGAGGCGCCCGGCCCCCAGAACCGGAAGAGGGGGAACGTGCCGAAGAGGGCGGTGAGTTCGTCGTGGAGGGCGGGAGGTCGGGTGTAGCAGTCGGGTTCCTTGCGTCCGTCGGCGTAGTAGACGGGGCGGGGGGTGACGGTGATGTCGGTGTCGGCGCCCATCGCGTACCACCAGCAGATGTTGGCGACGGTGTAGCCGGGGTGGGCTCGGCGGGCGGCGTCCCAGATCTTGTCACCGGCCACCAGGCCGTTGTGCTGGCGCCACAGCAGGACGTCGCCGAGTTCGCGGAAGTACCAGCCGTTGCCGACGATGCCGTGCTCGGCGGGGAGGGTGCCGGTGAGGAAGGTGGACTGGGCGGCGCAGGTGACGGCGGGCAGCACGGTGGACAGCGGCGCCCGCGAGCCGGAGTCGGCGAGGGCGCGGAGGCGGGGCATGTGGTCCAGGAGGCGGGGGGTGAGGCCGACGACGTCGAGGACGAGGAGGGGGGTGGGGCGGTCGCCGGCCGGGGGCTGCGCGTCGGTCACGGGAGTTCCTTCAGGCCGAGGTCGGTGAGCAGGTCGCGGGCGAGGGTGAGTTCGGCGGCGATGCCGTCGGCGAGGCGGCCGCGGGTGCGGGGGCGCGCGCCGGGCGGGAGCGCCTGCCAGGTGTACGTCTCGACCTCCAGGTGGCGGGTCAGGGGGCGGGCGCCGCCGACCAGGAGGGCCAGGGCGTCCTCGAGGACGGGGAGCGTGGAGGTGAGCGGCGGGGCGGGCGGGACGTGCAGGGGGACGTGGAAGTGGGCGCGCCAGGGGGCCGTGCCGGGCAGGGCGTCCCCCGTGAGCGCTTCGGGCAGGTCGTCGGTGCCGCGCAGGCCCGCGGGGGTGGCCGTGCGGGTCTGGTGCAGGAAGCGCGGCTCGGCGTAGGCGGCGAGCGCCGCGCGTACGTCGGGGCGGTGGGGTTCCTCGGCGTGCAGGGCGGTGGAGAGCTGGGCCTTGGGGACGCGGACGCCGGCGGCGTCGAGTGCGGCGAGCGCCGTGGCCGGGTCCTCGAAGGAGGTCGCGAGGTGGCAGGTGTCGACGCAGACGCCGACGCGGTCGCCGGGCAGGGCGGTGAGCGGTCCGATGGCGTCGGCGGTGGTCTCCACCACGCAGCCCGGTTCGGGTTCGAGGGCGACGCGGACGGACTTGCCGGTCAGTTCCTCCAGGGCGTCGAGCCGTTCCGTCAGGGTGGTGAGGGCGGCTCGGGCGGTGGTGGCGGCGCGCTCGTCGAAGCCGGTGCGCCAGGCGAGCGGCAGGGTGGAGACGCTTCCCTCGGTGACGTCGTCGGGGAGCAGGGCGGCGAGGAGGCGGGCGAGGTCGGTGGTGTGGGCGAGGCGCTCCGGGTCCGTCCAGTCGGGGCGGTAGACGCGGTGCTTGACGGCCTCGGCGCCGAAGCCCTCGTAGGGGAAGCCGTTGAGGGTGACGACTTCGAGGCCGCGGCGGTCCAGCTCGGTCTGGAGCCCGCGCAGCGCCGCCGGGTCGGCGGCCAGGGCGTGGACGGCGTCCTTGGCGAGCCAGAGGCCGATGCCGAGCCGGTCGCGGCCGAGGCGCCGGCGCACCGGCTCGCAGTGGTCGCGGAGCTGGGCGAGGACGCCGTCGAGGGTCTCGGCGGGGTGGACGTTGGTGCAGTAGGAGAGGTGGACGAGGGTGCCGTCCGGGTGGCGGAAGCGCACGGGTCCCTCCTCATTCCCCGCCGCGCAGCACGGAGTTGCCCTCGTGAAGGGCGCCCGGTGCGGCGACGTCGAGCCGGAGACGGCCGCCGAGTCCGTAGAAGGCGACGGGGTTGCGCCACAGGACCCGGTCGACGTCGTCGTCGGTGAAGCCGGCGGCGAGCATGGCGTCGGCGACCTCGCGGGTCTTCAGCGGGTCGCTCCTGCCCCAGTCGGCGGCCGAGTTCACGAGGATCCTCTCGGTGCCGAAGGTGCGCAGGACGGCCACCATGCGGTCGGGGTCCATCTTGGTGTCGGGGTAGACGGAGAAGCCGAGCCAGCAGCCGCTGTCCGCGGCGGCGGCGACGGTCGTCTCGTTGAGGTGGTCCAGGAGGGTCCGCTCGACGGGCAGGGCCGACTCGCGGACGACGTCGAGGGTCCGGTGGAGTCCGGCGAGCTTGTCCCGGTGCGGGGTGTGGACGAGGGCGGGCAGGCCGTGGTCGGCGGCGAGCTGGAGCTGGGCGGCGAGGGCGGTGTCCTCGGCGGGGGTCATCGCGTCGTAGCCGATCTCGCCGACGGCGACGACGGAGTCCTTGACGAGGTAGCGGGGCAGTTCGTCGAGGACGGGCGTGCAGCGCGGGTCGTTGGCCTCCTTGGGGTTGAGGGCGATCGCGCAGTGGTGGGCGATGCCGTACTGGGCGGCGCGGAAGGGCTCCCAGCCGAGCAGCGCGTCGAAGTAGTCGAGGAAGCTGGCCGGCGAGGTGCGCGGCTGGCCCAGCCAGAAGGCCGGTTCGACCACGGCGCGGACGCCCGCCGCGTACATCGCCTCGTAGTCGTCGGTGGTGCGCGACGTCATGTGGATGTGCGGGTCGAAGATGCGCATCACGGCTCCTCGGTCGGTGCGCCGGTCAGGGTCAGGGCGTGGCGGAGGTCCCGGGGGAGGTCGCGGCCCGCCGCCGTGCGTTCGGCGGCGAGGGCGGTGAGCATGCGGGCGAGTTCCGCGTCGCCGGCCGCCCGCCGCGCCAGGTCGGTCACGGCGCTCAGCGGGACGCCGGTGAAGAGGCACTTCAGGACGGCGTGGCGCCAGGCGTGCGGGGCCAGGTGGGAGGCGGCGTAGGGGCCGACGGCGGCGGCGATCAGCCCGGTGTCGTGGGTGCGCAGGGCGTCGTCCACGAGGGGGACGGCCTGCGGGCCGTCGACGAGGGAGGGCAGGGCGAGGAGGACCGCGCGGCGCTCGGCGGCGCTGCCTTCCCGGTAGAGGCGGGTCAGCGTCTCCGTACCGGCCCGGGCCTCGGTCAGCAGCAGGGTCCGTACGGCGTCGGCGGCGTCCTGGCCGCAGTGCCGGCCGGCGGTGACGAAGCGCAGCTGCCAGGCGGGGGGCGCTGGCTCCGGTGCGGTCCGGGTGCCCGGCGCCGCGGCCGCTCGGGCGGCGTCGGCGAGGGCCTCGGCGAGCCAGGCGCGGGCGTGGTCGTCGGGCAGCCGGGCCGCGATGTCCGCGCGGGTCCGGGCCGGTGGCGGCGTCAGCATGCGGACACTTCCTTCGCCGCGGCCCGCAGGAACGCGGCGGACTCCGCGGCCAGGCGCGGGCCGGCGTGTGCGTGGCGGGGCAGTTCGACGACGGTGAGGCCCCGGTAGCCGACGGCGGCGAGGGCGTCGAGGACGGGCGGGAAGTCGATCTCGCCCTCGCCGAACGGCAGGTGCTCGTGCACGCCGCGCCGCATGTCCTCGATCTGCACGTGGCGCAGCCAGGGTGCCGCCGCCCGGACGCACGCGGCGGGCGGCGCCGCTTCCAGGCACTGGCAGTGGCCGATGTCGAGGGTGAGGCCGAGGGGCTCGGGGTCGCCGAGCGCGGTGCGCAGCCGGTGGAAGTCGTCGAGGGTGGCGAGGAGGTGTCCCGGCTCGGGTTCGATCGCGAGCGGCACGCCCGCGCCGGCGGCGGCGTCGAGCACGGGGGCCAGCGCCTCCGTCAGGCGCCGCCAGGCCGTGGTGTCGTCGGTGCCCGGCGGGGTGACGCCGCTGAAGCAGTGGACGGCGTGCGCGCCGAGGTCCGCCGCCACCCCAACCGCCGTGCGGAGCAGCCGGGCCCGGGCGGCCCGGTCCCCCGGGTCGGCGTCGAGCAGGGAGGGGCCGTGCTTGCGGCGCGGGTCGAGTACGTACCGGGCCCCCGTCTCGACGGTCGCGGTGAGTCCGAGCGCGCCGAGCCGGCGGGCGACCCGGGCGGTACGGGTGGCGAGGCCGGGTGCGAGCGGGTCCAGGTGCATGTGGTCGAGCGTGAGCCCGACGCCGTCGTAGCCCAGGTCGGCGAGCAGCCCGAGGGCGTCGTCGAGACGGAGGTCGGTGAGGCCGTTGGTGCCGTACCCGAGGCGGAGTCGCTGCCGTGCGCTCATGTGGCGCTCACCTTCCGTGCGAGGGTGCGGGCGAGGGGGGCGAGCCCGAGCAGGCCGAGCCCGGTGCCGACCGCGCCGGCCCGGGCCGCGAGCGCGGCCTGGAGCGGGATCATGGCGCGGATCCCGCAGCCGACGGCGTGCCGCGTGAGGGGCGGGGACGGGTTGAGCGCGGCGTGGAGCAGGGGCGGGGCGGTGGTGCGGGCGTACAGGGCGGCGGGCAGCAGCGGTGCCAGCGCCGCCGCGCCGGCCGGCTCGCGGAGCGCGCCGAGGGCGGTGGCGGCCCCGAGCGCGGAGGTCGCGGCGAGGGCCCCGAGCGGGGCGAGCGTCGAACCGCCGTGCGCCTCGTGCCGGGAGACGGCGGTGACGGCGTACGTGTGGAGGGCGAGCGCGCCCGCGGACGCCGCGACCCGGAGTTCGGTGCGGGCCGCCACCGCCCCGCGTCGCGCGACATGTGCCGTGAGGCCGGGGCCGGGGGCGCGGCGGGCGGACGCCGGGACGGCGGGCCGTCTCCGTGCGGGGCCCGTGGCCGCCGCGCCCAGGACGAGGTCGAGGGCGCGGGCGGCGGCCATGGCGGCGGGGGCGGCGGGCGTGTGCTTGAGGCGGAGGTCGTAGGCCCACACCGTGCCGGCCAGGGCGGTGGCCACGGCGAGGGCCGGGCGGCCGGCCCGGGAGGCGAGGGCGAGGCCGGCGGCGGTCAGGAGGCCGGCCGCGCCCAGCGCCGCGGCCGGGGCGATCCGGCCGGAGGGCAGGGGCCGGTGGGGGCGGTCGACGGCGTCCTCCTCGCGGTCGGCCCAGTCGTTGAGCGCCATGCCCGCCTCGTACAGGCAGAGCGACGCACCGACCGCGTACGCCGTCCCCCGACCGGGCTTCACGCCGAGGGCCGCGGCGCCGGCCAGCGCGTCCCCGGGCACGCTGAACAGCGCGGAGACGCGCAGCAGTTCGGCCCAGGCCCGGCCCCGCCCGCCGTCCGGCGCGAGACCGGGCCCGGGCGACGGCGCGGAACCGAGGGCCGGTGCGGAGCCTGCGGCCGGTACGGGACCGAGGGGCAGCGCGGAGCCGACGACCGGTACGGAGCCGGGCGGGGGCACGGGCCCGGGGCCGGATGCGGGACCGGACGCGGATGCGGGGGTGGGTGCGGGGGTGGGTGCGAGTGCGGAGCAAGACGCGGGGCCGGGGGCGGGCGTGCGGCCGTGGTGCTGCTCGGGAGCGGGGGCGGTCCGTCCAGGGCGGCCCGGGTGGGCGGGGCGGGTCACTTCGCCTCCCGCAGTCGGTCGGCGAAGGCCAGCAGCGCGGCGGACTGGTCCGCGAGGCCTGCGGGCCCGCCGTCCGGGTCCTTGAAGTAGAAACCGAGCTCCGGCAGCGGCCCGGAGATCCCGGCTTCGTGGGCGCGGGCGACCAGGCGGGCCAGGTCGAGGACGAGGGGTGCGGCGAGTGCGGAGTCGCAGCCCTGCCAGATGGTCTGGAGGACCATCCGCGATCCGAGGAAACCCTCGAAGGCGATGTGGTCCCAGGCCGTCTTCCAGTCGCCGAGCGCGGGGACGTCGTCGATGTGGACCCGGCCCTCGGGCCGGTGGCCGAGCGTTTCCGTGAGGACGCGTTCCTTGCCGGCGTTCTTCGCCGCCGCGGCGGCGGGGTCGGCCAGCGTCGCCCCGTCCCCGCCGCCCAGCAGGTTGGTGCCGGACCAGGCCCGCACGTCCAGGGCCCGCTGGACGAACATCGGGGCGAGCACGGAGCGCAGCAGCGTCTGGCCGGTCTTGCCGTCGCGGCCCGCGTGGGGCAGTCCCGCCGCGGTCGCGGCGGCCGTGAGGTCCGGGGTGCGCAGCCCGGTGGACGGGGTGAAGTCGACGTACGGGCAGCCGGCCCGCAGGGCCGCGGCGGCGTAGAGGGAGCTGGGCGGCAGGCGTTCGGCGTCGGGTGCGGGTGGGGGCTCCGTGCAGGAGACGTTGACGACGACCACGCGTGCCAGTGCGTGGCGGTCCCGGAAGGACACGAGGTCGGCGGCGAGGTCGGCGACGAGTTCGGCGTCGGTGCGGGAGTCGTCCGGGAGGGGGCCGCCGGTGCGTATCTCCTCGTCGGCCGCGGCGAGTTCGGCGTGGACGGCGGCGGCGAGACCGTGCGGGAGCACGCCGGCGCCGGTCAGCTGTTCGGCGCGCTTGGGGAGCGGGCAGGACACGATGTCGTGGCCACCGAAGACGAGCGCGGCCAGGGACGGCAGCCCGGCGCCGGCGAACGCGGGGGTCTCGGTGACCATGCCGGTCGGCGGGTGGAGTCCGGCGCGGACGGCGGCGCATCCGGCGACGGCCGTGGTCGCCACGGAGCCGCGTGCTCCGGCGAACCAGACTCCGGTGCGTGCGTGGGTGTCAGTCACGGGCTGCCTCCTGCCAGGTCGTTGGGTGCGTGGGGTGGAGGGCTGGGGGGTGCGGGGTTGGGGTGCGGCGCCTGAGCGGTGCGGGCGGCGTGCGGCGGGCCGTCCGGTGGTGAGGTGCGGGGGCGGGGCCGGGCGCGGGGTTGCGGAGTGCTGCGGGGCGCTGTGCCAGAGGGCCTGCCCGGTCCCGACGGTCCGGGTGGGGGCGGGCCGGGGAAGGGGTCCGCTTCCGGGCCCGCTGTGCGAGGGGCGGGGCCGTGAGGGCGAGGACCGTGGTGGCGGGTGGGGACCGTGGTGGCGGTGAGGACCATGGCGGCCGGTGAGGACCGTGGTGGCCGGTGAGGGCCGTGGCGGCGGTGGGTGGTGATGTGAGGGGACCGTAGCCCCGTTCGTCCTCGACGGAAAGCCCTTGCGCAGCAGATCGGTCGAACTTTCTCCCACCACAGGACAAAGCTGTGCGCGGGCAGGCCGGACCGCCCGGTGGCGCCCCTCGCCACCGGGCCGGGCCTGAGGTCCTACCGGTCGCCTCCGGAGAACGCCGCGTCGAACGAGGCGGCCGGCGGGTCGAAGTCGAACCGCTTCAGATGGGCCAGCGCCTCGGGTGCGCCGGCGAGCCGGTCCATCCCGGCGTCCTCCCACTCGACCGACACGGGGCCCCCGTAGCCGATGGACCGCAGCATGCGGAAGACGTCCTCCCAGGGCACGTCCCCGTGTCCGGCGGACACGAAGTCCCAGCCGCGCCGCGGGTCGCCCCACGGCAGGTGGGAGCCGAGCCGGCCGTTGCGCCCGTCGAGGCGCCTGCGCGCCTCCTTGCAGTCGACGTGGTAGATCCGGTCCCGGAAGTCGTACAGGAAGCCGACCGGGTCGAGGTCCTGCCAGACGAAGTGGCTGGGGTCGAAGTTGAGCCCGAACGCCGGCCGGTGGTCCACCGCCTCCAGGGCGCGGCGCGTCGTCCAGTAGTCGTAGGCGATCTCCCCGGGGTGCACCTCGTGGGCGAAGCGGACCCCCTCGGCGTCGAAGACGTCGAGGACGGGGTTCCACCGCTCGGCGAAGTCCTCGTAGCCGCGTTCGATCATGCGCTCCGGCACGGGCGGGAACATGGCCACCAGGTGCCAGATGGAGGAGCCGGTGAAGCCGATGACGGTGTCGACACCGAAGGCGGCCGCGGCGCGCGCGGTGTCCCGCATCTCGGCGGCGGCCCGTCGGCGCACTCCTTCGGGTTCGCCGTCGCCCCAGATCCGGGCCGGCAGGATGCCCTGGTGCCGCTCGTCGATCGGGTGGTCGCAGACCGCCTGGCCCACGAGGTGGTTGGAGATCGCCCAGCACTTCAGGCCGTACTTGTCGAGCAGGGCGTGCCTGCCCGCCAGGTACGACGGGTCGGCGAGGGCCTGGTCGACCTCGAAGTGATCCCCCCAGCAGGCGAGTTCGAGGCCGTCGTAGCCGAAGTCGCGGGCGAGCCGGCAGACCTCCTCCAGCGGCAGGTCGGCCCACTGGCCGGTGAAGAGGGTGAACGGACGCGGCATGAAGCCTCCAAACGGTGTGCGGGCGGTTCCGGCTAGCGGACCTCGGCCGGCACTTCCTGGACGGGTGTGTAGACGGCGTTCTTCCGGGCGCTCTCCTCGACGGCGGCGAGCACCCGCTGCACCCGCAGCCCGTCGGCGAAGGACGGCGACGGGTCGGTGCCGGCGCCGATCGCGGCGACCAGGTCGCGGGCCTGGTGGGTGAAGGTGTGCTCGTAGCCGAGGGTGTGGCCGGGCGGCCACCACGCCTCCAGGTACGGGTGCTCGGCCTCGGTGACGAGGATCCGCCGGAAGCCCGCGGTGGCGGCGGGCTCGCGGTGGTCGTGGAAGGAGAGCTCGTTGAGCCGCTCCAGGTCGAAGGCGAGCGAGCCCCGCTCCCCGTTGATCTCCAGCCGGAGCTGGTTCTTGCGGCCGGAGGCCATCCGGCTCGCCTCGAAGGCGGCGAGCGCCCCCGAGGCGAGCCGGCCGGTGAAGACGGCCGCGTCGTCGACGGTCACCGGTCCCCGCGGGGCTCCGGTGGCGGTCTGCCCGGACGGCGCGGCCAGGCCGGACGCCGCGGCGACGGGCCGGGGCCGTTCCCGTACGAAGGTCTCCGTCTGGGCGGACACCCCGACGACGGACTCCCCCGCCAGGTACTGGGCGAGGTCTACGATGTGCGCCCCGAGGTCGCCCAGCGCCCCCGACCCGGCGTGTTCGCGCTCCAGGCGCCAGGTCAGCGGGAAGTCGGGATCGACCAGCCAGTCCTGGAGGTAGCTCACCCGGACGTGGCGGAGGGTGCCGAGCCGGCCCTCGGCGATGAGCCGGCGGGCGTACGAAAGGGCGGGCACGCGCCGGTAGTTGAAGCCGACCATCGCCACCTGGCCGCGGGCGCGGGCGGCCTCGGCGGCGGCGGCCATGGCCTCGGCCTCGGCCACCGAGTTGGCGAGCGGCTTCTCGCACAGGACGTGCTTGCCGGCCTCCAGGGCCGCGATCGCGATCTCCGCATGGCTGTCCCCCGGGGTGCAGATGTCGACGAGCTGCACGTCGTCCCGGGCGATCAGGGCACGCCAGTCCGTCTCCGCGGCCGCCCAGCCGTGCCGCCGGGCGGCCGCCCGGACGGCGCCCGCGTCCCGGCCGGCGATCGCCGCGAGGACGGGCCGCAGCGGCAGGTCGAACACCCGGCCCACGTTGCGCCAGCCCTGGGAGTGCGCGGCGCCCATGAACGCGTACCCCACCATGCCGACGCCCAGCCCGGGCGGCGAGGCCGCGTCACTGTCCCGCTGTTCCATACGGTTCCTCCTGGTCGGAGAGTCACTGTCTCGTCGGTGTGCTGCGGGGCCGGGCGTCCCCCCGGGAGCCCGGGCCCGGGCCCGGTCAGTTGAAGCCGGTGGGCAGGTAGTCGTCGACGTTCTCCTGGGTGACGACGGCGGAGTAGAGGGTCAGCGAGGACGGGATCTCCAGCTCCGCCAGACCGCCCACGCCCTTGCCCTGGGCGAGCGCGCGGGCCAGGTCGATGGCGGACGCGGCCATGGTCGGCGGGTAGAGGACGGTGGCCTTGAGGACGCCGGTGCCGGCCTTGATGGCGTCCATGGCGGACTTGGCGCCGGCGCCGCCGACCATCAGGAAGTCGTCGCGGCCGGCCTGCGCGATGGCGCGGAGCGCGCCGACGCCCTGGTCGTCGTCGTGGTTCCACAGCGCGTCGAACGCGGGCTGCGCCTGGAGGAGCTGGGCCATCTTGGCCTGGCCGGACTCGACGGTGAAGTCGGCGGCCTGGCGGGCGACCTTGGTGATGTTGGGGTAGTTCTTCAGGGCGTCGTCGAAGCCCTGGGTGCGCTGCCGGGTGAGTTCGAGGTTGTCGAGGCCGGCGAGTTCGACGACCTTGGCGTTCGGCTTGTCCTTGAGCTGCTCGCCGATGTAGGTGCCGGCGTTGAGCCCCATGCCGTAGTTGTCACCGCCGATCCAGCAGCGGTACGCCTGCGGGGAGGCGAAGACGCGGTCCAGGTTGACGACGGGGATGCCGGCCCGCATCGCCTGGAGGCCGACCTGGGTGAGGGCCTTGCCGTCGGCGGGGAGGATGACGAGGACGTCGACCTTCTTGTTGATGAGGGTCTGCACCTGGCCGATCTGGGCGGCGGTGTCGTTGGAGCCCTCGGTGATCTCCAGGGTGACGTCGGAGTACTTCGCGGCGCGGGACTTGGCGTTCTGGTTGATGGCGTTGAGCCAGCCGTGGTCGGCCTGGGGTCCGGCGAAGCCGATGGTGACGGGCTTGCCGGGCTTGTCGTCGGCGGCCGGGGTGCTGCCGGCCTGCTGTTCCTGCTGCTTGGGCTCGTTGCTGGTGCAGGCGGTCAGCAGCGCTCCGGCGGAGACGGCGGCGCCGCCGAACAGAAGTCCTCTGCGGCTGGGGACGGTTCGGGACATGGCGGATCAACCCTTCGGCTGGGCGGGGCGGTTCGGGTCGGTGGTGAGGGACGCGGGGGGGGCGGGTCAGGCGTCGCCGCGCAGGCTGCGGCGCTGGACGAGGACGGCGGCCACGATGATCGCGCCCTTGGCGATCTGCTGGACCGCCGTCTCCAGGTTGTTGAGGGCGAAGATGTTGGTGATGGTCGTGAAGATCAGGACGCCGAGGACGGAGCCGACGATGGTGCCGCGGCCGCCGCTGAGGAGGGTGCCGCCGATGATGGCGGCGGCGATGGCGTCGAGTTCGTACAGGTTGCCGTTGGTGTTCTGGCCGGATCCGGCGAGGACGACGAGCATGAACGCGGCGATCCCGCAGCACAGCCCGGACAGCAGGTACAGGTACAGGCGCTGCCGGCGCACGTCGATGCCGGCGAGCCGGGCCGCTTCCGCGTTGCCGCCGACGGCGACGGTGCGGCGGCCGAACGTGGTCCGGTTCAGCAGCAGCCATCCGACGACGGTGACGGCGGCGAAGACGAGGACGAGCGGCGGGACGCCGAGGACGTAGGCGTCCTTGACGCCGAGGTCGAGAACGTCGGTCACGGTCACCATCTGGGTCCTGCCGTCCGTGATCTGGAGGGCGAGACCCCGGGCGGAGGCCAGCATGGCCAGGGTGGCGATGAACGGCACCATGCCGCCGTACGCGATCAGGAGTCCGTTCACGAGACCGCAGCCGACGCCGACGAGCACGGCGGTGAAGAGGATGCCCGCGAAGCCGAACTCCTGGGTGGCCACGGTCGTCGCCCACACGGACGCCAGGGCCACGATCGCGCCGACCGACAGGTCGATGCCGCCGCTGGTGATGACGAACGTCATGCCGACGGTGACGACGCCGATGACCGACGCCTGGGTCAGGACGAGCTGGAGGTTGCTGGTGGCGAGGAAGGAGTCGGGCTGGGTGATCCCGCCGACGGCGACGAGGGCGACGAGGACCCCGAGCAGCGACACGCTGCGCACGTCCCACCGCATCAGCGCCGGTCGGCGGGTTCCCTTCGCGGCGGTGTCGGAGGCGGCGGCGGACGTCGGCGCGTCCTTCCGCGCGGCGGAGGCCGGCTGCGTCATGGCGTCGGGTTCCCTTCCATCACGAGATCGAGTACGCGGTGTTCGTCGAGCTCCCGGGCCGGCGCCGTGTGCACGACGGAGCCCTCCCGGAGCACCAGCACGCGGTCGGCGAGGCCGAGGACCTCGGGAACCTCGCTGGAGACGAGCAGGACCGCCAGCCCTTCGTCGGCCAGTCGGCGGATGACGGCGTAGAGCTCCGCGCGGGCGCCGATGTCGACGCCCCGGGTCGGCTCGTCGAGCAGCAGCACCTTGCAGCCGCGCAGCAGCCAGCGCGCGAGCACGGCCTTCTGCTGGTTGCCGCCGGACAGCGTCCTGATCGCCGCGTCCGGGTCGTCGGGCCGCAGCGACAGCTCGCGCACCGCGTCGTGCGCGGCGGCGCGCTCGGCGCGCCGGTCGAGCCAGCCCGCGCGGGAGTAGCGGGAGAGGGTGGAGACCGAGACGTTGCTGCCGACGGACTCCAGCATCAGCAGGGCCTGTGCCTTGCGTTCCTCGGGGGCCAGCCCGATCCCGGCCCGGACGGCGGCGCGGACGCTGCCCGGGCGGAGGGGAACGCCGTCGACGAGGACGCGGCCCGCGTCGGGTCTGCGCGCCCCGTAGATCGTCTCCAGGATCTCGCTGCGGCCGGAGCCGACCAGTCCGGCGAGGCCGACGATCTCGCCGGGGCGCAGTTCGAGGTCGAGGGGGGCGAACTCGCCGCGCCGGGCGAGGCCCTCGACCTCGAGGACGGGGTCCCGGGCGGTGGCGGCTCCGCCGGTTCCGCCGGCTCCGTCGGGGCGGACCGGGAAGACGTGCTCGACGGTGCGGCCGGTCATGAGGGCGACGATGTCGCGGGTCGGGGTGGTGTCCGCCGGCAGGCCGCCGGCGACGGAGCGGCCGTCCTTCAGGACGGTGACCCGGTCGCCGATGCGGCGGATCTCCTCCAGCCGGTGGGAGATGTACACGACGGCGACGCCGTCCGCGGTGAGCTCGGCGACGATCCGGAAGAGGTTGTCGACCTCGTCGGGGTCGAGCGCGGCGGACGGCTCGTCCATGACGATCAGCCGCACTTCGTGGGAGAGCGCGCGGGCCATGGAGACGATCTGCTGCTGGGCGGCGGACAGCTCGCCGACGAGACGGGCCGGATCGATCTCCGGGTGCCCGAGGCGTTCGAGGAGCCGTCCGGCGGCGGCACGGGCCCGGGCACCGCGCACGACGAACCCGGCGGAGGTCGGCTCGTTCCCGAGGAACACGTTCTCGGCGACGGACAGTCCGTGGACCAGGTCCAGCTCCTGGTAGATGGTGGCGATCCCCCGTCGCATGGCCGCGATCGGAGAGGTCAGGGAGACCGGCTCGCCGGCCCAGGTGATCTCGCCGTCGTCGGGCTGGTGGGCTCCGGCGAGGACCTTGATGAGGGTCGACTTGCCGGCGCCGTTCTGACCGAGGAGGCAGTGGACCTCGCCGGCGTGGACTTCGAGGTCCACGCCGTCCAGGGCGCGGACGCCGGGGAACGACTTGGTGATGCGGTTCATCGTGAGCAGCGGTGGGTGTGATGCCATCGGGATCCCCTCGGCGGGTACGGCCGTGAGCGGGCAGGGTGGAGCGGAGCGAAGGGCTCAGGGCCCCGCGGCCATGGACGTGCCGGCGCGTGCGGGGTGAGCGGGCATGGCTGACAGCCACGGGACCGTTGCGTGGTGCGGTGGTGAGGTGGTGCGTACGTGCTTCGGCGTGCGGCGTACCGCTGCCGAAGGGATGAGGGGCCGGGCGGGGCCGGCCGGGTCAGGCCGGTGAGAAGACGTGGTCGCTGATGAGGCGGGCCGCGCCGATCACTCCGGCGGTGGGGCCCAACTCGCCCAGCACGATGGGGAGGTTGCCGGTCGCGAGCGGCAGCGACTGGCGGTAGACCTGGGTGCGGACGCTGGCCAGCAGGGTGTGGCCGAGCCCGGTGACGCCGCCGCCGATGACGACGAGCCCCGGGTTGAAGAAGCTGACGAGCCCGGCGATGACCTGGCCCAGCCGCTGTCCGCCCTCGCGGATCAGCTCCAGCGCCACGGTGTCGCCCGCCGCCGCGGCCGCCGAGACGTCCGCGGCCGTCAGTTCCCCGGCCGTCTCCAGCCGCGCGGCGAGCTGCGCCGACCGGCCCGAGCGCGCCGCGTCCTCCGCGTCGCGGGCCAGCGCCGCACCGCTGAAGTGGGCTTCCAGACAGCCCAGGTTGCCGCAGGCGCAGGCCCGTCCGTCGGGCTGGACCTGGATGTGCCCGATGTCGCCCGCGCTGCCCGTCGTACCGCGGTAGACCTGGCCGCCGATCACGATGCCGCAGCCGATGCCGGTGCCGATCTTCACGCAGAGGTAGTCGCCGACGGAGCGGGCGACGCCCGCGTGCTGCTCCCCCATCGCCATGAGGTTCACGTCGTTGTCGACCATCACCGGGCAGCCGAGGTCCTGGCTGAGGGCCTCGCGGACGGGGAAGCCGTCCCAGCCCGGCATGATCGGCGGGGCGACGGGCACGCCCTCGGGGAAGCGGACGGGGCCGGGCACGCCGATGCCCGCGCCGTCGAAGCCCTCCGCGACTCCCGACGCCTTCAGCTTGTCCGCCATGGCCAGGACCCGCTCGAAGACGGCGACGGGCCCCTCGCGGACGTCCACGGGCTGGTTCAGGTGCCCCAGGACCTCCAGTTCGGCGTTGGTGACGGCGACGTCGATCGAGGTGGCCCCGATGTCGACGCCGAGGAAGCGCAGGGCCGGGGCGAGCCGGAGGTTGTGCGAGCGGCGTCCGCCCCGTGAGGCGGCGAGGCCGTCCGCGACCACCAGCCCCGTCTCCAGCAGCCGGTCCACCTCGACCGCCAGCTTGGAACGGGAGAGGTCCACCAGATCACCCAGCTGCGCACGGGAGTTGGGTCCCCCGTCGCGCAGCAGGCGCAGGAGTCGCGCCTGGTGCACGTTCGCAGGTCGAGCGGTCATCCGTCTCACGAATCCCTCCCCTCCCCCGCCTCCGGCTGGGGCCCGAATGCCCGTCCGCGGCGGCTGGTCCGTCGGGCTTTCGAGAGGAACGTAGCAGCGCTCCGCCGGACTGGGAACTACTTGCGCAGGAAACGAGTACGACTTCTTCCACTCCCGGGACAAAGGGTCGTCTCGGCGGGACCGACGGGGTCGTGTTCCGGTCGCGGGAGGGGGCGCGGCGCGGTACGTGGCGCGGCGCCCGTGCAGTCCGGCTGCCGGGGCCACCGCCTCAGGAGGCCCGGCAGCACCGCCGGCCACGGAGTCCACGACGCCCGGTACGCCGGCCGCGCCGGCGGCAGGCCGGCCACGTGGCCACCGCGCCTCGCCGGGACGCGCCCGGCCCCGTTCCGGTGACGGAGCCCTCCGCCGGACGCGAGGACTCCGACGCTCCCGGCCGGAGGAAAGGACGGAGCAGCCGCGCCGCGTTCAGGAAGGGAGGCCGAGGCGCGGGCCGCCCCGGTCGCGCAGGCGCCGGAAGAAGGTGAGGACGCCCGCGGAGCCGCCCGCCCAGGTGGCGCTCGGGCGGGCGAGGCCGGTGTCCGGGAAGACGGGCCGGGAGCGGGTGCCGCCGCTGCGGCTCAGGACGAGCCGGGCGACGGTCTCGGCCCCGTCCCGGAACTCCTCCGAGCCGGTCGCCTCCGCGACGTCCACCAGCAGGTCGCCCACCCCGGCCAGGCCGCAGCACTGCGTGACCAGCGGCATCCTCGGCGCCAGGGCCGCGCAGGCGCGCGCGGCCCGCCGGGCGAGGTCGAGGTGGCGGGGATCCCCGAGGTCTCCGGCGGCCTGGAGGTGTACGGCTCCGATGCCGGCCAGGCCGCGGCACCACGAGCCGTAGCGGCGGGTCGCCCCGGGCGCGGCGGCCGCCGCGATGACGTCCGGCGTCACGGCGGCCAGGCGTACGGCGGCCCGCTCGGAGCGGGCGACCGCGTCCGGGTCCCCGGTCCACGCCCCGTACGCGAGGAGGAAGGAGGCGACGCCCGCCTCCCCGTGCGCGAGGCCCTCGCGGAGCGCGGCGCTGCCGGGCGTGTCCGGGCCGGCCGGGGCGAGCCGGGCGGTGCCCGAGGCCAGCATCCGGTCGCAGCCGGCGGCGACGGCGAGGTGCCGGTCGGCGGCGCCGGTGTCACCGGACCGGAGGGCGTGCCGGGCGAGCAGCAGACGGCCGATGCCGATGCCCGCGGCGCCCGCGACGAGGTCCGCCTCGGGCGGCCCGCCGTCCGGGGCGCGGTCCGGCAGGTGCCGAGGCTCCCCGCCCTCGTGGGGCGCCGTTCCCGCCCCGGCCTCCGCGAGGAAGAGTTCGACGCCGGTGCGGCCGGTGTAGAAGCCCGGCGGCAGGTTCCTGGGCTGCGCCGCCGTCCACCCGGCCAGCGCGGTGACGGCCTCGCGGACCCGGGGCCGGTGGGTGTGGTGGAGGAGTTCCAGGCCGAGGCCCGCGCTGCCGCCGTAGACGTCGAGCGAGGTGGGGACGGGGAGCCGGGCGGCCCGCACCGGATCCGTGATCGCCTCGGCCTCGGCGGCGCAGAACGCGGCCGTGTGCGCGATGACCTCGTCCAGCAGGTCGTCGTCGATCCGGAAGGCCGCGGGGCGGCCCGCCGGCCCACGCACGGGGGCGGGGGCGGGGGCGGGCGCGGGGGCGGAGGTAGGGGTAGGGGCGGGATCGGTCGCGGGCTCGGGATCGGCATCGGGCTCGGGATCGGGCGTGCCGGTGCGCAGGCGGTCGGCGGCGGCGGTCCGTACGGCCGGGTCGAAGCTCAGGAGGCCGGTGATCGCCGCCCGGACGTTCCGGTGGGCGTCTCCGGGCAGGGCCTCCGCCAGGCAGGCCAGGGTCCGGTCCCGGTTGGTGACGCGGTCGGCGTCGACGATCACGGGGTCGAGGCCGGTGGCGGCGAAGAAGAGGGTGGCGCCGAGGGCGTAGTGGTCGTCGGCGGGGGCGGCCGGGCCGGTCGCGGGCAGGACCGGCTCGCTGTAGCCGGGGGTCGCGCCGCCCGGCCCCGTACCGTTCCGTTCGCTCGTCCCGAAGTCGACGAGGTGGACGGCGTGGCCGAGGCGGCCGGGATCGCCGAGGGAGCCGGGACGGTCGAGGTGATCGGCGGGATCGAAGTGGCCGGGACGGTCGAAGTGGCCGGGGCCGTCGAGCACGACGTTGTCGGGTTTGAGGTCGCGGACGACCACGTTCCGCGCGTGGATCGCGTCCAGGATCTCCAGGAGGCGGGTGGCGAGCGCGGACAGGGAGCGTCCCGGGCGGGTCCCGTCGTCCCGGTAGGGGCCGCCTCGCAGGACCTCCCGGCGCAGGTCGCGGTCGCCGCAGTCGCTCGTCACCAGGTACTCGTCGGCCCGGTGGGCGAAGTAGTCCAGGGCGCGGGGCACGCCGGGGACGCCGTCGAGGGCGGTGAGGACGGCGTGTTCGTTGCGCAGGTGGTGGCGGGCGTCGGTGCCGGACGCCTCCTCGCCGACGAAGGCACGCGCCTGTTTGACCACCACGGCCCGGCCGAGGGTGCGGTCGGTCGCCCGGTAGACGTTGCCCCGGGGCGTACGGGCGATGCCCGCGGTGACGGCGTAGCGGCCGCCGCCGAGGGCGGGGGCGTCCGGCGCTCCGGCGTGTGCGGGGCCGGTCGCGAAGGGGTCCTCGGCCCAGGGCGGGCACCGGTAGCGGCCGGTGGCCAGGCCGTCGAAGATCCGGCCGTCCGGGCCGGTCATGACGGATTCGAGCCGTCCGGTCCTGCCGGTCCGGTAGTCGCCGGTGAAGGGGCCGTAGCGGTAGTAGACCGGGGCCCTCGGGTCGACCCGCCGGTCGCTGACGACCCGGGGGCCCTCCCGGTCGCGCAGGGCGGCGGCGAGTTCCCGGGCGAGGGGGACCACGGTCCCGGCGAGGGGGTAGACGGTGATCGCCTTGCCGACGGCCCCGGCGCCCACCGCGCCGGAGTTGAGGCGGCGCAGCGTCTCCGGGTCGCGGGCGAACTTCGCGTGGCAGACGTGCCGGGACAGCACCGGCAGGACGAGCCGGGACACGGCGTCGAGTTCGCCGGGGCGCGTCGAGACGTGCAGTTTCCAGCCGTGTTCCATCGCCGGCATCCGGGGGTCGTTGAGGTACGCCCACGTGTCGTCGGACCAGCCGTCGCGGCCGGCGATGGAGACGGCCACCGCTAGGAGTTGAAGTCGCAGGCGAAACGGGTGGTGGCGGTCACCCAGGGGTCGGAGAGACACGCCGTGTACTCGCGGTCGCCGCGGTCGTCGTCCTCGAACGCGATCGCCGCGTCGTCGATCTCCAGGGGCCCCGCGTCGCGGAAGTCGGGGGTGGTGTCGGCTTCCAGAAGTTCCGGCACGGCTACGGGCATGTGACGCCTCCAGGGTCGGTCGTGCTGAGGAGCGGGAAGGCCCGGTGAGGGCCGGTGGGCCCGTCGGACCGTGAACTCGCTGGACAAAAGTAGGGAGGGGCGCATCCGGTGACAAGGCGTCGGTTCGGCCATGCTCCCGGCGCCGCCGGCGGTGCCTGAACGGCCCTCCGGGAACGGCGGTACGGTCCGGCGGGAACGCGGGAGGCCCAGGTGGGACGGGGTGGTCCGGCGATCGGCACCGGGAGGGGCACCACCTGCCCCGGGCGCGGGGCGGCCCCGTCAAGGGGGCCGTACGCGCCGTTCCCCGCCCGGGCACGCGCCGTTCCCCGCCCGGGCACGCGCCGATCCCCGCCCGGGCACGCGCCGATCCCCGCCCGGGCACGCGCCGTTCGCCGCCTCGGCGCCCTCCTGACGCCCCGCCCGGACACCGGCCCGTCTGCCGTGCAGGAGGCCCGCCGCTCCCGGAGTGACGGAGTGACGGCGGTGTCGCTCTCGTGGCCGGGAACCGCGAAGGGCGCCTTTGGGCGGGTGTGACGGCTCGGCGCGCAGCGCTCGCCGGCTCGCTCGGCGTCGGCCTCGGCCTCGGCGTCGGCCTCGCCGTCGGCGTCGGCGTCGGCGTCGGCGTCCGACCGAGTGGCCTCGCGGCCCGCCCCCGCGCAACGGACGGACCGGCGTGTCGGCGGTCGCGCCGCGGACCCGTACGGGCCTCAGGACATGCTGCCCCGGCAGACCGTCCCCGGGGCCGGGGTGCGGCCCGTACGGAGGTACCGGTCGACCTTCTCCACGACGCAGCGGTTCTGCGGGTACGTGCCGTGGCCCTCCTCCTCGGCCGTCAGGAGCACGCCGACGCCGTCGCCCAGGGCGCGGGCCATGTGGCGGGCGCCGGAGTACGGCGTGATCGGGTCGCCCGTGCCGCCGACCACCAGGACGGGGACCGCGCCCGGGGCGTCCACCCGGCGCGTGGCGCTCTCGCCGTCGAACGGCCAGCCGTAGCAGAGGTAGACGCCGGTGGACCAGGCCGCGCCGAAGACGGGCGAGGCGGCTTTGACGCGGGCCTCGTCCTCGGCCAGGCGTTCGAAGCCGGAGCGCAGACTGGAGTCCGCGCAGGTGATGGCGGTCCGGGCGACGCGACTGTTGTCGCGCGGGGCCGCCGCGCGATCGGCGGAGCCGGTGTCGTCCGCGCCCTCGCTCAGCGGGCCGCCGTCGTTGTGGTCGATCAGCGCGGTGAGGGCCTCGGCGAGCGGCGACCAGCCGTCCGTGCCGAGGGCGAGGTGGCCGCTCACGGCGTACGCGAGGTCGTCGGCGTCGAGTTTCCTTCCGCCGCCGGCCGGGGCGGGCTTCTTCTCCAGGCGGTCGGCCAGACGCGCCATGCGTCGCGCGGCCTCCCGGGGCCCGTCGCCGGTCGGACAGGGGCGGATACGGGCCGCGCAGTGCGCGGCGAACCGGTCGAACGCCGCCTGGACCGCCTTGGCCTGCGTCACCTGCTCCTCGGCGAGGTCCTCGGTCGGGTCGACGGGTGCTTCGAGGACGAGCCGTCCGACGTGCGACGGGTACAGGTGGGCGTAGACCGCGCCGAGCGCCGTTCCGTACGAGACGCCGAAGTAGTGGAGCCGCTCGTCGCCGAGGAGGTAGCGCATCAGGTCGAGGTCGCGCGCGGTGTGCGAGGTCCCGACGTGCGGCAGGAGCGCCCCCGAGCGCTCGGCGCAGGCGTCGGCCCCGTCGTAGCCGGTGTCGTCCGCGGTCTTCCCGCACCGCACGGGCATGGTCGCGCCCACCCCGCGCGGATCGAAGGAGACCAGGTCGTAGCGGTCGAGGAGCGACTCGTACTGGCCGAGGCGCTCGGGCAGTCCGCGCACCCCGGAGACGCCGGGACCGCCGAAGTTGAGGACGAGGGAGCCGATGCGCCGGGCGTTCGGGCCGGTGGCCTTGCGGCGGATCAGGGCGACGTCGATCGTCCTGCCGTCCGGTTTCCGGTAGTCGAGGGGGGCCTTCATGGTGGCGCAGTCGTAGCCCGTCCGCGCGGCGGGCGGCGAGGCGCAGCGGGACCAGCGGAGGTGCTGGCCGGTGGTGAGCGCGGCGGGCAGCCCGGCGGGCGGATTGCTCGCGGTGAACTCCGTACGCGGCTCCGCCCTCCGGCCGGAAGCGTCGTGCGGGAACCAGGTGCCGACGGCCCCGATCACGGCGAGCACGACCACGGGGAAACCCACGGCGATGATCCACCCACCGACGGAGAGACCCGTCCCACGGCTTCGTACCGGTCGTTCCTCACGCATCGAAACCCCCCGCGCTCCCGCCCCTGACCACTCGCCCCGTGCCCATGCCCATGCCTGTGCCCGTGCCTGTGCCCGTGTTCATGATCGTCAATGAGCGCAGAGTACAAGCCGCCTCCGACAGCGGCTCAGCGCCTGACGTCACCGGTCCCCGTCCAGTGGACGCATGCGGTCACGGCACCGGGCCGTTTCCTTCGGATCACGGGGCGGGGACCCCCGTCCTGAGGCCGGACGGGGTGATCGGTGCAGCCGGCCTGGCGGCGTGCCCCTCCCCTGGCTGTCCAGCGCCACGGCGTTCGAGCAGATGCCGGCTCGTCACGATGCCGCCTCCGCCGCAACGGCTCAGAACCCGGCCATGGACGTGTCGAGCACTCCGCCCAGCGCACCGTAGACGCTGCGGCGAACCGAGTGCCTTGCCCTGCGGCGCGGCCCGAACCCCACGACGGCAAGCCCGCCGAGGGGCCGCAGCCGCGGGCCGGCGTGCCTCGCCCGCCGTGCGGGACGGCGGCGGATCTAGGCTGACCTGCAGGATGTCCCGGCGCGGGCCGGGCGGTGGGAGGAGTACGGAGATGGCGGAGCGGGAGCTGGCGGAGGGCCAGCGCGAGCACTGGCAGCAGACCTACGGCGCGCACCCGGGCATGTACGGCGAGGACCCGTCCGAGCCGGCCGTGCACGCTGCCGGTGTCTTCCGTACCGCCGGTGTGCGCGAGGTGCTGGAGCTGGGTGCGGGGCACGGCCGCGACGCGCTGTACTTCGCCCGTCAGGGCTTCAGCGTGCTGGCCGCCGACTTCAGCCCGGTCGGCCTGGAGCAGCTGCGCCGGGCCGCCGCGGCCCAGGGTACGGAGGATCGGGTCACCACCGCGGTGCACGACGTGCGCGAGCCCCTGCGGCTGGCGGACGACTCGGTGGACGCGGTGTTCGCGCACATGCTGCTGTGCATGGCCCTGTCCACCGAGGAGATCCACGCCCTGGTCGCCGAGGTCCGCCGGGTGCTGCGGCCCGGCGGCGTCTTCGTCTACACCGTGCGGCACACCGGCGACGCCCACTACGGCGCGGGCACCGGGCACGGCGACGACATCTGGGAGCACGGCGGTTTCGCCGTCCACTTCTTCCCCCGCGACCTGGTCGACTCCCTCGCCGACGGCTGGACCCTGGAGGAGGTCCACCCCTTCGAGGAGGGCGGCCTGCCCCGGCGGCTGTGGCGCGTCACCCAGGCCCTTCCCCGGTGAGCGCCGCCGAGCCGCCCGGCGCGGTCCTGGTGGTGGACGGCACCGGCCTGCTGTGCGTCACCCTGCTGCTGAGACTCCGCGAGCGGATCGCGCACGCGCCGGCGGGCACGGTGGTTCACGTCGTGGCCACCGATCCGGCCGCCCCGCTGGACCTGCCGGCCTGGTGCCACATGGTCGGCCACGACTACCTCGGCCCCCTCCCCGGCGAAGCCCCCGTCTACGCGATCCGGCTCGCCGCCGCCCCCCGCGCCACCCGCCCCGGCGCACCCTGGCACCCCGTCGACACGCGCCGTTGACCCGACCCGGAACCCATACCGGTCCCAATGCCGGTACCGGACCCGATGCCGGTTCCGGTCCTGGCGGCCCCGCTGGGTCCTCCGGCGGCCGGGCCGGCCGCAGTCGGGTGGAGGCGGCGAGGACCAGCCGGGTCCGGCGGTCCGCCGCCTCGAGGATGCGGATCTTCGGACGGGTCCAGCCCAGGGTCTGCCTGCACAGGCGGAAGGTGTGCTCGATGTCGGAGCGCCGCAGGTATCCCTGCCGGCGCCGGTGCCTGACCACCAGCGGCAGCTCGGCCGGCAGCTCTCACCAGGCGTCACGATGCCACAGACCCGTCCTGACGGTCTTCGTGCTGGACGTGTGTGTTCCTCGGTCGGAGCACTTCTTCGGACGAAGGGCGCTTCCGCGCACGGCGGTTACCGAACCGGGTGGTCGAGTACGACGCACCGTTCGAGGAACGACTTCTACCGGCGGCGCAAAGACCCCGGTCCGCACCGCGTGGACCAGTCGCCCGTCGGCGATAGCCGCTCTCCACCGGCCCGCACGACGACAAGCCTGTCGCCTTCGAAAGCGATTCGATCACCGGCGGCCAGGAAGAACGGGCTCGCCGGCTCGAAAACGTACCCGCCGTCCGTCTCGAAGCCCTTCACCAGCACCAACCGCGAGGCCGGCGTGGCTCCGTCAGCTATCACGTACATGCCGAACCGCTCCTCCGCGACCTGAGATCACCCGGTCCCTGTCCAGCGACTCACCCACGGCCCAGACCTTAAAGATCAAGCCAAGGGTTGTCCCGTAACCTTCGGTTGTCACCGGGCGGCGGCGCGCAGGTCCCGGAGGTACCAGTCGAAGCGTGTGCCGTCTTTCCTGCGTGTCGGCTTGCCGGGGGCGAACCCTGCCCGCCGGGCGACCGCGGCGGATGCGGGATTCTCCGGCTCCACCTGGATCACCGCCTCCGCCCCGCCCTCACTCGCCGCGTACGGGACCGCCAACAGGACCGCGCGGGTGGCCAGGCCACGGCCCCGCCAGGACGGATAGAGGCCATAGGCGACATTTACCTGGCCGGGCGCCAGACCTTCTCCCGCGAACCGCAGGTCGATCGTGCCCACGAGTATCTCGTCGGCACCCCTCCGGATGCCGAACGCGCGGAGTGGCCCGGCGGTGTCCCACTGCTCCCGGCAGTGTCGGAAGTAGGCTTCGACGCCCTCGCGCGTGCCAGGACCGCCGTTGAGCCAGCGAACGAGCAGCTCGTCCTCCCCCGCGAGGTGCGCCTCCACGTCGTCCGGGCGCAGGGGGGAGAGGGTGACGATCCCGTCGGACAGCTTCACTTCATGCATCCCGTGATTCTTGGCGCCAGGGCCGAGCCGTACCATCGGATTCTGAGCGACATCGCGCGCAGCTCCGGAGTGACAGGGGACCGATCTCCGTGTGGCTGGTGTGATCACGGCATCAGTGCCGTCTTGGACAGCCCGGTACTCCGCCGACCACCAGGCCGTCGTCGAAGCCGACACCCGGCTGGTCGTCGTGGTCGGCCCGCCGCTCGCCGGGAACCGCAACGACTGCAAGGCGTGGGGAGAGCCCGGCGCCAAGGCCGCACTCGGCGGGACCCTCACGATCGCCGACGGCGGCTCCCCGGAAACCGGACTCGTCATTCTGCACCGCCTCGCCCTAGCCGGCGCCCGGCTACGGGCGAGGCGCTCCTTCTCGGGCGGGGACCTCGGCGGGGATGATCGCTTCGGACCGCCGAAACGGCCGGACCGTATCGCGAGCATGATCGGTACGGTACCGGGCGGCGGGCGTCGGCGGCCGGGGTTCCGCCGCTTCCGGTGGCGTCCGCCGCCCGGGTCCGGCTCAGACGCGCCGGCGGACCCGCCAGAGCCACGCGGCGGAGGCGGCCAGCACGGCGAGCGTCACCAGGTTCGCCACCAGGGCCGGGGTGTCGCCCGCCGGGGCGACGGTGGTCTCCTCCCAGAGGAGGTTGGCGACGGCCGACAGCACGATGGTGAGCACCACGCCGACGATCTTCTGGACCGGGGTCCAGAACGCGGAGGTGCACAGGAGCACCGCGCCGACGATGCGGACCAGGCCGACGACGAGCTGGGGCACGGAGGAGTCGGTCAGGAACGCGGTGGAGAGCGTGCCGAGGACGAAGGGAACGGTGAGCAGCAGCAGCGGGACCAGGGGGTGGACCTTGCCGCGCCGGGCGGGCTCCTCCCGGGGCCGGCCCCAGGCCGCCGCGGTCCCGCCGCCCGCCTCCGCCAGCGCCGTCGCCGCGATCACCCGCGGGTCGCCCAGCTCCGCCAGGACCTCGCGGTCCGTCGCCCCGGGGTGCTCGGCGCGCGTCACCGCGATGTGCTCGGCGAGGTCGGCGAGGAGTTCCTGGCGGCGGTCGGCGGGAAGCGTGGAGACCTCGCGCTCGACGGCGGAGAGGTAGTCGCGGACGGGATCGGCGGGGGTCTTCATGCGGGGTCTCCGGAGGTGGGGCGGGGGGCGGCCAGGAAGGCGTCGACGGTGTCGCGGAAGGCGGGCCAGACGTGCGCGAACTCGTCGAGCGCGGCCCGGCCGCCGTCGGTGAGGGCGTAGTAGCGCCGGGGCGGTCCGGAGGCGGACTCCTTCCAGGTGGTGGTGACCAGGCCGTCCCGGCGGAGCCGGGAGAGCAGCGGGTAGACCGTGCCCTGGCCGGTGGCCAGGGCCCCGGACTCGCCCAGGGCGTGCAGGAGCTCCACGCCGTAGCGGGGGCGGTCCCGCATGAGGGCGAGGACGCAGTACTCCAAGACGCCCTTGCGCAGCTGGGCGGCCGCGCGGGCCTGCTTGGCGGCATCGCCTGGTTCCATGCGATACAAGGTACCTGGTCGCGCCACGAAACTGAACAGGGGATTCCGCTTTGCTCCGCGAGGGGCGCCATCCGCTGCCGCACAGGACGTGACCTGCTGATTCACGACGCACGGCCCTCCGCCGCGAGGCGAGGAACCGGGCCGCCCCGGTCCGATCCGGAGCACCCGGACCGCCTCCCTCACGGCGGTGGACCGGGTGCAGTCGTGGGTGTTGCCGCCCGTCACAGGCCAGACGGATCGTGCCGGTCAGACCGCCTCGGGACCGGCCGGGGGCCGGGTCGCGGAGCCCTCTTCTCGAGCCCCGGCCGCGTGCCGACGGGCGCGGACGGCGGTGGGGTCGACCGACACAAGCCACTCGACGCCGCCTGCCGCGTCCGCCTTCGCCTTCGTCTTCGCGGCCCGCACCATCCGGTCGAATGTTCCGTCCATGGCCCACCCGCGGAAACGCGTGCGCAGCGTCGCCCACGGACCATAGCGCTCAAGTAGCAGCGGCCGGACGAACTCCCGCTCTGCGTCCGCCAGTTCATGGAGACGCATCACGACACCACGAACCACCAGTGGTGATCATGTGAAGACCCTGCCCAGGGTCACGCGGCGGCAGGGCCAGGCACGGCGGCGCCGCGCCACGGCCGGCCGGCGCGACTTCGGCGACGACGGGGCCGCAGACGGTGCGGAGCACCGTGAGGAACTCGCCCGCAAGGAAGACGGCACGTCCGGCGGGTCCGACGCGGGCGGGGAGGACGACAGCGCGCCCTTGCCGCCCGCCATGGGCACGGCGGGCCCGCCCGCCAGAGTGGCGCCGGCCGGGACGGCGACGGTGAACGTCGTGGTCACGGGGCTGCGCACCGTGCCGGCGGGGCGAGCCGGCGGAGGCGCCGATGTGCCCCCGCGGGCTGCGCTCTGGTTGAATGAGCCATTCTTCCTGATCTAGTGAGGAGAACTCCTGTGCCTCTGGTGTCTGTCGTGATGCCCGTGTACAACTCGGCAGCCACTCTCGGCGCGGCCGTCCGGTCGGTACTCACCCAGACCCACAGCGACCTGGAGCTGCTGGTCACCGACGACCAGTCCTCCGACGGCTCCATGGACCTCCTCCGCGAGTTCGCCGAACAGGACGAGCGCGTCCTGCCGGAGACGGCGCCCGAGCGGGGCGGTGCGGGCCGGGCCCGCAACCTCGCGATCGAGCGGGCCCGCGGCGACTACATCGCCTTCCTCGACAGCGACGACATGTGGCTCCCGGAGAAGACCGAGAAGCAGCTCGCCTTCGCCGCTCAGGGCACCGCGCCGCTCACGTTCACCTCGTACTTCAAGATGGACGCCGACTACGCCGGCGAGAGCACCGACTGGGTTCCGAACGGGCGGGTGATCCACGCGCGCGCACACGTGGACTACCGCGCGATGCTGGTCAGGGACCACATCGGCGCCCTCACCGCCATGTACGACCGCAAGGTCCTGGGCACGAGGCTGATGCCCCCGATGCTCAAGCGCCAGGACTACGCCCTGTGGCTGTCGATCATGCGGGACGGCGCGGACGCCCGGGGCCTGGCCGAGCCGCTCGCGGTCTACAGGGCCCACCAGGCGGGGTCGCTGTCCTCGAACAAGCTCTCGCTCGTGCAGTACAACTGGGCCCTGTACCGCGAGCACGAACACCTGCCGGTCCCCAAGGCGACGAAAGCGCTGGCCGGCGCGGTCTGGCAGTCCCTGCGCAACTCACGGATCTAGCTCCGCGGACCGCGTCCGCGCCCTCGCGTCGCGTCTGCCGATCGGTTCGAACGGGGCGGGGGGCGGGACGCCGTCGAATCCCCCGGCGCCTGGCTGACGACGGTCGCCACCCGCGTGTGCCTGGACCTCCTCGGCTCGGCACGGGTCCGGCGCGAGCGCTGCACGGGCGCGCGGATCCCGGAGCCGCTGCCCGGGCGGACCGGCTGGACCGGCGGGCGCCCCGGCGCCCCCGCGGCCCCGGCCGCCCACCAGGCGGGGCTCGTCCGGAGACTTCAAGCGGGCGTGGGACGCGCAGGACGTCGACGCCCTCGTCGGGCTCCTCGCCCCCGGCGCGACGTTCACGGCGGACGGCGGCGGCGTGGTGGCCGCCGCGCCCCACCCGATCGCGGGCGGCGAAGGGATCGCGCGCTACCTCACCGGCCTCGCCGTCCGGGCGTCCGGCGCCCTGACGGTCCTGGAGCGCACGGTCAACGGCCGGGCCGGTCTGGTGATCGAGCACGGAGGCGCCGTCGTGGCCGTGTACGCGTTCGACGTCGCGGACGACCGGATCACGCGCATCCGGGCCGTGCGCAACCCCGGCAAACTCCGCCCGTGGACGGCGGGCTGACCGGCTGGACGTCGCCGGCGCGGCGCCTGCCGCGACCGACCAGGCGTCCGGCGGCCCGTACCGCACGGTCTACGCTTCCGGTCACGAGATCGGCCGCTGGGCGATCACCGTCGCCCGCCAGGGGAGCAACGTGCCGCCTTTCGTCCACCGGATCACCAAGTACGACCCCGCCGACCGCGACGAGCACGGCGGTTACGTCGGCGCCGAGGACACGACCAGCGATCACGGACCGGTCGAGGCCGCCTGTCTCCAGGCGGTCGCCGCCTTCGCCGAGGACACCGGCGTCGACCGTCTGGCCGTTCGCGAGCCGGGGATCTCCGGCCCGGTCCACTTCGGCCGGGAGCCGGCCGTCGACGGCTTCGGTCTCGCCGGGCTCTTCCCGTCCGACCTCAGCGGGTTCCACGACGGTGCGGAGGTGCCGCTCGCCCTCGGTCTGGAGCTGGTCCGGGTCATGCTCCGCGACAACGGCGCCTGGTGCCGTCTGGCGGTGGAGGACAGGTTCGAGGTGCAGGTCGGCTGGGACCAGTACGTCTACGTCAGCAGCGACCGGCCCTGCGAGCGCGCCGTCGCCCGCACCCGGGCCCTCGGTCTCTTTCCGGAGCGGCTGGAGGCCTCGCCCCACGACGCGGACTTTGACGAGCCCGGCGTGCAGCGGCCCGCCGACGAGGACTTCTGGAACCGTCTTCGCTGGTCCGTCGGCACGGGGGAGGCGGCGATGCTGGAGGAGGGGTACCTCCACAACGCCTCCCGCTGGCACCGGCTCACCGAGGACACGCTCGACGCGGTACGTGCCCGGCTCACCCCGCGTGCGCAGTTGACCGTCTGGCCCGGTCTGTCCACCGACGTCGGCGCGGTCCTCGCCTCGCTTCCCGACGAGGGTCCGGTGGAGTTCGTGTGGGAGGACCGGGACGGGACCGTCTCCGGTGCGCTGGTCCACGAGTCCGAGTACCGGGAACTCGCCGCCCGGGTGGCGGACGCCCGTGCCGCCACGGCCCTGCCCCTGGCCGCCGACGAACGCCACCCGCTGTTCACCGCGGTCCTGCCCGACGACGACGGCGTCCTGCGCGCCCGGTGGAGGACCGAGGCGACGCCGAGCGACCGGGACTGGGCCTTCCTGAAGACCCTCCGCCGGGGGCAGGTCCGCACCGGCACGGTCACGGCGACCGCCGACTTCGGCGTGACCTTCGTGGACATCGGCGGCTTCACCGCGATCATCGACCTTCCCGAGCTGTCCTGGCGCCGTTTCGACCATCCCTCCGACGTCGTCGCGGTCGGGCAGGAGATCTCGGCCGAGGTCATCGACGTCGACATGACGAGAGAAAGGGTGTCCCTGTCGTTGAAGGCGTTGCGGCCGGACCCCCTGGTGTCCCTCGCACGACGGACCGGCCGGGTCGTGACCGGCACGGTCACGAAAGTCGTGCCGTTCGGCGTCTTCGTCCGCGTCGAGGAGCGCGAGGACGGCTTCGAAGGACTCGTGCGCACCGCCGAACTGTACGAGGACCCCGCCGGCCACCACGAGCACGCGGTCCGGGCCGGCGACCCCCTCGTGGTGAAGATCCTCCACGTCGACCCCCTCCGACGGCGCATCGCCCTCTCCCACCTGCAAGCCCTGCCCCACGGGAAGCCTTGAGCCGGCCGGCCACCGTCCGGAGAGGTCCCGGACGGAAAGACGAGAAGACGAGAATCGGAGCCCGGCCCGCCGAGGAAGAGGAGACGGCCGTGGTACACACACTGAACTTGTGGCGGCGAGAACTCGGAGAGGTACCCGCGTCGGTCTGGCGGCAGACGGACCTCGACGTGCTGATCCTCGCGGACAACGGACTCACGGACCTCCCGCCGGACATCGGGCGGCTCGGCCGGCTGAGGACCCTGGACCTCGGCCACAACGCGCTGACGTCGGTGCCCGAAGAACTCGGCGAACTGACCGGACTCACCGACTGCCTCTACCTGCACGACAACCGGCTCTCCCGGCTCCCCGACTCCCTGGGGAACCTGACCCGTCTGCGCTACCTCAACGTCGGCGAGAACCCCCTCACCGCCCTGCCGGAGGCCATCGGCTCGATGAGCGGTCTCATCGAGCTCCGGGCGCAGCACAACCGCCTCACCACCCTCCCCGGCACCCTCGGCAGGCTCCGCGCCCTGCGTGAGCTCTGGCTCCGGGGGAACGCGATCGCGCACCTGCCGCCGTCAACGGCCGAGCTGCGCGAACTGCGCCACCTGGACCTCCGCGAGAACTCCCTGACCGAGGTCCCCGAGCCGCTCGCCGGCCTCCCGCGCCTGCGCCAGATCGACCTGCGGAGCAACCGCCTGGTCCGGCTGCCCGACTGGCTCGCGTCGATGCCGGCACTGGAGAAACTGGACCTGCGCTGGAACGGGATCGACCCCTCCCTGCCGCTCCTGTGCGAGCTGGAGCGGCAGGGGTGCGTCGTCCTGACCTGACAGGGCCACCCCCACCCCGCCGGTGCCGCTGCTTCTCGCGGGCACGTACGGGCGAGCGGCGTACGACCGGGCGGGCTCGGCTCCAACCCCCGTCCCCGAGCCCCGACTCCAGCCCCAGCCACAGGCCCGACTCCGGCTCCGGGTCCGACTCCGGGTCCGGCTCCGACTCCGGGTCAGGTCTCCCGGCGGTAGCTCCCGGGCGGGGTGCCGTGCGCGCGTTTGAACGCGTGGGCGAAGGCGAACTCGGAGGCGTAGCCCACCTGGGCGGCGACCGGCCTCGGCGGGGCGTCCGATGTCCGCAGCAGTCGCGCAGCCGTGGTCATCCGCCACCAGGTCAGGTAGGCCAGGGGCGGCCGGCCCACCAGCCGGGCGAAGCGCTTGGCGAAGGGTGCCCGGGAGAGCCCGGCCCCGGCGGCGGTCTTCCCGGGCTTCGCCGAAGCGAGCGCGGCCATGCGGATCCTCCTCATCGCACGTCGTCGAACGAGAAGGGCTGGTCCCTGTCGGAGGGGAGCCAGACCGACAGGGTCGACGGGTCGATCGGGATCGAGACGTGCTCGTGGGTGATCGCCCACACTCCGTCCGTCCGCCGGAAGCAGACGCTCTCCCGTACCCAGATCGACGCCTGGAGCCCGCCCCTGCGCTCCCCCGAGTCCAGGTGGAGCATGTGCGCGAAGGCGGTGTCCTCGCCGGTCTCGAGCGTGAGGTCGTGGGTGGCCAGGGTGAGGGGGCCGACGTATCCGTCGAACCAGCGCAGGAAGTTGCGCCGGATCTCGTCGGTGCCCGTGAACCGCAGCGGGGGGACGGCGTCGTAGTAGACGGCGTCGGGGGCGTAGAACGACATGAGCCGATCGATGTCCTTGCTCTGCTGGGCGTCGGCGCGGCGCTCCAGGAGCGTCCGGATCTCGGATTCGCGGGTGGTCATCGTGTACTCCTCCGGTTGTGTTCCGCTGCCAGAAGGACGAGACGGCCCGGGGGGAGTTAAGGGCGGGCGGGCCGCGGGCAAAAAGCCCCGCCCGCCAGGCCCTTGTGGGG